>NZ_JARWAN010000013.1:0-100893 GCF_031451755.1 Vreelandella vilamensis | reverse complement strand
ATCAATCACCGATTGCGATAATGAAGGAATGGCAAACCAAGCGTCCTGAGTTATTTACCAAGAAGGTGGTTAATCACACGGGACCCGACAGATATTGAAGAACAGCGTGCTAAAGTCGCCCGTGAGCAGGGGCGCTTAATGCTAGAAGCGGCCAAAGAGCGCGCTATCAACGCAGGCGTCACTGCCCCTAGCACGCGTCAGCGCAACGGCACACTGGTGGAAACCCTGGTGGAGCTTGAAGACGATGTGCGCCTTCTCGTGATAGGCAAGCGTGGCGAAACGGCTCATCAAGCAAGTGGCCATTTGGGCTCTAACCTTGAGCGGGTGGTACGCGAAATGCATCGTCCGATTTTGATGGTGCCGCATGGCGAGTTTAAATCGCCGGAAAATGTGATGATGGCGTTTGATGGCAGCAAAACCGCGCGCAAAGGCGTGGAAATGCTCGCCAAAAGCCCGCTATTTCAAGGTGTTGCCTGCCACGTGGTGATCGTCGGGGCGGATACCGCAGAGAACCGCTCCCAGCTTGACTGGGCACTTACGACCCTACGCGACGCCGGACACGAAGCCGAAGGCGCCATTCGCGCTGGCGAAGTGGAAGCGACGCTGCGCACCTACAAGCAGGAAAACGCCATCGATATGCTCATCATGGGCGCTTACGGGCACTCGCGTATCCGTCACTTACTGGTCGGTAGCACCACCACCACGATGCTGCGTAACGCCCATTTGCCGGTACTGATTTTGCGCTAATGTTAGGCTTTAACGTGCGGTTTGCTCAGCTGTTTTCGCTACTCTCAATACCGGCTGTGCCAATAGCCAGCCGACGATGATGAACGCGAACATTCCGGTGAGAATGACCTCAAACGTGACGCCAGCGCCAAGTAGCACACCAAGCACTGCTGGCGCGATGCCGGTGGAAAACACCATCGAGGCGCTGAGCGCCGAGCGTACCCGGCCCAGGTGCTCAGCCCCCCAAAGCTTGATTAAAAGCCCGGAGGCGACCAGCTCTTGCGCGCCCATGGCCAAACCGCCACCGACCATCAGCGCCCATATGCTCACATGCCCGCCCACCAGTAGCGCGATGACCATGGCCAGCGCGTAGGGTAAAAGATAGAGGCGGGCGAGCCGCACCGGGCCAAGTTTATCCACCCAGCGCCCGCCGAGCAGCGCACCGGGCAGTTTGGCAAACCCCATGCCGGTTAAGGCCAGTGCGTACACGGTCAGCGAGCTATCCAGCGCGTCGGTCAGTTGCGCTTGGTAGATAAAAAGCCCCGTCATGGTGATGGGCAGTGACATCAAAAGCGGCAGCAACTGCCAGAAATGACGTTCAAGAAACGGC
Source organism: Vreelandella vilamensis (assembly GCF_031451755.1). Taxonomy (NCBI): domain Bacteria; kingdom Pseudomonadati; phylum Pseudomonadota; class Gammaproteobacteria; order Oceanospirillales; family Halomonadaceae; genus Vreelandella; species Vreelandella vilamensis. The sequence goes on along the minus strand of NZ_JARWAN010000013.1, from coordinate 99,557 downwards.
CGAGGACCTTGGGTGTCACGTGTGGAGGGTTTAACAGCCGGCGCGATTGGCCAGGGGGCTTTGATCAAAAGCCACGCCCAGGGAAGGGCGATGGTTAGCGCGAAGAGCCACCAAAACTGCTGCCAGGTAAGCCATAAAAGCGTGAAAGCCACCAGCGGCGGCAGCGCTGCCTCGCCCAGCGGAATCCCCAAACTCACCAACCCCATCGCGCGGCCGCGGAGATGGGTAAATTCCCGCGCGGCGAGCGTGTTGCCTAAGTGGGTGAGCATCCCTTGTCCGCACAGGCGCACGATGCCAAGGCCCAAAATGCCAAGCCACCACCAAGGCGAAAGCGTGAGCAGGGCAATGCCCAACACGAGCAGCATCAGCACGGTGATGGCGAAACGGCGTGGTGAAATCCAATCCACTGTCGGCCCGAAGTACAGCATGAAAAAACCCGCCGCCAGTGTGACCACCGCGTAGCCGGTGCCAAACTGGCCGACACTCAAGCCTAGGTGCTCCGAGATGGGCGCTTGAAACAGGCCGATAAAAAAGCTTTGCCCCAAGCTTGAGCTGAACATCGCTAAAAAGGCAATGGCAAGCAAAGGGCGATGTTCACGCAGCAGCGTGCGATATCCCATGGCATTATTCCGTAACAGTGTTGGTCAAAAAACGCTTGTCAGAAACGGCGCTCAACAAGCGTGATAAAAGCCGCTAGTGTAGCAGGCAGTTACCCTTTAATAGCTGACAAAGAGGAGACGGGAATGAATCATCCCGAGTTTGATGCCGATGCGGTAAGAGAAAAACTGTTGCGGCTGCGCGAAGAGCTAAAGGCGGAAAGTGAAGACAGCGAGTCTTCCCGCGATACGGTGGTGCTGGATCAAACCTCGGTGGGGCGGCTCTCTCGCATGGACGCGCTGCAAGGGCAGGCAATGGCGAAAGCCGAAGAGGAACGCCGCCAGTTGAAGCTCAAGCGGATCGTCGGCGCGCTACAGCGGCTCGATAACGAGGAATTTGGCGAGTGCATCGAGTGCGGCGAATGGATCGGTGCCAAACGCCTTAACTGGGATCCGCTGGTGCTCAAATGTATTGATTGCGCTGAGTAAACATCGCCGACGCCATGGTGCTGACTACTGTTGGCGTATCGCGTCTTCCACCGGTGCTAAGCGCCTCGGCGTCAGCGCGTCTTCTAGCGCGGTAATGCGTAGCACGCTGGCAATTGATGGGTGCCCGAGCCGAGCGATCAGCGTGCCTTCGTTCAATAGCTGTTGGTGGACGGTGCCTGCCAGTTCAGCGCTGGGCAAGCGGATACCCACAAAGTTGGTCGCGCTAGGCAGCACGTCAGCGCCAAGTGCGCGAAAATGTTGGGCCAGTTTTTCCCGCCGGGCTTTTACCGCCTTTATGTGCGCACGGGTCTCGTCAGGGTGATCCAACACTACCTCGGCCGCCGCCTGAGTCAGCGTGGATACCGCGTAGTGAATCCTGACTTTCATCAGCATCGCGAGCGTTTGCGGCTCGGCGATGGCGTAGCCGATTCGCAGGCCAGCGAGGCCATGCGCTTTGGAGAGGGTGCGCAGGCGAATAACGCCAGGAAGGACATTGGCCAGCACACTGCTTTCGGCATCGTCACGGAAGTCGCCGTAGGCTTCGTCGAGCAGCAGCCAGCAATCGCTCGGAAGCGTATCGCGCAGTGCGCGAATGTCGGCATCCGTATGCAAATGGCCGCTCGGGTTATCCGGGTTGGCAAGGTACACCAGGCGCGCTTGCGACTCGTGAGCGGCGTGGTTGAGCGCCGCCAAATCGGGTGCTAGCAAGCCGGGGGATTGCTGATAGGCGGGCTCCACCATGCGGCAGCCGTGCCCGCGGGCAAAATAGGCAAAGGTAGGGTAGGTGCCGGCGGTGGTCACTACGCTAGCCCCGGGCGTGCAGGTGGCGCGTAGCGCCAGGGCCATCAGGCTATCGGCGCCAGCATCCACCAGCAGCGCTTCAAGCGGTATGTTCTGCTGGCGGCTAATGCGCTGGCGAACGCCCAGGGCTTCAGCGTCGCCATAAGCGTAAACCTGCTCGGCCAGCGCATCGCCGAAGTGCTCGCGCAGCGCACGATGGGGCATGTCCAGGCCCTCGTTAGAGCCCAAGCGGTGGGGGATCGGGTGGCCGAGCTTGCGCTCCAATACCTTGATACCAGGGAAAGGATTATGCGGGCCGTCACCCTGCAGATGGTCGGGAAAGCGTGGCATGTCGTCTCCTTACGGGGTGGCGTAGACTCAAACGCTGGCGCTGAAACCAACGCCAGCGCTCAACGCCTTACTTTAAGAACTCCCGTAGCGTATCGCTGGCCTGGTCGATGGAAACGACACCATCCAGGTGACCTCGATTTCCTTCCAAGGTTTCAAGCGTCACGTCGGTGCCATCAGCCTTAATAAGCTCTGCGGTATGGCGTACGCCCTCGGGGGCGAAGACGAGGTCGTTTTCGCTATACAACATTAGCGCAGGGGCGTCGATGGCGGAAAGCCCCGCTTCTAATGAGTCGCCGTGGCCTGCCATAAAGGTTTGGTTGGCGCGAACCAGGTACAGAAAATGGTTGGCGTCGGACGTTTGCGCACGTGCGGCGGCGATATCATCTAACGTTTGCTCAATCGCGTAGTGGGCGTTGATATCCTTGGCGGGGTCGCGGCCCTCGTCAGCCCAGTCGCGGTTAAAGGTATCGTTGGCCCACTGCCAGTGGTTGGCATTGAGCGTGACGAGCTTAAGCGCTTCTTTAAGCCCCTTGGTAGGTGGCTCGCCGTCGTAATAGTCCCCCTCGTTCCAATTGCTATCCAGGCGAATCGGCGCGGCCCAGGCGCTTAACGTTGCGAGCAGCCAGGGGTCGGCAACGCCGCCGCCAATCACGGAGATAAGGCGTTCCACTCGCTCGGGGTAGGCGCTAGCCCACTCAATCGCCTGTAGTGCCCCCATTGAAGCGCCCATGACCGCATGCAGCGATTCAATGCCTTGGCTCTCTAACAGCTCGCGCTGCACCTCGACAAAATCGCGGATCGTCACGACAGGGAAATCCATCCCCCACGGCTCGCCGGTGTCCGGGTTGATAGACGCAGGCCCGGTGGTGGTGACGTTCGGGTCGTGGGCGTTGAGGTTGACCAGCGTATCGGAGGAGATGATGTAGTACTCATCGGTATCCAGCGGTTTGCCGGGGCCAATAATCGCATCCCAGTAGCCAGTTGGCTCGCCATCGGCTTCATAGCGCCCCGCCGCGTGGCTGGTGCCAGAGAAAAAGTGCGTAATTAAAATGACGTTATCGCGCGCGTCGTTTAATTCACCGTAGGCTTCCCAGCCCACCGTTATGTCAGGAATGGCTTCTCCCCCCTGAGTGGTGAAGTTATCTAACGTAAAGGACTGTTTATCGACCACGCCGTCCCACGCCATTAGCGATGAGGAAGCGAGCACACCGATGCTGAGACACGCTGACGTGAGCAGAGGGTGTCGTTGAATAAGCGCCATGAGTTCTCCTTGGATAAGGGATCATTGTGATTGTTATTGGCCACCGACAGTGGCCACACCCTCAGCGTAGTCGGTTCCAGCACATTTTGAATGGATTCAGCCCGTTACTATCGCGCGCTGCTGCGCGATTGATAAAAGGTCGGTTGTCTTCTGTTGCAGTCAGCTAATACGTTTTCAAGCCGCTGCTTTAAGTGTTGCGAGGCGCATGGCCCTGCTGGGCCGCACGATGTAACCATTGATAAGCCTTTTGACTTTTATCTATATATAAGTAGTGGCTGGCTAGATGTAGTTGAGAAGGCAAGTGATCAAAACGAGCAGCTAACTCTCTCCATTGACGGGAAGCTGCCCGGTCTTCGAAAAGTGGGTATTTGCCGTCAAAACAGGCCGCCAATTGCGCCATCGCTTCCGGAAGATACTGCTGAGCGGCTTGGCATAAGTAGTGAATACCAGACCTTACATCATTATATGACGGGGTCGGTGACAGACAATAAATGCCTAAATTATACGCTGCCTCAGCGGAACCTAATTGATGCGCATAAGTAAAAAGCGTTAACGCTTTTTCGCGATCTTGAGACACTACGTCTCCCCACCAAAAATGACACCCTAACCGATTAAGGGCACCAGGATGGTGTCGACTGCAGGCGTGATAGAGCAGTTCGATCGCTTTTTTAGGTGATGCCTGAACTCCCCTACCATTAAGGTAAAGCAGGGAAAGGGAGTACATCGCGTCAGTATGTCCTTTTTCAGCGGCATGTCGCCAATACACCGCCGCTACACGCGGCGCAGGTGAACTATCGGCACCATGATAGGCGCGAAGGCCCAGCATGAAATTGGCGTCACTGTCACCTTCTTCCCCGAGAGCCTCTAACTCCGCTTGGAAAAGCGTCTTAAATCTGTTCGTATTTGTAGGATTTTTGTCGCGAAGGCATATTCCTAAGCTAATAAAACCCCTGCCTGCAGTTTTACTGGTATACATACACATGGCTCAACTGATGTAATTTAAACAAATAGCAGGAAGCTTTCTGGGTTATCAAAACCTCGTCCAATCATCATCGGATGCAGAGGGTGCGTTGCGAGCTGTTGCGGCTGTGGACGACACATCTGTGCGACGCCCCGGTAGTGCTTTCTTATGAGTATTAGGCATTTTCTGTGTTGATGCGCGGCGCTCGCGTTCGCTAAGAAACGCTTGGGCGCTATGGGCGAGGGCTTGCATTTGCTCCACCAGATCGTTGGTTGCCTCTTTGTAAGCGGTCATGCTGGACGCACTCGATTGCGTGTTTTGATCAATTTCATTAATGGCGCTGCTAATTTGGCGAATGCCTTCGCTCTGTTCGTGATTTGCGGCGGTAATTTCGCCCATGAGGTCGTTTACTTGATGACTCGCCTGACGGATATGCGCCATTGCTTCTGTCGCCTCGTTTGCCTGTGCTTGGCCGCCGTGAATGCTTTGGCGTGCCTTTTCTATAAGCGCCTGTATTTGTTTCGCCGCCTCGGCTGATTGTCGAGCGAGTTTACGAACCTCTTCTGCCACCACCGCAAAGCCGTGTCCGTGTTCGCCGGCGCGAGCCGCTTCAACAGAGGCATTTAATGCCAAGATATTGGTTTGAAACGCAATAGAGTCGATTGTGCGAACGATCCCTGACATGTTTTCTGCGTGTTGTGTGATCTCTTCCATGGCTTCAGCGAGCCGCGTCATAATTTGGCTTGTGTGATCGACCTGGCTGACATTACCGACAGACGCTTGGCTGGCTGCTGATGCACTTTCTGCGCTTTGAGCGACGGTAGAGGAAATTTCTTCCGTACTGGCTGCTGTTTGCTGTACGGCAGATGCTTGCTGTTCAAGACGTTCTGCCATGGCATCGTTGCCTTGAGATAGGCTTTCGACGGCAGGGCTAACGAGGTCAACGCGCTCGTTTAAATCACGAATAAGCCCTTCTAATGAACGCCGCATGAAGTCCATGGTTCGCAAAGCACTGTCCATCTCACTTTTACCGACGCTTGGAATAACGGCGTCCAAATTACCGGCCGCAAGCTGTAAGGCAAAGTCGTTGGTTTTATACATGAAACGACGGTTTCGCGAACCAACCAGCCATTGCCACACTCCTACCCCCACCCCGCCCAAAAGGCCTATACCAAGAAACACCACATCGGCTTGGCTGTTGGGTGCTACGTGTGAAAAGGTGATGGAAGCACCAATGTTGGCACCGCCAAACACAGCAAACCCTAAAAGACTCGAGAGGGCTGTTCTAACGCGCATACTATGAAAATTAATGGGCAAAAGGCGACGGCGTAACGAGCGACGATAAGCAACGCCATTTCTGACTTCATAGCGCCGCCCTTGTTCTCGAATATCCTGATACACCTTCTCCATATGAGCGACTTCGTCACGGCCTGGCTTTACACGGATAGAACAAAACCCCGTAACCTCGTCACCATCGCGAATCGGTACCACATTGGCGCGCACCCAGTAGTGATCGCCGTTTTTACGCCGATTTTTCACCAAGCCCGACCAATATTTCCCCGCTAAAAGATCGCTCCACATGTCCTGGAATACGGCTTCCGGCATATCGGGATGGCGAACGATGTTGTGGGGCGAGTTGACCAATTCGTCATAACGAAACCCACTAACATCGATAAACGATTGATTGGCGTAAAGAATATGGCTTTCTTTATCTGTTTTTGAAATCAGTACATCGTTATCTTCGAGTATGTACTCTCGCTGAGTGACCGGACCGTTTTGACGCATTGGTATATCCCTATAGATTGATGCTGTTCAGTAAGTGACCAAAGGACAAAAGTTAAAGGACAAAAGTTAAAGGCCCACTTCCACTATGATGTGAGTAGGTTTTGAAAATCCTGGACTTCAAGCGGGCGCGAGAGCAAAAAACCTTGTATGCGATCGCAACCGTTGGCCTGCAGCCAGGCAAGCTGCTGCGCGTTTTCCACACCTTCAGCAACGGTTCTGAGACCCAATGCCTGCGCCATGGCCAGGCTTGCGCCGGCAATGGCGTTGTCGTGTGCGTTTGCGCCCAAACCGTCGACGAAAGATTTGTCGATTTTAAGCTCTGTCAACGGGAGCCACTTGAGATTGCTAAGCGATGAATATCCGGTGCCAAAATCATCGATAGATAAATCGATTCCGTAAGCGTGAAGGCTATGGATTTCTTTTTGGACAAGGTCGGAGTACTCAGTGAGCGCGCTCTCTGTCAACTCTATTTTGAGTTGATCGGCAGTGACGCCATGCTGATCCATCATTTGAAAGAGCGTCGCGGCGAATGACTTTTCTTTAAAGTCCAGTGGCGAGACATTGAAGGAAATTTGGGGGACCTTTAGCCCATCAGACTGCCAAGCATTCACCTGTCTGCACAGAAGTGTAATCACTCGCCAAGTCAATGCTGATATAAGAGTGGATCTCTCTGCTATAGGTATAAACTGTCCGGGGCTTATCGCGCCTTTCTCGGGATCTTGCCAGCGCAGCAGGGCCTCGGCACCCACGAGCCGCTCAGGATTATGCGCGTCAAATTGAGGTTGATACACCAGGCGCAGCTCTTCATTGGCGAGCGCTCGGTACAACCCCTCTTCAATGGCGCTCTCTTCAAGTAGACGGCGATGAAGTGCTGACTCGTAAAGCCGCAGTTGGTTACGGCCTTCTTCCTGGGCACGGCGCATGGCAATGCTGGCCGCCTGATACAGACTATAGGCGTCTTCCCCATCTTGAGGGTATAAAGCCATCCCCGCGCTAAGGGTAATACGCTGTTTCTTTTGCTGTATTTCAACGGCGTCAGCAACTTCCATCACCAGGCGTCGCGAAATAAACCCCGCCTCTTCTGAAGTAATGTCATTTAAAATGACGGCGAATTGATCGCCACCAAGTCGTGCGGTGGTATCGATTTTACGTACCAGTTTTGCCAGTTTACTGGCCATTTGTACCAAAACAGCATCACCTACCTCATGGTTAAAGGTATCGTTAATTTTTTGAAAGAAGTCTGGGCATAATACTAGTAAAGCGACTTGGCGAGCATCGTACCGAGCCTGAAGGATCGCCTGTTGGAGTCGTTCTTGGAAAAGGCGCCGGTTAGGCAACCCTGTTAGAGGGTCGTAACTGGTAAGATATTCGTTCTTGCGTTGGGCGCTCTTAAGTTGGCTAATATCTGAAAAGATAATCACGATAGAGAGAGGCTGGTTTTGATCGTCGTCTAGACGGTAAGCTGTCAACCAACCGGCAAATATTTCACCGCTCTTTCGGCGACTGGATATTTCACCCTGCCAAAACCCGTCGTTGTCTATGCTTGACCGCACCTCTTGATAGAAAGTTTTGCCGGATCGCCTGGGCTTAACAAGATTACTTAGTATTACACCAGCGGTATCGCTCTCAGAATAGCCGGTAATTCGCGTAAAAGCCTGGTTAACCGTTTTTATGTATCCAGTGGGGTCCGTTATCACTACAGCGTCGGCGATGCTCTCGTAGACACGGTCGGCGATACGAAGTTTATCTTCTGCACCCTTACGTTCTGTAATATCTATCAATGCACAGCGTACTCGATAGTCACCATAGGTTGCATTTGGCTCCACCACACCTTCTATTATCACGGTGGAGGTAATCGCTCCGTTTTTTGTTAGCTTGAGCTCAATTGTTTGGGCGACTTGAGTGGTAATAAGCACGAGGCAGAAGTGGTGTAACGCTTCCTGAAAAGACGCTGCCACAAAAGTGGAGAAAGGCTGTCCAATAACCGCACTTTTTGTCGTTTCAAGAAGTACAACGGCTGCTCGATTAGCCTCTTGGATGCATCCTTCACTATCTAAGATCAGATACCCCACTAAAGCATTCTCAAAGAGGTCGCGGTAGCGGTATTGAGCAATATCACGAGCGATGTCGACTCGGGTCTTCGCGAGTAACAGGTGCTCATTCCGGATTTTTAACTCTTCTCCCTGCACTTCCAATTTGGAAACGAAAGACTGCGTTCTCTCATAAGGCCAATGAGAGATATCTGTCAGCTGTCGTTTTAGACGGCGACGAGCCATCTTGCGCAGCGTAGTAGGCGGAAATAATGGCATCTCGCCTTCGTTATTATGTTGCATAAGTCGCACTCCAGGCGTTTCAAAAGCAAGAGCCAAATTAAATTTATCAATATCCAAGAAAAAAACCGTATGCTATTAGCGAATATGCTTCAGTGAACTGTTTGAATAAGTGTTAAAAACTTGACCACTCTGGCTTGTTATCCGCTAATACTCCTAACTTAACGCGAGATTCCAAATTTTGAGGGTTGTTGGTTGAAGAAACACGGTTCTCAATGTGAAAACGCTTTACTAGCTTGCTTAGTAGAGCGGCTTGATCATTAAGTGAAGCAGCAGCAGTGCTGGATTGTTCAACCAGTGAAGCATTCTGCTGAGTCACAGCATCCATTTGATTGACTGCTGTACTGATTTGCTCGATACCCGACTGTTGTTGTTGAGTGGCTGTTGCGATTTCACTCATAAGTGATGAAACACGCCGGGTAGAACTCACCATTTCACGTAACAACGTACCGCTTTTTTCCGCTTGCTCAGCACTGTTCGTAATTTGCTTTACATTGTGGTTGAGTAACTCACGAATTTCTTTGGCCGCATTTGCGCTACGGGAAGCCAACGTTCGAACCTCTTCAGCGACAACAGCAAAGCCACGCCCATGTTCGCCAGCACGTGCAGCTTCGACTGAGGCATTTAACGCCAGTAGATTAGTTTGGAAGGCAATGCCGTCGATTGTTCCCACGATTTCTTGCACTTGGTTTGAGCTCTCAGCGAGCTCGGACATCATTTGCAGTGTGAACTCAAGCTCTGAACCACTCTGTTCTGCCGCATCGGCAGCCGATGTGGTAAGGGTATTTGCTTCACGTGTATGGTCCGCATTGTTTTTGACTGTCGTTGTGAGTTCTTCCATGCTCGCAGCGGTCTGTTGCAAAGCTGATGCCTGCTCTTCGGTTCGAGACGCTAAACTTTCTCCTCCTTGCGCAATTTCGCCTGCGCCATAGGCTATGTTTTCGGTGCTCTGCTGAATTTGTCCAACCAACAACGCTAACTGAGACTGCATTGTGACCAATCCACTTAATAGTGAACTTAACTCCTTGCAGCCCTTGGGATGTATTGACTCTGTTAAGTCTCCTTTAGAAATAGCGGTTAAATGCGCCAAAGCAACGTCGACTGGACGAATAACACTACGCTTTAGCCAATGGCGAACGAAAAACGTCGTCAATAGTGAGAGAATAAATAAAGCGATGGAAGCTATCGTGATATAACTACTGAACTGCTTGTTTTGCTTTTGAAATGTCATGGCCCGAGATTCAGCAAAACGAGCAAAATCGGTCAAACTTCGAGTTAATTGTCGATCTGCACGAGCTATTTGAGGCTGAAAAGTAATTGCTTCAGAAAGTTCATCGGCAGCCAAAGCAGGAACAAGAAGTTCATCCAACAGGTGCAACATATTTGTATTAATAGCATTTATGTAAGGCGCACGCTGACTTTGTGGATCAACAGCGATTGACGCTAGGCGTTGGACCCGGCTTTGCGCGTTATTAAGCGAGCGAGTTGCCGCCTCGTGTAAGCTAGCGAGCTCTCCACGCGGGGTTCCCTCTTCACGAGCGGTTATGTAATCACCGAAACGCTCACGAGCCAGGGAAATATTGAGATAGGCAAGATTAGCGTTATTCAGTTGCTGTATGCCGAGTTCTGTCAGCTCATTGACTGCTTCAGAGTTTTTCCGGTTACCCGCTAAGCTCACAATGGATAAGACAAGTATAATAATCATAAATATGAGCAAAATACTGGTGAATATTGCGCTTAGAGAAAGCCGAGGCATTGTCGATTTTTTTTGTTTACTAATATGCATTTAAAAGTTCCTTTTTATTTGCGTTGCGTATGGTAAAAATAGCTTATTTTTTTGGAATTTATGCGATTACAACCCTTACAGCACCAATTTTATTGTAAATAAATTAACTTAATAAAAGCCGTGTGTAACTTTTGAGAGACTTAATAGAACTGAAATATATATATTTAGATATTTTTATCATAAAGGATGGTTGTCCTGTTAAAAATGACCTGAAATCACTAGTATTATCAGTCATATAGTTAGCTGGGTAATCGGTGTCTCCCTAACACAGCCAGTAAAACTTGAGGCTAGTGACTAATACGCATGGCGTCCGTTGTTACAAAATCCCCATCAGATTCATCTCCAACGAGATAAAGTCGGCCTGAACACATTGAAAAATTTCCCGGAGAGCCTTGTGGGTATCGATCACGTGAAAAGCGCTTTACGCATGGTGACCGATGAAGGGGGATATTTGCTGTTTATATTTAACTTTAATCAATGGACAACAAAGCATTCCACGCTTTTTTAAACCCCTTTTCTTTTTATCTAATAATTTTTTATAAACTAGTTATTAGCGTAATAACCATCCTAGGATAATCTGAGTAAATTGCACTAATAATGATAAATAAAGCCGAAATTAAAAATATTGCTTTTTATTTATTAAGCGAGAAAACCAATATTTAACCCCTTAATAATTTATATATCCATAGCTTTATATTTTATTATTTAAATGCAAGATTTTACCAAGTATCAATTTTTAAGTGCCTACTCAAAATTAATCTCTCATTGGTCATAAATTGCAACACTTACTTGAAGTCCCAAGCAGGGCTGATCGCATTGATTGGGCTAGGTTAACCGTTAACCGTGAGCTTGTTAGCAGAAGGCGTTGAAACGGCTGAAGAAGTATAGTGGTTAAAGCAAGCTGGCATTCTATTACAGCCGGATCTCTTTTTCGCAAAACCGGCTTTTAAAGCAGTAGTAAAATATGTAAACCATGCATGGGCGGCTATTGATGACACATCGCCTGATGCCGCTGGAGACAATAAATGAATCCTCCTGACCTCAGCCATATCTGGCTTTATGCCCACTGACGACAATATAAGTCGAAGATTCACGCTGCGCCTATTGGAGTCTGTGTAACCAACGCTGACGGACATTTTGTCATGGTGAATCACGCGTATTGTGAGTTTTATGGCTATCAAGAAGCGGAGGACCGATCGTAAACGCTTAGAAAATCGTCTCGACTTCTTGGCGCATCACGACGAGATGACAGGACTATTGAATCGCCGCGCAGGTTTAAAGTGTCTTACGGCTAAATGGGAGGGTTACAATTGTTATGGAAATGCTCTGTGTATCGCGATTCTAGATATTGACCACTTTAAACAGTTTAACGATACCTATGGTCATCACATCGGTGATGAAGTATTAATTGAACTCAGTCGATTTTTGCTCGAAGAAGTACGTACAAGCGATAGCCGCCTAGGAGGAGAGGAGTTTATGCTTAACTTACCCGGTGCTGATAATAAGGGGCCTTTGGAGCGATGACCCGTTTTCGTGAAGTCTTGGGGAATACACTGCTAACACCATATCAGTTAAACGTTAGATTCTCTGCGAGTGTGGCTGAGTATGATGCTTTGCCCGGCAGGCAGACAGTGAAAACTATCGTGATGGAAAGCACCCACCACTGAATCTGCCATGCCCGCATTGCTCACTCATCCTGTTGTTTGCTGAAAATAGTCGTTTGCTGAAAATAGACGATCACTGAAAACAGAGGGTTACTAAAATAATAAGGTGAGCTGACCAGATGCAGGCCATCGTGACGCTTGCTATCAACGCCTGACGGCCCTATGCATCAGTCTAAACTTCTAAGCCTAAAGCTCTCAGCCTACTCTTCTTAGCTTAAGCATCTAAAGCTTTTTGCTTGTCTTTCATCCGCGCTTAAAGGGATTCAGCCCGTTGGCTTGTTGCATCATCATGCGCTTGGCAAGCGGGAAGCGTTCGGCGAGCTGTAGGCTGGCATCCCCTAGGCGGCGCAGCGCCGCGTTACCGGTGAAGAGGTGATGAAACCCGTCGGTTGCGGTAATCATGGCCTGATTGGCGAGACGGCGTTGAATCTCAAAACGGTGCAGCCCTTTGGCATCGCCCACGTCGCACTCGGCAAGGAGTATGTCACTAAGCGCGTCGGCATCGTGCAGGCCGATATTCAACCCTTGCCCGGCCAGCGGGTGCACCACGTGCGCGGCGTCGCCAATCAGCGCGAGCCGTTTGGCGATGTAGCGTCTGGCGTGCTGGCGCTTGATCGGGAAGCTGGCGTGGCCGGTGATGCGAAGCAGGTTGCCCAAACGCTTAGGGAACGCCGCTTCGATGGCGGCTTTTAGGCCGTCGTCGGTGAGCATTTCCCGGTCGCGGATGGCCGCGTCGCTGTCGTACCACACCAGCGAGGCGTGATGACCTGGCAGGGGGAGCATGGCCACGGGCCCGGTCGGCGTAAAGCATTGCCAGCTGACGTCCTGCTGGGGCAGTTCGGTTTCCACGTTGGTGATCAGTGCGCGCTGGTGATAGTCGTAGGTGGTGATATCGATACCGGCAAGTTCGCGTAGCGTCGAGCGCGCGCCGTCAGCGCCGACGACCAAGCCCGCGGTAAGGGTTTTGCCGTTATCCAGCTCCACTAAGCGTGAGTCGCTGCTGGTGAGTGTCGAAATCGGCGCGCACTGGGTGTAGCACGTAACGCCGGGGAGGGTTTTTAAACGCTCCCAAAGCGCGTATTGCAGGGCGCGGTTTTCGATAAACACGCCAAAACGCTCAAGCCCGCTGTCTTCCGCGGAAAACAGGCTGTGGCCCTTGCCGCCTTGATTCCACACTTCAATATGGCGAAACGAGCAGCAGCGTTCTTCGGGTAATTCCGTGCCACTGGCTTCGATAAACGCCAGCGAGCGCGCATTGAGTGAGGATATTCGCAGGTCAAAGTCGCCGCTAGGCGCTGTGGGTGCGTCGCCGCGCTCAACCAACCCGACGTTTAACCCGGCGTAGCCAAGCCGCGCGGCCAGTGCCGCGCCCACCATACCGCCGCCGACAATGACAATTTCGTGATCCCGTTGCATGCTGCTTTCTCCGACAGAAAACTTAAGGTCAACGCAGAGGATAGCGCTGACGGTTACACGGTCTATCTAAGGTGTGTTTCTCAATATGTATTTCTAAATATGTATTTTTAAATAGTATCGTTGAGATGTACAAGGCTTGCCTAGGGGTGAGCCTTTCACGGTAAAGAAACAGTGGGAAAACATTGATGCAGGTAAAAAAAATGGTCGACACGGCAGCATTGCCGCACGTGGCGCAGGCGGGCGATGCGCTGGCGGCGTATATCGCCCGCCACCCGAAACTCTGGGTGATTACCGGCGCCGGTGTCAGTACCGATAGCGGCATACCCGACTACCGTGATGCGGCGGGCCAGTGGAAGCGCTCGCCGCCGGTGCAGCACGGCGATTTCATGGCCTCCCATCGCGTGCGCAAACGCTACTGGGCACGGGCGTTGGTGGGCTTTAAAGCGCTGAGCGAAGCGCAGGTGAGCGGCGCACACCGGGCGTTGGCCGCGCTTGAAGCCATGGGTTACGTTGAGCTGTTGGTTACCCAAAACGTTGACCGGCTGCATCAGCGGGCGGGCTCACGGCGGGTGATCGACCTGCACGGCCGCGCTGATTTGGTCAAGTGCATGGGCTGTGGTTATCACATGATGCGTCACGCCATGCACGCCGAGATGGCGCGAATGAACCCGGCATTCGCGATCTTGGATGCCGAGCACGCCCCAGACGGTGATGCCGATCTCGACGTCGATTTTAGCGCCTTCAAGGTGTTGGATTGCCCGCGCTGCGGCGGCATTTTAAAGCCCGATGTGGTCTATTACGGCGATGTGGTGCCGCCTGCGCGCCGCACGGCCGCCGAAGCGGGGTTATCGCGCGCCCAAGGGGTGCTGTGCATAGGCACCTCGTTAATGGTGTTTTCCGGCTACCGCTTTTGCCGCGCCGCGCATGAGGCGGGGTTACCGCTGGCATCGCTTTCGCTTGGGGTGACCCGCGCCGATGCGCTGTTAACGCATCAGTGGCGTGCGCCGCTTACGCCGGTACTCGAACGCGCGGTTCACGTATTATCACACGGTTAGCGTGCCCGAGAGACCCAAGCATTATCGGCGATCCATAATCGCCACGGGGCATCACGGTCGTGGGGCTTGGCGTAATCAATGCCTACGCGTGGGCCGGTGGCAATGGCGTGGGGTGTTTCCCCTTGGGTGATCCACAAGGCCTCCGTTTGCGTCATGTCATGCCCGTACAGCGCTTTATCGACCCCTAGCGCGTTTGTCAGTTTGCCGGGGCCATTACTCAAATTACGGCCTTTCACGTGGCGCTGGGCGCGCATCGCCGCTTCGCCTGCCACCGGCTCGACGGCACGAATCAGTACCGCACAGGGATTGCCCTCGGGTTGCGTTACCACGTTGAGCAGCCAATGCATTCCGTAGACAAGATACACGTAGGCATACCCCGGCGGCCCAAACATGGCCTCGGTTCTTGGCGTTTTCCGCCGATGCGCATGGCAAGCCGAATCCTCAGACCCCCGGTATGCCTCTGTTTCAACAATTTTCGCCACGAGCAGATCGTCTTCTACGCGGCGCACTAGGTAGCAACCCAGCAGGTCTCGGGCAACGTCGAGGGTATCGCGGTGATAAAAAGCGCGGGGGAGCGCCGGTGTCGAAAGCATGTTATCGCCCTATGCGTGCGTAAAATTACTTGAGTAAAATGGTAGGATATTAAACACTCTGACTACGTAATGATGGAGCTTATTGTGCTGACATTCGAGGCGTCCTATACGCGCTTACCGGAAATGCTATGGTCAACATGCCAGCCCACGCCGGTCAAAGCGCCCAAATTAATCGCGTTTAACGCCGCGCTTGCCGCACGCCTCGGCGGTGGCGAGCCGCCGGATGAGGCCACGCTAGCTGGCTGGTTTAGCGGCAATCAGCTGCCGCCGGGGGCCGCGCCGGTGGCGCTTGCTTACGCTGGGCATCAGTTCGGGAATTTTGTTCCGCAGCTTGGCGATGGCCGTGCCGTGCTGCTCGGCGAGGTGGTCGACCCACAAGGGCAGCGTTTTGATGTGCAGCTCAAAGGCAGCGGGCGCACGCCTTATTCGCGCGGCGGCGATGGTCGCGCGCCGCTTGGCCCGGTGCTGCGCGAATATTTAGTCAGCGAGGCGATGGCGGCCATGGGCGTGCCCACCACCCGCGCGCTGGCGGCAGTGACCACCGGCGAGGGCGTTGTGCGTCAGTTCGTCGAGCCGGGGGCGGTACTGACCCGCGTGGCGGCAAGCCATGTCCGCGTGGGCACTTTTCAGTTTGCCGCTTTGCACCAAGATCACGCCGCGCTTAAAGCGCTGGCGGATCACATCATTGAACGCCACTATCCGGAGGTTGCTGGCGCCGAGTCGCCCTATCTGGCGCTATTTGAGGCGGTGCTGAAACGCCAAGCGCGGTTAATAGCCAAATGGATGGGCGTTGGGTTTATTCACGGCGTGATGAATACCGACAACATGAGCATCGCCGGAGAAACCATCGATTACGGCCCGTGTGCGTTTATGGAAGCGTTCGACCCGCAGAAGGTTTACAGCTCCATCGACGAAGGGCGGCGTTACGCGTTCTCCAACCAGCCGGTGATCGCCCAGTGGAATTTAGCCCGTTTTGCCGAGTGCCTACTGCCGTTGCTTGACGGCGATCAAGAAACTCGCGTTGAGCAAGCGACCGCCGCGCTACGCCGCTTTAACGACACCTTTGATCCCGCATGGGCGCGCATTAGCGCCGATAAACTCGGGCTTGCTGAGGAAAGCGAACAGGCAGCGCAGATGATGGCGGCGCTAGAGGCGCAAATGCAGCAAGGCCGTATGGACATGACCGCGACCTTTGATGCCCTGACGCGCTACGCCCAAACGGCGAACGAAGAAAACCGCGACGCGCTGCTCGCGCTGACGGAAAAGCCCGATGCACTGGCGCCGTGGCTTGATGAATGGCAGCGCGTCCAGGTCGCCGGGCAAGACGAAGCGCGGAAGCAGGCGATGCGTCAGGCCAATCCGGTGGTGATTCCGCGCAACCACCGGGTGGCAGAGGTGATTGAGTCTGCTATCGAGGGCGATTTTGCGCCGTTTTATCAGCTTCTTGAGGTGGTCACGCACCCGTTCGACGAGTCCCGTGAAGCACGGCAGTGGGCAGCACCTGCAAGCGATAGGGAGCAGGTGCTGCGCACCTTCTGCGGTACATAGCGAATACGCCTATGGTAAGCTGTGATTGTTTACAGTTTAGGAGCGGTCTGAAACCGGGAAATGCGTAAAATCATCCACTGCGACTGTGACTGCTTTTTTGCCGCTGTCGAAATGCGCGATAATCCTGCCCTGCGGGATATTCCCATTGCCATCGGCGGCAGCGTCGAGCAGCGCGGCGTGGTGGCAACGTGTAACTACCCCGCACGGGAGTACGGCATTCATTCGGCCATGCCCATGGCGCAGGCGCTTAAGCGTTGCCCGCACCTCACCTTGGTACGTGGCGATATGGCGAAGTACAAGGCCGTTGCCCGACAAGTGTTTGCCATCTACCGCGAGGTAACCGAACTAGTCGAGCCGCTCTCGCTGGATGAGGCGTTTTTGGATGTTTCCGCGGTGAGTGCTTATCAGGGCAGCGCCACGCGCATGGCCGAGGCGATTCGGGCACGCGTGCAGCAGGAGGTGGGGATTACGGTCTCGGCGGGCGTGGCGCCAAATAAGTTTTTGGCCAAAATCGCCAGCGACTGGAACAAGCCCGATGGCCTTTGTGTGATCACCCCCGCGGACGTAGAGCGCTTTGTCACTACCCTGCCAATCACCAAGATTCATGGGGTAGGGCCGCGTACCGCCGAGAAGCTGCACGCGCTAGGTATTCACTCCTGCGCCGATGTGCGCCAACGCCCGCTGACCGAGCTGGTGGAGCGTTTCGGCCGCTTTGGCAAACGCCTGCACGAGCTCAGCTTTGGCCACGACGAACGCCCGATCAAAACTCAGCGCGAACGCAAGTCGGTGAGCACCGAACAAACGTATCCCCAAGATTTACCCACGCTCGACGCTTGTCGCGCTGCACTGCCCGCGCTAATTGCCGATTTAGCGCGCCGCTACGCACGGCTAGACCCCGCTCCCGCGCTGCGCGGCGTCATGGTCAAGGTCAAATTCAACGACTTTACTCAAACCACCGTGGAACACGCTGACCCGGCACCCAATACGGCGCAGTTTGATACCTTACTGAATGTCGGTTGGCAACGCGGTAAACGCCCGGTGCGCCTGCTGGGCGTAGGGTATCGGCTAGCGGAAGTACCCCCGGAAACGCAGTTGACGCTTTTTTAAGCCATTGACGCTTGGCGCTAGTAACGTTAAAACATCTGTATGAAATTTGATCCCGACGCCGATGATCACGCCAATAACGATAAGAGCCTGCCCATGTCTGCCGATATTACCCAACGCCCGCGATTGGTCTTTGCCCACGCCAACGGCTTTCCTGGCCTGAGTTATAAAAGCCTGTTAGCGCCTTTAAGCGACCAGTTTGACCTGCACCCTCTCGACCGGCTTGGTCACCACCCGGACTACCCGGTAAACGCAAACTGGGCCAACTTAGCGGACGAAGTATTGGCGGCGTTACCGGAAAACGAGGCGCCGGTGTTGGGGGTTGGGCACTCATTGGGCGGAACGCTAATGGCGATGGCGGCGGCGAAACGGCCTGAGCGTTTTGCCGGCGTGGTCATGCTCGACCCGCCGTTAATGCTGGGTGTCGATGCGTGGGCAATGAAGGCGGCCAAGCGCTTTGGCTTTATTGACCGCGTTACGCCGGCGGGCAAAACCCAAGGGCGGCGCAGTGTGTGGCCAAGCCGCGAGGCAATGGCAATGTACCTGCGCCGCCGCGGGTTGTTTCGCCGTTTTACCCCCGAGGCCCTCAACGACTATATTGAAGCGGGCACGCGTGAACTTGACGATGGCCGCGCCGAGCTAACATTCGACCCAGGTATCGAAGTCGAGATTTTTCGTCACCTGCCGGACCACCTCACACGGCTGCCGCAACGTCTGCAGGTGCCGGTAACCGTGGTCGCGGGGGAAGATTCACATTTGCTCACGCCCGCGCGCATTCAACGCCTTAAGCGTCGCGGTTTGCGTGTTGAAAACGTGCCGGGTACGCATATGTTCCCCATGGAATACCCCGATGAGACCCGCGCGGCCATCCGCGCGGCCTGGCAGCAGATGACCCCATCTTAAGGAGGCACCATGTATCTTTCCGTACAGCTTAGCTATTACCCGCTTGCCGACGACTTCAAACCGCCGGTCAAAGACGTGGTGAAAAAACTGCAAGACTCAGGTCTTGAGGTGCACGCCAACCGCATGAGTACTCAGGTGTTCGGTGAGTTTGATGCCGTGATGGCGGCGCTTTCCGACGTGATGAAGTGGTCGTTTGAGACGTATGGGAAGGCGGTGTTTGTGGCGAACTTTCTGGAGGGTGATCGGCGCCCACGAGGCGAATAAAACCGCCGATAAAAAAAGCGTCGCCTGAAAAACAGGCGACGCTTTTACGTGTTACTGACGCTTATCGGGCCAGTTTCGTCATTTAGACTAGCTCGTTAAGGCAGGCTTCGACGATATCCAGGCCTTCGTTGAGCACGCTGTCTTCGATGGTTACCGGCATCAAAAAGCGGATGGTGTTGCCGTAGAGACCACAGGAAAGCAGGATCAACCCTTTTTCGCGGGCCTTACCGCAAAGCTTGGCGGCAAGTTCGGCATTCGGGGTGTGGTCGTCTTTGATCAGTTCAAAGGCAGCCATCGCCCCCATGTTGCGGCCGTTATCCACGCAGGCAAACTTGTCTTCCCAGCCGCTAAAGCGCTGTGCCAGCTTTTCACCAAGCGCTTGGCTCTTTTCGAGAATGTTCTCTTCTTCGAACACCTCCAGCACGGCCAGGGCGGCGGCGCAGGCAGTGGGGCTGCCCGTGTAGGTGCCGCCCAGCGAGTTGGCGCCCGAGGCGTCCATGTGCTTGTCGGTGCCTACAATAGCGGAGATCGGCATGCCGTCGGCCATGGACTTGGCCATGGTCATGAGATCGGGTTCAACGCCGCTATGCTCGATGGCAAACATCTTGCCGGTCCGGCCAAAGCCCGACTGCACTTCGTCGATGATCATCAGCATGCCGTGTTCATCGCAGATCTCGCGGACTTTCTCCAAGAAACTTTTTGAGGCTGGGTAGAAGCCACCTTCGCCGAGTACCGGCTCAAGAATAATTGCCGCGGTATCCTTGGGGTTGGCGTCGGTTTTGAGCGTCATCTTCAAGCCGCGGAGTGCTTCGTCTTCGCTGACACCGTGATACGGCACCGGGTAGGGCGCGCGGAAAACGTTGCCCGGCATGGGGCCAAAATCGGTCGCGTAAGGCGCGACTTTACCGTTCATCGCCATGGTGAAGAGCGTGCGGCCGTGGTAGCCGCCGTCAAAGCAGATGACGTTGGAACGGCCGGTAGCAGCGCGGGCGATTTTCACCGCGTTTTCCAATGCTTCGGCGCCGGAGTTGGCCAGCATGACCTTGGCATGGCCGCGCACCGGTGTAATGTGGCTCAGCTTTTCGGCTAATTTTACGTAGCCTTCATAAGGCATCACCGTCTGGCAGGTGTGCATCACTTTATCCAGCTGCGCTTTTACTGCCTCGACGACCTTGGGGTGGCGGTGGCCAATGTTGAGGACACCAATGCCGCCGGCAAAGTCGACAAAACGATTGCCGTCGGCATCCCAGATTTCGGCGTTTTCGGCGCGGTCTGCATAGGCCGTTGCGGGGCTTGCTGCGCCAGCGGCAACGTATTTTTTCTTCAGTTCGTTTAGTTCGGCGTTACTCATTGTAACTCCTTCAGTGGGGGACGTATGAGTGAGTGGCATTGAGCGCATCGCGCGCTAAGATTGGTATGCCTTCATCATAGCGCGCAAAACGCTATGATACATCCTCAGCGATCATTACGTTATTTCGGCCGGATTGCTTGGCCCGGTACATGGCTTTATCAACGCGATCAAGCAGCCGTGTGGTTGAGCTTTTCATGTAGCTTGCCACACCGGCTGAAAGGGTAACGGTTAGCGCATGCGTCGTCATTGGCGTGGCGGCGGCCTCTCGGCGCAAGCGATCAGCGGCTTGGTAGGCGGAGGCAATATCGACTTCCGGCATGATGATCAGAAACTCTTCACCGCCTAAACGCACGAGAATATCCGTCGAGCGAATCCCATTGGCAATCAGCTGCGTCATCTCTTGTAGTACGTCGTCGCCGATGCCGTGGCCGTAGGTGTCGTTGATATGCTTGAATGAATCCAAGTCGTACATTACCACGCTGAGTTTGGTGTCATAGCGCTGGCAACGGTTAAGCTCTTCTTCTAGGCGTATAAGCCCAGCGCGGCGATTGAAAATACCGGTGAGCTCGTCGTGGTGCGCTAAATGATCCAGGCGTTCGTTGGCCTGCTTTAATTGCTGTTCAAGGCGCTTGCGGCTGGTGATATCGACCACGAAAGTCACTTTGCGCGGCGCGCCGTCATCGCCGTGGACGCGTGCGGCTTCGGCAATAATCGTGCGTTTCTCACCGTTTTTACACCGCACCTCCCATTCCTGGCGGAGCTCTTGCGCCTCTTCGCCAGCAATAAACGTGTCATGCAGTTGGCTAAGCTTAGCGCGATGGGCTTTGGGAACGACTAGCGTGAAATGCTCACCGATAAGCTCTTCTTTTTCGTAGCCATAGAAGTGGCAGTAGGCGGGGTTCACCATCTCAAATATCCCCTCTGCATTGGTGATGCAGATGCCGATAGGGGTGGCGTTGATCACGTTAGCGGTATCGTGCGGTGACAGCATTACTAGGTGCTCAAACGGGTCCGCAATGCGGCACTCGGTCATGTGGCTCTCCTCGTATTGTCTATGTGTATCGACCACATTAGCCACGCTGTAATCAAAGGGGGCAAAACGAGCCCCTGGAGGGGGCAAGGCAAAAAAACGTATGTGTTTTGCGATTTCCTACCTAGTGTAGCGCGTTTTGTTCCCATTAATGCTTTTGTTGTAGAGGGTTTTGTATGTTGTTGTTGTAAAGGCTGCCTAATGAATTAAAGGCGCTTGCGTTGATACGTGCGATCTATCGCCGGTTAGCCAAATAGTAAGCGCAGTAAAATCGCGGTAATCACGGCCAATGTGAGGTACTTAATCCACATCGCGCCGCGCTGGCTCATGTTGACCTTCACCGCAAGCCAAGCGCCCGTTATGCTGCCGAGCGCTAACAGTAACCCATAGCCCCAGCGTACTTGGTCAAACCACAAAAACATCGCCAGTGCCGGTACGCTGTAGACCAATACAATCAACACTTTAAAAACGTTCACTTGGGCAAGGTCGATTTTCAGCACGCGGTAGAGCACGACGACAAACAAAATCCCCACGCCAACCTGGATAAAGCCGCCATAAAGGCCGATGCCAAACATGGCGAGATAAATCAGCGGTGTGAGCCGCTCTGGTGTGAGCGGGCGGGTATCCAGCTGGGGTTGAGGCAGTAGCATTGTGATGCCAGCGCCTGCCATCACGGTGATCAAAATTGCCTCAAACAGCACATCGCCCACCTGAAGTGCCAGCCAAGCGCCGAGCAGTGAACCCACCACCGCGGGCAGCGCCAGCCGCAGGCTAAGCCCGATATACGCCGCGCCTGCGCGAAAGAAGTTCGCCACGGCAGAGACGCTTTGCAGCACGATTGTCACGCGATTGGTGCCATTGGCCTCTTGGGGCGGCAAGCCTAAAAACATCAATAGCGGCAGTGTCAGCATTGAGCCGCCGGCGGCGAGCACATTGATAAACCCGGCCACAACGCCGATGGCGACAAGCGCCGTGGCTTCCCAAACTGGCATGAACGCGCCTCTTTATGGTGGCGGTGAATGATGAAAACGCATGGTAAAAAGCGTGCCTAGTATAGCCGCGTTAGCCGCAAGCGCGGCTAACTCACATTAAGAGATTGGCATCTAACGCGAAAGGCGTGCTAGCTTCATAACACCGCACGCTTTTGTTGGCGTCGCGGCAGAGAATCACCTCCTTTATAACGTCAACAACTCCCTATTAAGGGTGGAGGAATGTTTATGCGAACGCTTCACTATGTGGCAGCGGCATCCATGTTGGCCGTAGCACTGCCCGCATCGGCACAGCAGCTTTCCATTGCCACCGGCGGCACCGGCGGCACGTATTACCCCATTGGCGGCGGTTTTGCCGAAATGATCAACAACCATATCGAGGGTGCTCAGGCCACGGCAGAAGTGACCGGCGCGTCGGTGGAAAACATGGGCTTGATCATGCGTGGCGATGCCGACATGGCCCTTGCGCTGGCGGATACCGTCTATCAGGCGTATACCGGTACCGGCGATTTCGAAACGCGCCACATTGAAGCCACCCGGGCACTGGCATCCATGTACCCCAATGCGGTGCAGCTGGTGACCCTGGCGGAGTCGGATATTCATACGCTGGCCGATTTAGCCGGCAAGCGTGTCTCGGTGGGGGCACCTGGCAGTGGTACCGAGATTAATGCGCGCGCGCTTTTAGAAGCCAATGACATCAGCTACGACGATTTCACCCCTCTGCGGTTTAACTTTAACGAAACCGCCGATGCGATTCGCGATGGCGATATCGATGCGGGTTTCTGGAGCGTTGGCCCGCCCACGAGTTCAATCATGAACTTGGCGACAACGCGTGATATTCGCTTGATTGGGCTTTCGGATGAAGAAATTGCCAATGCCCAAGAAGAGGTCGCGGTATTTGCGCGTTACACGCTGGGCGAAAATCTCTACGAAGGCATGGAGGACGCTGTCCCCACGATCGGCATTCCTAACGTCCTCGTCGTTAACGCCGCGATGGATGAAGAACTTGCCTATCAACTGACCCAGCTGTTGTTTGAAAATACCGACGAGCTCATCGCGGTGCATCCGGCCGCTAATGACACCACCGTGGAATTCACCATGGAGTCAACGCCGGTACCGCTGCACCCAGGCGCGATCCGCTACTTTGAAGAAGCGGGCGTTGAGGTGCCTGAACGTCTGCGCCCCTAAATGCTGCTTGCCACGCTAGCGACACGACTCCCGGCGCAAGTGCCGGGAGTTTTGGCGTGTGTGGCCGTCTTGGGCTCGCTGTTTACCCCCGTGTTAGCGGATCGACTACAAGTGACGCGCGCGCAAGGCGAGCCGCTTTGGCACACCGCGATGCCCGATGGTGGACGCTGGTGCCTTGAGTGGGAGCACTCGGTGGAGCACTTCACCGTGCGCGACTGCTACCTTAACGTTGCTGGCAGCATGCAGCTTGAGCGTAGTCATCAGCCTGATTTTGCCGCGGGGCTCGGCCATACGCTGGGTCGCGGTAAGCAGGTCTCTGATGGTCAGGGCGGTTACTGGATCGAGGAAATCTATGAGCCTGTCCCAGGTAATCAGTATGCGCTGCGCGTCGGGGCGATGGCCGTTAATCATCGCTTGGTGTGGCAGCAAGAGGGGCGGCGGCATACGTACAGTTTAAGCCGCGACGCTGCTGGCGAGCGGGTATGGATTCAACTGGTGAAAACGGATGAAAAACACTGAACAATCCACCGTTATCATGCCCGGTGGGAATATCAGACAGCCCCGCGCGGTGCTTTGGTGTATTACCTTGGTGGCGGTGGGGCTGTCACTCTTTCAACTTTACTCTGCCGGCATTCAGCCGCTGGGGCTGTTTTATCAGCGCAGTATTCACTTAGCACTGATTATGATGCTGGCTTTTTTGATGTTTCCAGCATTTGGGCGCTCGCGTGGCCGGGGTGTCGTAGGCTGGGCGATTGATGCGATCTTCTTTACCGGGGCGCTGATTACCGGCGGCTATTTGGTGCTGTTTCTGGACGACATCATCAGCCGCGCTGGCTTTTGGAGCCAAACCGACATTGTCGTGGCGTGCATTGCCACGGTCACCGTGCTGGAGGCCAGTCGCCGCGCGGTGGGCATGAGCATGACGATGATCGGCGTGATCGCGATTGCGTACGCCATGGCCGGGCCGCGCGGGGACTTAGCCTGGCTGGGAGAGTGGTTGCCCGGTATTTTGGGGCACCGGGGCTACAGCCTCGATCGTATCGCGGGTCAGCTCTACCTGGGGCAGGAGGGGATTTTTGGCCTGCCACTGGGCGTAGCGGCAACCTATATCTTTATTTTTGTGCTCTTTGGTGCCTTTCTGGAAAGCACCGGCGCGGGCAAATTTTTTATCGATTTAGCCTATTCAGCGACCGGGCGTCAGCGCGGCGGCCCGGCAAAAGCGGCGGTATTGGCTTCGGCGGGGATGGGCTCAATTTCCGGCAGCGCGATTGCCAACGTGGTTACCACTGGCGCCTTTACCATTCCGCTGATGAAGCGGCTAGGCTACAAGCCTAAGCAGGCCGGCGGTATTGAAGCGGCGTCTTCCACTGGCGGGCAGATCATGCCGCCTCTCATGGGCGCCGGTGCGTTTTTGATCGCCGAATACACCAATACGCCTTACCTGGATATCGTCAAAGTCAGTATCTTCCCGGCGGTGATGTACTTCACCACGGTGTACTTGTTTGTGCATATCATCGCGCTCAAGCAGGGGATGCAGGGCATGAGCAAAAGTGAGCTGCCGCAGTTACGCGATGTCATGCGGGAAGGGTGGCACTTTTTGCTGCCACTCGCCGTGCTGGTGTGGTTGCTGGCGATGAGCATGTCGCCCATGCGCGTGGGGTACTATGCCGTGGTGACAATGGTGATTGTGGCTGTGTTGCGCTACGCGCTGTGGTTTCTTTTTATCGCGCCGCGCCAAGGGGAGCCGGTAACCGTGAACCGGGTGGTCGAGGTAAGCGTGCGCGGCCTGCGCAAGCTGATCGAAGGGCTGGAGCTGGGCGCACGCAACGCCGTCGCGGTCTCGATGGCGTGTGCCGTCGCGGGGATTATTGTCGGCGTGGTCGGGCTTACCGGGCTGGGCCTTAAGTTTTCCTCCATGATGCTCGCGTTTTCTGGGGGTAACGTGGTGTTAGCGCTTATCTTGGTGCTATTGGCAAGCCTTGTGCTGGGCATGGGGCTTCCGGTAACGGCAAGCTACATCGTGCTGATTGTGTTGGTTGGCCCGGCCTTGACCCAAGAATTTGGTATTCCGCTTTTGATCGCGCATCTGGTGGTGTTCTGGTATTCGCAGGACTCTAACGTGACGCCTCCGGTGGCGTTGGCGGGGTTTGCTGGGGCGGCGATTGCCGGCAGCAAACCCATGGAAACCAGTTTCCAGGCGTGGAAGTTCGCCAAGGGGCTTTACCTGATCCCGCTGTTTATGGTCTTCAACCCGGAAATTATTCTGGGGGGGGCGGTAGGTCTGGTGCTGTGGAAAGGGGTGATTGCGGTTCTCGCGCTTGGCGCTTTTGCTGCTGCCCTGGAGGGGTATCTCTTTACGACGATGCGCTGGCCTTCACGCGTGGCGATCGGCGCGGCGATTATTGGCGTGTTTTATCCCAGTGCCATGACCGAGATCGCCGGCGTGACGGTGATGCTCGCGGCTATCGTTGCCAATGGCGTGGCCGCGAAGCGTCACGCTTGCACAGCCACGCCAGCTGGCTAGACATGCTAGAAAATCGACTCGGCCGCGCCGGAGCCTTCTGAGCCGCTGGCTTCTTCCAGCTCGCGGCTAATCCGGCGTGTTTGAAAGTCGGGTAAGTGTTCGGCGTCAAATAGCTCGCTGATGCCGCCGGGCTGATCGTTGTGCAAGCGGCGGCCGGTATTGGGGTCGACGCGGGCGGTGACGATGCCGCTAGGACGCTCTGGCCATGCTTCAGGTTGGCCTTCTAACGCGTTGCCCATGAAGTCTGTCCAGATAGGCAGGGCCGCGTTTGAGCCGTACTCGGCGATGCTTTCATTGCTGTCTTTGCCTACCCACACCGTGGCGACCAAGTCGCTGTTGAAACCGGCAAACCAGGCGTCGCGCTGATTGTTGGTGGTGCCGGTTTTACCCACGATATCCGCACGGTTAAGACTGAGCGCCGCTCGGCCAGTGCCTCTTTCAATGACATCGCGCAGCATGTCGCGCAAGATATAAACCGCTTCAGCGTTGGCGACGCGGGGGGCAACGGGGTGTTCGCGCCCGTTAACATCAACGGTCTCTTGCTGCTCGTCGCACTCACGGCACGCCACCGCGGGGGCTGCCTCAAAGATATTGTTTGCTTCCTCGCCTTGGGTGACGCGGTCGATAAACCAAGGTGTGACTTTAAAGCCGCCATTCGCCAGCACCGCGTACGCGTTGGTCATCTCCAACGGGGTCAAATCGGCGCTACCCAGCGCTAGCGATAGTCCGCGCGGTAGCCGTTCAGAGGCGAAGCCAAAGCCTTGCAAGTAGTCGATGGTGTAATCCAGGCCCATGCTGCGCAGTACGCGGATAGTAACCAGGTTGCGTGAGCGAGCAAGCGCCGGGCGCAGCCGCATGGGGCCTTGAAAGTCACGGCTTGAGTTGACCGGGCGCCACAAGGTATCACTGCCGTCTTCTTGCACTATCGGGGCGTCGTTGACGACGCTCGCGGCGTTCATTTCGCCGTTCTCTAGGGCGGCGAGATAAATAAACGGCTTGAAGATCGAGCCGGACTGACGCTCGGCCTGCACGGCGCGATTAAATTTGCTGGCGTTAAAATCAAAACCACCCTGCAGGGCTAAAATAGCCCCGGTTTGCGGATCTTGTACCACCAGCGAGCCTTCGGCATCAGGGCGCTGCGATAGCCGCAATTCTCCTTCTTCGGTTTCCACCACGCGGACGAGATCGCCGCGCTGGGCGATTTGCTCAGCCGAGGTAGGCGCTGCGCCGCGGCTTTGTGGGCTTAAGTAAGGCTGTGCCCATTCCAACCCTTCCCACGCAATGGTGCGTATCGTATTACGGCGAGTAAGCACTTGCATTTCGCGGCCACTGCTTTCGACCACGATGGCAGGCTCAAGCAGGCCATAGCGGGGTGTGCGGCTTAACACTTGCACCCAGTTGCTGACATCGCCGTCAAACCCTTCCACTTGGGTCTGGCTGCGCTCGGCGGCTTGGCGCGCCGTTTCGCGAATCTCCGGCGATTCGGCGAGCTCTTCTTCCAGCCCGCGGGTTTCGGTTTGTTCCTGCGCCTCAACTAGGCTTGCCGGGATGTCTTGCTGTTCTGGGCCGCGCCAGCCGTGGCGGCGATCGTATGCCAGCAAGCCTTCGGCCAAGGCGCGGTGCGCAGCGGGCTGCAGTTCGCTATCAAGGGTGGTGTAAATACGGTAACCACCGGTGTAGGCAGAATCACTGTAGACATCGATGGCAAACTGGCGCGCCAGTTCCGAGACATAGGCGGCGTCGACTTCAAGCTGGGTTTCGTGTCGCTGCGCAGTGACGGGTGCTTGCACGGATTGCTGGTAGGCGCTCTCGTCGATAAGACCCAATTCGCGCATGCGAAATAAAATCCAGTTACGGCGGATCAGTGAGCGCTCCGAGTTAGCCAGCGGGTTAAAGGCGGAGGGGGCTTTGGGTAAGCCAGCAATCATGGCGGTTTGGGCCAGTGTCAATTCCGCTAGCGGCTTATCGTAGTAGGTTTCGGCGGCGGAGGCGATGCCGTAAGCGCGGTTGCCGAGGAAGATTTTATTGACGTAAAGCTCGAAAATTTCTTCTTTGTTGAGTACCTGCTCCATCTGCAGGGCGAGCAAAATTTCTCGAATCTTGCGGGTAAAGGTCTGATCCAGGGTCAGTAAATAGTTACGTGCCACCTGCATGGTAATCGTTGACCCTCCCGACTGAATGGTGCCGCCGCTTTGCGCAAGCTCGACCGCCGCGCGAATCAACCCGCGTGGGTCAACCCCGACGTGATCGAAATAGCTCTGATCTTCTGCGGCGATCAGTGCATCAATCATCGGCTGCGGGATAGCATCGAAGTCCACCGGAATGCGGCGTTCTTCACCGAATTCGCCAATCAGTTTGCCGTCGCGAGTATAAATGCGCAGCGGTGTATGAAGCTCAAAGTTCGCCAGCTGACGCACGTCGGGTAAGCCTGGGGCAAAATAGATACCAGCGCCGATAACGGCCAGTGCTGTTGCCCCCACCACGGCCACTAGAGTAAAAAACAACGAGAGAATAAGCGTTCTAAGAAACTTCATGAAAACAGGCTACCTGTGGGAAGCATGGAAAAAGCCTAAAGGGCGACGGTGGCACGATACATAAATGCAGCGTTAATGAATAAACGACTGCCATTATAGGTAGCTCGCGCGGCGGTCACCAGTGTTGATAAGGAGCAATGGGCCACGCGTGTACGATAGGTTAAAATCCTGTAACCTCGAATTACGCGTCATAATCGCCGGAGTCGAACCAATAATGCGCTTGCTTAAATCTCATAACGGCTTGATTGGTGTCGATATTACCTCGGCGACGGTCAAGCTCTTGGAGCTCAAGTCTACGGCGGATAGCTATCATGTCGAAAGCTATGCCGTGCGCCCGTTGCGCGAAGGCGCGGTCATCGAGCGTCGCATTCAAGATATCGACGATGTGGCAAGCGTGTTAAGTCGCGCTGTCGAACATGCCAAGCCTTCGACGCGCAAAGCGGCCGTGGCCATCCCTGCGAGTGCCGCCATTACCAAGACGCTCAACTTCCCCGCGAATTTGAGCGAAGACGATATTGAGGAGCGCATTGTCGCCGAATCGGACCGCCATATTCCTTTTCCGTTCAATGAAGTGGCGTTCGATTTTCAGCGCTTAGGCCCTTCCCCTTTCGATGAAGAAGAGCAACAGGTGTTGTTGGTGGCCTGCCGCCAGCACGATGTCAGCCAGTTGACCGAAACGCTTGAACGCGCGGGACTCGAACCCGCCGCTGTCGATGTCGAGACGTTTGCGATGGAGCGCAGCTTTGAAGCGCTCAAGCGCCAATTGAGCGTTGAGCTAGACCCGACGACCTGTGTCGGGCTGGTCGATTTTGGCGCTAACATGAACGCCTTTCACGTCATGCGCGGCGGGCATATCGTCTATAGTCGCGATACGGTGTTTGGGGGTCGACAGCTGACCGACGCGATCCGCGAGCGCTATGATCTCTCCATGGAGGAAGCCGGGTTTGCCAAAAAACGGGGCGGCTTGCCAGAGGATTACCAAGAGAAAGTGCTGAACCCGTTTCTGGAAACCGTTGTTCAGCAGGTGGGTCGCTCGCTGCAGCTTTACTATACGGCGGGGCGTCACCACGAAGTCAAAGAGATTGTGCTAGGCGGCGGGTCAAGCGTTATCCCCGGTCTTGCCGAGCGTATCGCCGAAGATAGCGGGATGCGGGTGACCATTGCCAATCCGTTTCAAAATATGCAGGTAAATAAACGCTTAAACATTGAAGGGCTGACCAATGACGCGCCCGCGATGCTCACCGCGTGTGGCCTCGCCATGAGGGTCGGTCAATGAGCGCTATGATCAACTTGCTGCCTTGGCGCGAAGAGAAGCGTCAGCGGCAAACGCGCCGTTTTCATCTTTTGCTGGTGGCGATGCTGGTACTGGGAACGGCATTGGGGTTTTTGGTGGCGCGTTTTTACCAAGCTGAGCTAGAGGCGCAGCGCGAGCGCAACCGCTACATCACCGAGCAAACCCGCCAACTCGAAGCGGATATCCGCGAGGTGCGCAACTATGAAGAGGATGCCACCGAGCTCAGCGACCAGCTTGCGCTATTTCAAACATTGCAACAGGAGCGTGTTAAAACGGTACGTGTCTTTAACGAAATTGCGCAAAGCGTGGCCAACGGGGTGATTTACCAGAGTTTATCGCGCAGTGGCGACACCTTAAGTGCAACGGCGGAAGCGGGCAGCGAACGCCAAGTCTCTGAGCAGTTGCGCCACATTGAACAGATGCCCGGCCTTGGGGTGCCGACATTTACCGAAGTCGAAAGCGATAGTGACAGCGCTCGGCGGGTCTTCCGCTTTGAAGTCAAGCAGCAAAGTGTTGCCCCCCAGCCCGATGAAACCGCCAATAGCACGGTAAACGGCAACCAGGAGGCGCGTAATGAAACTTAATCGTGACGCGTGGTGGGATAAATGGTTGGATGAATGGCAGCGTTTACGTGACGTGGATATTCAGGCGCTGGATATTAAAGAAGCCGGTAGTTGGCCACTGTTGCTGAAAGCGCTTTGCCTGTTGTTAGCGCTCTCACTCTCGGTTGCGGCCATGTACTGGTTTGTCATTGGCGAGCGTCGCGATGCGCTGGCATCGGAGACGCGCCAAGAAACGCGGCTGTTAGAAGAGTACCGCAGTAAAGCCGCGGAGGCCGCGCATTTGCCGAAGATGGAAGAGCAGCTCAACGAGATTAACGCGCAAATGACGCGTCTGCGCAGGATGTTGCCGACAAGTGTCGAAATTCCCTCGCTGCTGGATAGCATTAGTGACGCGGCAGTGAACAATCAACTTAACATTGAAAATATTCGGCTGCGCTCAACGGTAACTCAGGCACACTATGTGGAGCACCCTTTTGATATTCAGGTGCAAGGGGAGTATCACCAAATTGCGCAGTTTGTGGCGGATATGGCGGCACTCTCGCGGATTGTGACCCAGCATGATTTTACTCTTGAGCCCGTGGAGAGTCAGGGCAGTATGCTGCGCCTTTCCATGTTGGCGCGCACCTATAGCGATATCGTGCGGGTGCAAGGGTCGGAGGATGAGGCATGACGCCATGCCAAGTAAAACGTCACGCCTTTAGCGTCAGCGTGGTGTTCATGCTCGCTGGCTGTGCCGATGCTAATCGGGAGCAATTAACGCAAACGCTGCGTGAGATCCGCGAGGCGCCAGGCAGTCAGCCACGTATTGAAATACCGGAGGTGCCTGATTACGCGCCGTTACCGTATCGCCATCGTGATATGCGCAGCCCGTTTTTAGCGCCAGATGCAGTGGTAAATAGTGCGTCCACCCAGCCGAAAGGCGGTGAATTAGCGCCTGATCAAACGCGTGAGCCTGAGCCGTTAGAGCGCTTCTCGCTGCAAGAGCTTAGGCTGGTCGGGACACTGCAAATGGGCCAACGCCAACGAGCGCTAATACGCACACCAGATGATGAGATCGTCAGTGTCAGCGTGGGCAATTATGTGGGGCCAAATGACGGGCGCATTAGCCGCATCACAGAGCAGGGCATCGAGATTAATGAGCGCATTTATACCCAGCGTGACGGTTGGCAAGTCCGCGATGCCACGCTAGCGCTTGCCGATGGCAATAACGCTGATGAATAAGATGGACGCGGCCAAAAGAGTTAACGAGGGAGACGGCATGGGCATCACCGTGTTGCAAAAAGCGTTGCAAAAATCACCGCTGATAACCTGCCGGCGTGTGGGGTTATGGGCTGTGGCGCTGTTATCGTTGCTGCCCGCTTGGGCATCAGCGGCGGTGCTCACTGACATCCGAGTGGACGATAGCGGGGGCGAGCAGGTCACTGTCGATCTGCAGTTTTTTGGCAGCGTGCCCGAGGTCAAGAGTTATCGTCTGGACGCGCCGCCGCGTTTGGCCATTGACCTTCCCGGTACGAGTAGCGGCTTGGCTGAGCGCCGCTTGGAAGTGGCACAGGGGGGCGTTGAATATATCACCGCAATTGAGGCGAGTGGGCGTACGCGGTTGGTGATGAACTTCACCGAGGCGTATGACTACACTACGCAGCCCAGTGAGGGAAGGCTGCGTATCGCACTGACCCCCAGCGCAGGGCGTGCCCCCGAGTCGCCGGAACCCCCGTCTGAGCCTGACGCGCTGGCGACCGCCCAGGGGCCACAAATCGAGAACATCGATTTTCGTCGCAGTGAAGAGGGGGCGGGTAAGTTAGAGGTCAGTTTTAATCGCGACACGGTCTCCCCGCGCGTTGAAGAGCGCGATGGCCGCGTGGTGGTGAACTTACGCGACGTGGCGATTCCGGACTCGCTGAATCAAATCTACGACGTAACCGATTTTGCCACGCCCATTACGCAGATAGTGCCACGCGCTACTATGCGCGGCACCGAGTTAACCTTAGAAACGCAAGGCGCTTACGCCATGGTTTCCTCGCAAAGCGGGCGCACGCTTACGGTGGAGGTTCAGCCGGTAAGCCAAGCGCCGCAAGAGGAACGCGAAACCGAAGAAGACACCTTCACCGGTGAACGCTTAAGCCTAAATTTTCAAGATATCGAAGTGCGCTCGGTGCTCTCAACGTTGGCGGAATTTTCCGGTTTTAATATTGTGGCCAGCGACGGCGTGACAGGACGTGTGACGCTGAACCTAAATGATGTGCCGTGGGATCAAGCGTTGGCGTTAATCCTGCAAAGCCAAGGGCTTTCGAGCCGCGAGCGCGGCAATGTGATTGTGGTGGCCCCCGCGTCTGAACTCGCGGCGTTCGAGCAGCAAGAACTCGAAGCCCGCCAGCAGCGCGAAACGCTGTCGCCCTTGGCTACCGAGTTTGTGGAAGTGAAATACGCTCGTGCGGAGGACTTAGCGCAGCTGCTGCGCGGCGAAGAGGGGTTTGGCCTGCTCACTGACCGCGGCAGAGTGACCACCGATCAGCGCACCAACACCTTGCTGGTGCAAGACACACGCGAGCAACTAGAGCAGATAATGGGGACGCTAGACCGGTTGGATGTCGCCGTGCGACAAGTGCAAATTGAAGCGCGCATCGTCATTGCTCGCGATACCGCGTCACGCGAGTTAGGGATCAACTGGGGCGTGTCAGGAGCGCGTCGCAACCCAGATGACCCTTCTAGTTCAGGTGTGCGTGGTGTGTTCGGTAGCAGCACCCGAGATCGCTTAACCTTTGATGGTGCCTCTGATGGGTCTCCCACAACGGGAGGGCTGGCGGTAGATTTCGGGTCTTCTGGTTCGCCAACCACCTTTGGTTTCGGCTACCTTTCCGGCGATATTCTATTAGATCTTGAGCTGCGCGCTTTAGAGAGCGAAGGCAAGAGCCAAACGATTTCGCAGCCACGCATTATTACCGCGAATCAACGTACCGCGATCATTAGCCAAGGCGAGGAACGCGCCTATCAAAGCGTGAGCGAGGAAGGTAACCCCGAAACCGAGTTTAAAGAAGCGTTGCTGGAATTGGAGGTAACCCCGCAAATCACTCCGGATGATCGGATTATCATGGAGTTGGTCATCCGCAATGATAGTTTCCGGGACTCTGAGTTTGGTGGTGAACCGCCTATCGATACCAACACCATTGAAACCCAGGTGCTGGTAGATAACGGCCAAACCGTGGTGCTCGGCGGTATTTTAACCACCGAAGAACTGCGTCAAATTTCGAAGACGCCACTGCTGGGTGATTTGCCGTTAATTGGTAGACTGTTTCGCTATAATGAAGAGAGTAATGAAAAAGTAGAGCTATTGGTTTTCATTACACCACGACTACTCGATGATGGTTTGGTGGTTCGCTAATGCAGGATTTACCCAATCTTTTTCTGATCGGCCCCATGGGAGCAGGCAAAAGCACCATTGGTCGCTTGTTAGCGGCCGAGTTATCGCGCGGGTTTGTTGATAGCGATCATGCCATTCAAGACCGCTGCGGGGCGGATATCCCCTGGATTTTTGACGTTGAAGGAGAGGTCGGTTTTCGCCAGCGCGAAATGCTGATGATTGATGAGCTGACCAAGCGCCATAACGTGGTGGTCGCCACCGGTGGCGGTGCAGTGTTGCGCGAAGAAAACCGCCGCGCGCTACGCGAACGCGGCACGGTGATCTACTTAATGACCACGGTCGAGCAGCAGCTCAGGCGCACGGCCAAAGATCGTAACCGCCCCCTGTTACAGTGTGCCAATCGCGAGCAAGTCCTCTATGACATGTTCGCCAAGCGTGACCCGCTCTATCGTGCCACCGCCGACATTACCGTGCGCACTGATCGTCGTAGCCCGCGCGCTGTGGTCAATGAGATTTTACGCCGCGTGCATCGCTTGGTAGACCCGCTACAAACGGCCGGAGCGACCCATAAGAAGACAGGGGCGGCGCAAAAATAAGGTATTCACATGACGCATCCAGATGGCGTGCTGCGCACGCTTAACGTCGCGCTCGATGAGCGCAGCTACCCGATTCATATTGGCACGGGCTTGCTAGGTCGTTCGCAAAACATCGTGCCGTACCTGGCGGGCCAGCAGGTGATGGTAGTGACAAATGAGACAATAGCGCCGTTATATCTTGAGACGCTGATGCAATCCCTTCCCGAGACCCTTGACGTTCGTCGCGTCGTGCTGCCGGACGGCGAGCAGTACAAAAACGTCGAGCAGGTAGGGCGTATTTGGGATGCACTGTTAGAAGCCGGTTTTAATCGCCGTTGTACGCTGATTGCCCTTGGGGGCGGTGTGATTGGCGATATGGTGGGATTTGCCGCGGCGAGCTATCAGCGCGGTGTGGCGTTTATTCAAGTACCGACCACGCTGCTTTCCCAAGTAGACTCCTCGGTCGGTGGCAAAACCGGTGTCAATCATCCGCTAGGCAAAAACATGATCGGCGCGTTTTGGCAGCCCAAAGCGGTGGTAGTGGATATCGACACGCTTAATACGTTGCCGGATCGTGAACTCTCGGCGGGACTTGCCGAAGTGATTAAATACGGTTTTATTCGCGACGCAGCGTTTCTCAGCTGGCTTGAAGCGAACATGACGCGGCTGCGGCAACGTGACCCCGAGGTGCTGGCGGAGGCTATCGCACGCAGCTGCCAGATCAAAGCGGATATCGTGGCCGAGGATGAGACCGAGCAAGGCGTGCGGGCGCTTTTGAATCTGGGGCACACTTTTGGTCATGCCATTGAAGCGCACCAGGGCTATGGTAACTGGCTGCACGGTGAGGCCGTGGGGGCCGGGATGGCAATGGCCGCAACGCTTTCAAAGGCGCTTGGCTTGATTAATGAAGCAGCGCTTGCCCGCACCTTGGCGGTAATCGAAAGCGCAGGCCTGCCACTAACCGCGCCCGCTGAGATGACCTCAGAGCACTTTTTGACCCACATGCGTCGCGACAAGAAAAACATCGATAGCCGACTGCGTCTAGTGCTGCTTAATGCCTTGGGTAACGCGTGTGTGAGCGACGAGACGCCGGCGGAAGTACTGACCGCGTTGCTGGATGACTATCCGCGCGCCTAGCAAACGTCGCCGCACTCTTCGCCGATAGCCCCCGAGGCGCATTTCGACACGCTCAATGCGTACAAAGCAATGCTGCCACTTCTCTACCGCTCACCCTGAGCTTTTCGAAGGGTGAGCGGTTTTTTGTGTGCTGATCACGCATACGCGAGCCTGCGTTAAATAAGATAATCGGCATGCCTCATGCACTATCGGCATGGGAATTTAGGCTAATTTATACCAAAGTCTATGGGGTTTTATCGAGCGTTTAATTATCGTTTTATTGATTCTCAAGTTGTTGAAGTTTATCAACTTTTTGCATTTTAGCGTTCGCAAGGCACCGATTTATCAAGGTTTTTAGAACAACAAAAAGGGGAAGGCGATTGCGCTAGGAGGTCGGTGATGGCTATGCTGAGCGGCCATTTTCACATCTCAGCGAGCGCCAGAAACGGCCACAAAGAGCCAAATAGAAGGGTGGTAATTTAGAGAA
This sequence comes from Vreelandella vilamensis, assembly GCF_031451755.1. NCBI lineage: Bacteria > Pseudomonadati > Pseudomonadota > Gammaproteobacteria > Oceanospirillales > Halomonadaceae > Vreelandella > Vreelandella vilamensis. The sequence goes on along the minus strand of NZ_JARWAN010000013.1, from coordinate 63,662 downwards.
AGCCTTCCTTTATACCATGAGCTCGCTGTTAATAAAATACGCTTATTAGAGGCACGCCCATGAACAGAGGTCTTCATCAGCCCGGCGAGTTTCGCGACAACTGCGGCTTTGGTTTGATCGCCCACATGGAAGGGCAAGCAAGCCATGACTTGCTGAAAACGGCCATTGAGTCGTTGACCTGCATGACCCACCGTGGCGGTATCGCGGCCGATGGCAAAACCGGCGATGGCTGCGGCCTGCTGCTGAAAATGCCTGTGCAATTTATGCGCGAGGTGGCCGCTGAAACGTTAGACGTTTCGCTCGGCGAACGTTTCGCCGTGGGCGTGGTGTTTTTGCCCGACGATAATGCCCGTGCAGAGCACGCCTGCGAGGTACTGGAAGGCGAGCTGAAAAATCGTGGCCTGGGCGTTGCCGGCTGGCGCAACGTGCCGGTGGATGCGTCCGTCTGTGGCCCCATGGCGCTCGATTGCCTGCCGCGTATTTCTCAGGTGTTCGTTACGCCAGGTAGCGGCGAGCACTTTGACGTCGACCTTTTCATGGCGCGCCGTAAGGCAGAACAAATCCTGCGCGACGAGAAAGAGTTTTATGTGGCCTCGCTTTCAAGCGAGGTGGTCTCTTATAAAGGCTTGGTGATGCCGGAAGATTTGCCGGCGTTTTACCATGACCTGAATGACCCGCGCCTGGAAACGGCCATTTGTGTTTTCCACCAGCGCTTTTCGACTAACACAGCACCACGCTGGCCGCTGGCGCAGCCGTTTCGCCTGCTCGCCCACAATGGCGAGATCAACACCATTGAAGCCAACCGTGGCTGGGCAAATTCACGTAAGCAGAACTTCGTTAACGAGCGCCTGCCGGATATCGCCGAGCTTGATGAAATCGTTAATACCACCGGTTCGGACTCCTCCAGCATGGACAACATGCTCGAAGTGCTGCTGACCGGCGGAATGGAGCTGCACCGCGCCGTGCGCATGATGGTGCCGCCGGCATGGCAGAACGTCGAAACCATGGACGCCGAGCTGCGCGCGTTCTACGAGTACAACTCCATGCACATGGAGCCGTGGGACGGCCCGGCCGGCGTGGTCATGACCGACGGTCGCCAAGCAGTGTGTATGCTCGACCGTAACGGCTTGCGTCCAGCACGCTGGGTCATCACCAAAAACGGCTATATCACGCTCGCCTCAGAGATCGGCACTTACGATTACAAGCCTGCCGATGTGGTCGCGAAAGGCCGTGTTGGCCCGGGGCAGATGCTCGCCGTCGATACCCATACCGGCGAAGTGCTGCATACCGAAGAAATCGATAACCGCTTGAAGTCGGCGTACCCCTATAAGCGCTGGTTGAAGCAAGAGGCCAACTATTTAGAGTCGGCACTTACCGAGCTTGCCCGTTTTCAGACCATGGAGACCGACGCGCTCAACACGCAGCAAAAGATGTTCCAGGTCAGCTTTGAAGAGCGCGACCAGGTGCTGCGTCCGCTGTCGGAAAGTGGTCAAGAAGCGGTCGGTTCCATGGGCGACGATACCCCCATGGCCGTGCTCTCTAGCCGCCCGCGCCTTTTGAGCGACTACTTCCGCCAGAAGTTTGCTCAGGTCACCAACCCGGCGATTGACCCGCTGCGCGAAGCGATTGTGATGTCGCTAGAAACCTGCGGAGGGGCTGAGCTTAACGTGTTTAAAGCGACACCCGAACACGCCCACCGCTTGATTTTAACCACGCCGGTGCTATCGCCGCGCAAGTTTACCGCCCTGGTCAGTCAGGATGACCCGGCCTTCGCTAGCCATACGTTCTCGCTCGGATATGACCCTGAAGTGCAGTCGCTTAAACAAGCGCTGACCTCGCTCTGTCAGGCGGCCGAAAAGCAGGTGAGAGCGGGCAAGGTGATTTTGGTGCTCTCGGATGCCGACCTGCCTAAGGGGCTAATTCCGATTCAAGCCACGCTGGCGGTTGGGGCGGTGCATACGCACCTTGGCCATTTGGCGCTGCGCCCCAATGCCAACATCGTGGTGGAAACGGGCTACGCGCGGGATGCTCATCAAATGGCGGTGTTGTTTGGCGTGGGCGCCACGGCGGTTTACCCGTGGTTGGCCTATCAGGTCATGGCCGATATGCACCGTGTTGGCGAGCTAACCGGGAATCCGGCAGATTCCCGTGAGAATTATCGCAAAGGCCTGCAGAAAGGGCTGTTTAAGATTTTGTCCAAAATGGGCATCTCGACGCTGGCCTCGTATCGCGGTTCGATGCTGTTTGAAGCCGTTGGTCTGGACGATGAGATCATGCAGATGTGCTTTCCGGGCATGGCCTCGCGCATCCAAGGCACTGGTTTTGCCGAGCTTCAGCTGCAACAGGAAGCGCTTGGCCGTGACGCCTGGATCGCCCGCAAAGGTATCTCGCAAGGTGGCATTTTCAAATACGTGCATGGTCACGAGTACCACGCCTACAACCCAGATGTGGTGATGACCCTGCAGCAGGCCGTTCAGGAGGGCAGCTACGCCAAGTGGAAGAAGTTTGCTCAGCTGGTCAACGAGCGGCCGGTGGCGACCATTCGCGATCTCTTGGCGCTTAAGCCTGCCGAAACGCCGGTGCCGCTGGAGGAAGTCGAGTCGGTCGACGAGCTTATTCCGCGCTTTGACAGCGCCGGTATGTCGCTCGGCGCGCTATCGCCGGAAGCCCACGAGTCGCTGGCGCAAGCCATGAACGAGGCGGGTGGGCGCTCCAACTCGGGCGAGGGCGGTGAAGACCCGGCGCGTTACGGCACCATTCGCAGCTCCAAAATCAAGCAGATCGCCTCGGGCCGCTTTGGCGTGACGCCGCACTACTTGGTCAATGCCGAAGTGTTGCAGATCAAAGTTGCCCAGGGGGCTAAACCCGGGGAGGGCGGCCAGCTGCCGGGCGGCAAGGTCAACCAGCTCATCGCACGGTTGCGCTACTCGGTGCCCGGCGTGACGCTGATTTCACCGCCGCCGCACCACGATATCTACTCGATTGAAGACCTGGCGCAGCTGATTTTTGACCTTAAACAGGTCAACCCGGATGCGCAGGTGTCGGTGAAGCTGGTATCCGAGCCGGGTATCGGCACCATCGCCACCGGTGTGGCCAAGGCCTACGCCGATTTGATCACCGTATCCGGCTACGACGGTGGCACGGCGGCCAGCCCGCTGACGTCCATCAAGCACGCGGGCAGCCCGTGGGAGCTTGGTTTGCCGGAGGTGCATCAGGCGCTGCGGATCAACGGCCTGCGCGACAAGATTCGCCTGCAGACCGACGGCGGCCTGAAAACCGGGCTGGACGTGGTAAAAGCAGCGATTCTGGGGGCGGAGAGCTTTGGTTTTGGTACTGCGCCGATGGTGGCGCTGGGCTGTAAGTACCTGCGTATTTGCCATTTGAACAACTGCGCCACCGGTGTTGCCACCCAGGATGACTTCCTGCGCGGCGAGCACTTCCGCGGCACCGTGGACATGGTTAAGCACTACTTCCGTTTCATCGCCGAAGAAGTGCGCGAGCTGATGGCCATGCTGGGCGTGCGTCAGTTGACTGATCTCATCGGCCGCACCGACCTGCTAGAAGTGCTCGAAGGCAACACGGCGTCACAGCGCAAGCTGGATTTGACTCCGTTGTTGGCTAACGACTTCGTGCCTGCCGATGCCCCGCAGTTCTGTCAAGTGAGTCGCAACGTGCCCCACGACCCGGGCGCTAAAAACCAGGAAGTGCTGGAAGCGGTGCGTGACGCGCTTGAATCGAAATCCGGCGGCGAATTTACGTTCCATATTACCAACTGCGACCGCAGCGTCGGCGCACTGACATCCGGCGCGATTGCCAAACGCTACGGCGAGGCGGGGCTGGAAGAGGCGCCGATTATCGCGCGCTTTACCGGCGTAGCTGGCCAAAGCTTTGGTGTGTGGAACGCGCGTGGTTTGCACCTGTATTTGGAAGGCGACGCCAACGACTACGTCGGCAAAGGCATGAACGGCGGCAAAATTGTCATCGTGCCGCCGCGCGAAAGTCAGTTTGAAAGTCACAAAACGGCGATTATCGGCAATACCTGCTTGTATGGCGCCACCGGCGGCAAGCTGTTTGCTGCGGGTATTGCTGGCGAGCGTTTCGGGGTGCGCAACTCGGGTGCTCACGCGGTCATCGAAGGCGCAGGCGATCACTGCTGCGAATACATGACCGGCGGCTTGGTCTGTGTGCTGGGCGAAACCGGCGTTAACTTCGGTGCGGGCATGACCGGCGGGTTTGCTTATGTGCTGGATGAAGATCGCACCTTCGTGGATAAGTACAACCATGAGCTGGTGGAGATTCATCGGATTAACACCGAGACGATGGAAGCGTATCGCCGCCACCTGCGTGAGGTGATCGAAGAGTACGTAGCCGCGACAGGCTCAACCCGCGGCGCTGATATGCTCGAAGACTTTGGCGATTACGTGCGTCACTTCTGGCTAGTAAAGCCAAAGGCGGCGAGTCTGGGCAGCTTGCTGGATCAATCCCGGCGCCATCCGGAATAAGCCGTTTCTGTCTATTAGCTGATGCCTGTCGCCGAGAGGAGTGAGATCATGCCTAACCGTTTAAATAACGATTTTCAGTTTATTGATGTGGGTCGCCAAGACCCGAAAAAGAAAGACGCCCGTTCGCGGGCGAAAGAGTTCGCCGAAATCTATGAGCCATATAAGCCGACAGAAGTGGCGAGCCAGGCGCATCGCTGCCTGCACTGCGGTAACCCCTACTGCGAGTGGAAGTGCCCGGTTCACAACTATATTCCCAACTGGCTGCAGCTGGTGGTGGAAGGCAACATCATTGAAGCCGCCGAACTGTCGCACAAAACTAACTCGCTACCGGAAGTGTGTGGCCGCGTGTGCCCGCAGGACCGCCTGTGCGAAGGCGATTGCACCCTGAACGATGGCTTTGGCGCCGTGACCATCGGGTCGGTGGAGAAGTACATCACCGATACCGCCTTTGCCATGGGCTGGCGTCCGGACATGTCGAAGGTTGCGTGGACCGATAAGAAAGTGGCGATTATCGGCGCGGGCCCCGCGGGGCTTGGCTGTGCGGATATTCTTGCGCGCAACGGCGTCAAGCCCGTGGTGTTTGATAAGTACCCGGAAATCGGTGGGCTTTTGACCTTTGGTATCCCTGAGTTCAAGCTTGAAAAAAGCGTAATGGAGCGCCGCCGAGCGGTATTCGAGGAGATGGGCGTTGAGTTCCGTCTGAATACCGAAATTGGCACCGATATCGAATTCGACACCATTTTGCAGGATTACGATGCCGTGTTCCTCGGTATGGGCACCTACAAGTACATGGAAGGCGGCTTCCCCGGCGAGGACTTGCCAGGGGTGTACAAGGCGTTGGATTTTCTGATCGCCAACGTCAACCGCTGCCTCGGCTTTGAGAAAGACCCGGCTGACTATATCTCGATGGAAGGCAAGCGTGTGGTGGTGCTCGGCGGTGGCGATACCGCGATGGACTGTAACCGCACCTCGATCCGCCAGGGGGCCGCAAACGTCACCTGCGCCTATCGTCGTGATGAGGGGAACATGCCGGGCTCGCGCAAGGAAGTCGCCAACGCCCGCGAAGAGGGGGTCGATTTCCTCTTTAACCGCCAGCCGGTTGCCGTGGTCGGTGAAGAGAAAGTCGAAGGCGTAAAAGTCGTGCGCACGCGCTTAGGCGAGCCGGACGAGAACGGTCGCCAGCGCCCGGAAGTGGTGCCGGGCTCAGAGGAAGTGATTCCCGCCGATGCGGTCGTGGTGGCCTTTGGTTTTCAGGCCAGCCCCGCGCCGTGGTTTGAAACCGCCAATATTCAGGTCGATGAGCGCGACCGCGTGAAAGCACCTGAGCATGGCGAGCTCGCCTTCCAAACCAGCAACGAAAAAATCTTTGCCGGTGGCGACATGGTGCGCGGTTCTGACTTGGTCGTCACCGCGATCTATGAAGGCCGCCAGGCAGCCGAAGGAATTCTGGATTACCTGGGCGTGTAAACGTCGATAAGATCATCTTTTGACACTTCGACAGGCTCCGGGTGAGCGGCGGTGTATTGCCGTCGCCTTGAGCTTGTCGAAAGGCGTGCCAGCTATCGGCACCACTATCGGCACAATTATCTGCCCCTTCGAAAGACTCTAGGTGAGCGGTTTCTGTGTAGGTTAGCCGCCAAGTGTGTTTGAGCGCTAATTGAGCCTTTAGGCGTACTCTGCTATTCTGCCCTCCCATCCTGGCGTGGCTTTCTGTTACGCCTTTTGATCACGTTTCGACAGGTTTTCCATGACACGATATATCTTCGTGACCGGCGGCGTTGTGTCCTCCCTTGGTAAGGGCATCGCGTCGGCCTCGCTGGCGGCGATTCTCGAGGCGCGCGGCCTTAAGGTCACCATGCTCAAGCTCGACCCTTACATCAACGTCGACCCGGGCACCATGAGTCCCTTCCAACACGGCGAGGTATTCGTCACTGAAGATGGCGCCGAAACCGACCTGGACCTGGGGCACTACGAACGCTTCATTCGTACCAAAATGACCCAGGGCAACAACTTCACCACGGGCCGCGTGTACGAAAGCGTACTGCGCAAAGAGCGCCGTGGTGATTACCTGGGGGGAACCGTTCAGGTCATTCCGCATATTACCGATGAAATTAAGCAGCGCGTTTACGCTGGCGGCGAAGGCTTTGACGTGGCGCTGGTGGAAATCGGTGGCACGGTGGGCGATATCGAATCGCTACCGTTTCTGGAGTCAATCCGCCAGATTCGTAGCGAACAGGGCGCCAACCGCGCGCTGTTTATGCACCTGACGCTGGTGCCTTACATCAAAACAGCGGGCGAGACCAAGACCAAACCGACCCAGCACAGCGTCAAAGAGCTGCGCTCGATCGGCATTCAGCCAGACATTTTGATTTGCCGCAGCGAAGTCGAGCTGGAAGAGAGCGAGCGGCGCAAAATCGCCTTGTTCACCAACGTGGAAGAGCGCGCGGTCGTGCCGCTACAAGACGCGGACACCATTTACCGCATTCCGCTCATGCTGCACGAGCACGGCCTGGATGAGATTGTTTGCGATAAGCTGCGTCTAGACGCCGGCGAGGCGGATCTTTCTGAGTGGGTGAAGGTGCTCGATGCCAAGCTCAACCCGCTCAAGTCGGTGAGTATCGCCATGGTGGGCAAGTACATGGAGCTACTCGATGCCTATAAATCGCTCAACGAGGCGCTGATTCACGCTGGTATTCAAGGCCGTATCAAGGTCAATATCGACTATATCGACTCCGAGGATATCGAGCACCACGGCGCCGAGCGCTTGGCGGGGAAAGACGCCATTCTGGTGCCGGGTGGTTTTGGTGAGCGTGGGGTTGAAGGCAAAATCATGACGGCGCAGTTTGCGCGGGAAAATAAGATCCCTTACTTGGGGATTTGTCTCGGGATGCAAGTGGCGGTCATCGAATACGCGCGTAATGTGGCCGGCTGGGCGGATGCCAACTCCACCGAGTTCACCCATGACACACAACACCCGGTGGTGGGCTTGATCACCGAGTGGATCAACCCTGAAGGAAAAATCGAGCTGCGCGATGCGGCCTCTGATTTGGGCGGCACCATGCGCTTGGGCGGCCAGGTTTGCCATTTGCGCGAAGGCACCAAGGCGCATGATGCCTACGGCGCGGATGAGATTGTCGAGCGTCACCGTCATCGCTTTGAGGTCAACAACCAATTTGTCGATGACCTGGAAAAAGCCGGTCTGGTCATCTCGGGTAAAAGCGTCGATCAATCGCTGGTGGAAGTGGTCGAGCTTTCCGATCACCCGTGGTACGTGGCGTGCCAGTTCCACCCCGAGTTTACGTCGACACCGCGCGATGGCCACCCGCTCTTCTCCGGCTTTGTGAACGCCGCTTTTGAGCACAAAACGGCGCGTACTCGCGCTCAGTCTTCCCATCAGGAGTGAGATCTGATGTCGGTAACCCATGAGCCCACCTCCGAACGTCATATCGCATTTGCCGGCCTAACCGCCGGCAATTCTTTGCCTCTTATGTTGCTTGGCGGCATAAATGTGCTGGAATCCCGCGAACTTGCCATGGACGTCGCCCAAGAATACGTTAACGTCACGCAAAAACTGGGGATGCCGTACGTCTTCAAAGCCAGTTTTGATAAAGCTAACCGCAGCTCGATTCATTCGTTTCGTGGCCCTGGTCTGGAAAAAGGGCTTGAGATGCTGGCCGAGGTGAAATCGCGCTTTGGCGTGCCGATCATCACTGATGTGCACGAGCCATGGCAGGCAGCGGCCGCGGCGGAAGTTGCGGATATTATTCAGCTACCGGCGTTTCTTGCCCGCCAAACCGATCTGGTGGTGGCGATGGCCAAAACGGGCGCGGCGATCAATATTAAAAAGCCGCAATTTTTAGCGCCCCACGAAATGCGCCATATCCTGACCAAGTTTCAAGAAGCGGGTAACGATCGCCTGATGCTCTGCGAGCGTGGCTCAAGCTTTGGTTACAATAACCTGATTGTCGATATGCTGGGCTTTGGTGATTTGAAACAGACCGGCTTCCCGGTGTTTTTCGATGTGACCCATGCGCTGCAGCGCCCCGGTGGGCGCGCCGATAGCGCCGATGGTCGCCGCGCCCAAGTAGCGGAGCTTGCCCGCGCCGGCGTTGCCGTGGGGCTAGCCGGGCTGTTTTTAGAAGCGCACCCGGACCCGGATAATGCCAAGTGCGACGGCCCGTGCGCGTTGCCGCTTGATCAGCTGGCGCCGTTTTTGACTCAGCTAGCGCAGCTGGACGCGCTGGTTAAAGGTTTTGCCCCGCTTGCCATTCGCTAAGCGAGTGGCAAGTTAATCGACCCCTTTTCGCCAATTTAAAAGGACGCAGCTATGACGAAAATTGTTGAAATTCGTGCGTTAGAAGTACTCGATTCCCGTGGGAACCCGACCGTTTCGGCCACTGTGCGCTTGGAAAGCGGCGCCACCGGTGAAGCTTGTGCGCCCAGTGGTGCCTCCACCGGCTCAAGAGAAGCGTTGGAGTTACGCGACGGGGATAAGTCGCGCTATTTAGGCAAAGGCGTGCAGAAAGCCGTGGACGCGGTGAATGGCAAAATCCGCGAGGCCCTTTTGGGAATGGATGCGCGCGACCAGCGCGGCCTGGATGATGCCATGCTCAAACTCGATGGCACCGACAATAAAGCGAACCTTGGCGCGAATGCGATCCTTGCGGTGTCGCTGGCCGCTGCCAAAGCTGCCGCTAACGCCAAAGGCGTGCCGCTTTACGCCCATATTGCCGAGCTTTACGGCCAGCCAGGGGCGTACACCATGCCGGTACCCATGATGAATATCCTTAACGGCGGTGAGCACGCCGATAACAACGTCGATATTCAGGAGTTCATGGTGCAGCCGGTGGGCGCGCCGAATTTCCGCGAAGGCCTGCGCATGGGGGCGGAGATTTTCCACGCGCTGAAAAAAGTGCTGGCCGCTAAAGGCCTTTCGACCTCAGTGGGTGATGAAGGCGGTTTCGCCCCGAATCTGGCGTCCAACGCCGATGCCCTGGCGGTGATCAAACAGGCGGTTGCCGATGCCGGCTACACGCTGGGCGGTGATGTCACCTTGGCGCTGGATTGTGCGTCTTCCGAGTTTTATAAAAATGGTCAGTATGACCTTGCGGGCGAAGGCAAGCAGTACGACGCCGAAGGCTTTGCCAATTACCTTGCCGACCTGTGCGCAGACTACCCGATTGTCTCCATCGAAGACGGGATGGACGAGTCGGATTGGGACGGCTGGAAAGCGCTGACCGACAAGCTAGGCGACAAGGTGCAGTTGGTCGGTGACGATTTGTTTGTCACTAATACCAAAATCTTAAAGCGCGGCATCGACGAGCAGATTGGCAACTCGATCCTGATCAAGTTTAACCAGATTGGCTCGCTCTCCGAGACCTTGGACGCGATCAAGATGGCGCAGGATGCCGGCTTTACTGCGGTTATCTCGCACCGTTCCGGGGAAACCGAAGACACCACCATCGCTGATCTTGCCGTGGGCACCTGTGCAGGACAAATCAAGACCGGCTCGCTTTGCCGCTCGGATCGCGTGGCGAAATACAACCGTCTACTGGCGATCGAGGCGGAGCTAGGTGATGTGACTTATCCCGGGTTGAAGGCCATTAAGGGGCAATAAAGCCGATCTGAAAGGCGATGCGTAAGAGATGTCTCAAGATTTTGTAAGAGATCTCTTACAAAAGCCGACGACATTGACGTTTTTATGTGTATGAAAAGACGTCGTGTCGCCCAAATTTGAGCATAACCTGCTGTTTTTTATAAGTGAGGCCTGCCAAAAGCGAATCGATGGTGTCGCTTTTGGCATTATTGACCACCTTGAGGCTTTACCTAGATCTGCGAGAATGCTCGCAGGACAAGGGGAGGCAAGGACGCTTTCAAGCAGGATGCAACGGGATGTTTGGGTGCGCCGGGCGATACATTGAAGTTGGCCCTGGCAGGGACAGCGCCTTAGGAGATTTGACGCAGGGAGTGTCAGAGGAAGTGCTTGGAGCGGGCGGCCTACGGGCCGCTTTTTTTGTGCGTGAACAAATGTGCATCTTGAGCCTGTCGAAGAGCGATCAGGCTCAGAGTGAAAGGCGGGTCGCGTTAACGCTCAAGTTTCTCCAGTTTGCCGGTTTTGCCATCCCACTCTTCGGCATCCGGTAATGGGTCTTTCTTTTCAGCGATATTGGGCCAGACTTCCGCCAGTTCCGCGTTGATTTCAATAAAGGGCTCTTGCCCATCGGGCAGCTCGTCTTCGGAGAATATCGCCTCGGCAGGGCATTCCGGCTCGCACAACGCGCAATCAATGCATTCATCCGGGTGGATCACCAGGAAGTTAGGGCCTTCGTAGAAGCAGTCGACCGGGCAAACTTCCACGCAGTCGGTGTATTTGCATTGGATGCAGTTTTCGGTCACGACAAAGGTCATCTCGGTATCCCTCTTGCAGCGCCGGGTGGGCCCGGCGTGGTTTAAGCGTAAGTTTCAGCGTAAATAGTTTTAATCACGGTTAGTTATAAATTATCTTTTCTTTATAAGATAAATAGTGTGCGACATTCTAGAGGCGCCGCCGTCTAGCGGCAAGCGCCGTTCGCGCTTTGACAAGCTCAGCGCGAACGGCGCCTGTTGAGGCACGTATCGGGGTCAGCCCTACACGTGAGCGCGCCATTGATACAAAAGCTCCAATGCTTGCCGCGGTGAAAGCTCGTCGACATTCAGTGTCTCCAATGCTTCCACGACCGGGTGGGGCGCCTGGGCAAACAAATCGTTTTGCTGGGGCGTATCAATGCGTTTTAACGCCCCAGGGCCTTCACTATCGCGCTGCTCCAAGGTGACGAGCTTTTCTCGGGCGCGCTGTATCACCTGTGACGGTACGCCGGCGAGCTGGGCGACCTGTAAACCATAGCTTTGGCTCGCCGGGCCGGCTTCGATGCGGTGCATAAAGACGATGCGTTCACCGTGTTCGGTCGCGGTTAAATGAATATTGGCCACGCCCTCGGCCTGCTCGGGAAGGGCCGTCATCTCGAAATAGTGGGTGGCAAATAACGTCAGCGCGCGTGCGTTAGCCAAATGCTCGGCGCTCGCCCAGGCAAGCGATAGGCCGTCGAAGGTGCTGGTGCCGCGGCCGATTTCATCCATCAGCACCAAGCTGTGCTCGGTGGCATTGTGCAGGATGTTGGCGGTTTCGGTCATCTCGACCATAAAGGTCGAGCGCCCACCGGCGAGATCATCGGAAGAGCCGATGCGGGTAAAAATGCGATCCACCGGGCCGATTTCTGCGGCGTCCGCAGGCACGAAAGAACCGCTGTGGGCGAGTAGCGCAATCAGGGCTGTCTGGCGCATGTAGGTGGATTTGCCGCCCATGTTGGGGCCGGTAATGATCAGCATGTGCTGCTCTGGGGTGAGCGTGACATCGTTGGGCACAAACGGCGTCTCGCTGACCTGCTCGACCACTGGGTGGCGCCCTGCATCGATCTTAAACCCGGTGTTTTCGGTCAGCGTCGGGCGCACCCAGTTAAGCGCCTCGGCGCGCTCGGCAAAGGCGCACAGCACGTCAAGCTCGGAGAGCGCGCGGGAGGTGCCCTGGAGTTCATGCAGCGTGGTGTTAAGGTCTTCCAGTAGGCGGTCGTAAAGCCATTTTTCCCGCGTTAGCGCGCGAGATTTGGCCGAAAGCGCTTTATCTTCGAATTCTTTAAGCTCGGGAATGATAAAGCGCTCAGCATTTTTCAGCGTCTGGCGGCGAATATAGTCGACCGGGGCCTGCTGGGCCTGAGCGCGGGGCAGCTCAATAAAGTAGCCGTGAACGCGATTGTAGCCGACTTTTAAGTTGGCAAGCCCGGTACGCTCGCGCTCACGGGTTTCGAGCTGAATGAGATAGTCCCCGGCGTTTTCGGCCATACCGCGCTGCTCATCGAGCTCGGCGTCAAAACCGTCGGCAATCACGCCACCGTCGCGAATCACGACCGGCGGGTTTTCCATTAGCGCCCGCTGCAAGGTGTCGGTGACCTCGGGGTAAGGGCGAATATGCGGGCGCAAGTTGTCTAGCGCGCTGCCGGTGTCAATGTCGCTCAGGGCGCGTTCGAGTTCGGGCAGGGTGACGAGCGCATCGCGCAGGCGCGCCAAATCCCGTGGGCGGGCGCTATAAAGCGCCACACGGGCGAGAATACGCTCGACATCGCCAACGGCGCTTAAGGTCTCGCGCAGGCTCATGTAAGCGGCATCGAGGGTTAATAGCGCCACCCCGGCTTGGCGCTTTTGCACAACATCACGCTGGCGCAGCGGGCGGTTGAGCCAGCGCTTTAATAACCGCGAGCCCATGGCGGTGGTGCAAGTATCCAGTACGCTGGCCAGGGTATTGTCTTGCCCACCGCCTAAGTTGGTATCGATCTCCAAGTTGCGCCGGCTGGCCGCGTCAATCACGACCGTGTCGTCGCGGTTCTCGACGCCAATGGCGGTGACGTGCGGCAGGCGCGAGCGCTGAGTATCGCGGGCATAGTCAATCAATACGCCAGCGGCCAGCAGGGCGGTGTTCAGATGAGCGCAGCCGAAACCACGCAAGTCCTGCACTTCAAATTGATCGCACAGGCTTCGTGTCGCGCTCTCCAGGTCATAAAGCCATTCGCCTTGACGGCGCAGGCTACGTTCTCGGGAAAGCGACTCGGGTAGCGTCAGATGCTCCGGCACCAGCAGCTCCGCCGGGGAGAGGCGAGTCAGTTCGGCGAGCATTTCTTCTTCGTTTTCGACTTCCAGTATGCTAAAGCGCCCGCTGGAGAGTTCGAGCCAGGCAAGCCCCCAGCGCTCGCCGCCTTGGGCAATCGACGCGAGCACATTATCGCGGCGCGCGTCGAGCAGGGCTTCATCGTGCAGCGTGCCGGGAGTAACGATCCGCACCACTTGGCGATCAACCGGGCCTTTGCTGGTGGCCGGGTCGCCAATTTGCTCGCAGATGGCGACGGACTCACCGGCGTTGACCAGCCGCGCTAAATAGCCTTCGGCGCTGTGGTAGGGCACCCCCGCCATGGGGATGGGCTTACCGCCGGATTGGCCGCGTTGGGTGAGGGTGATATCTAACAGCGCGGCGGCCCGTTTGGCGTCGTCGAAAAATAGCTCATAAAAATCCCCCATGCGGTAAAACAGCAATACCTCGGGGTGCTCGCGCTTTATCTTTAAATACTGTGCGATCATCGGCGTATGCGCCGGTGTGCTGCTGGCCATGAGTGTCCTGGAGTGCGCGTGTTCGTCGAGTATGTGAAATCGTCGTGTGAAAACCGGTATTCTACGCTGAAGTGATGATCGACATGAAGGAGTGACCATGGCACCAAGCGTTGAGAGTTTAAAAAACTTGGATTTAACCTTGCTGGCACAGCGGCTCGGCAAATTGTGCATCACTTATCACGTGGAAGTGAGTGCCGCAGAGTCGTGTACCGGCGGTGGGATCGCCAGCGCCATTACCGCTGTGCCGGGAAGCTCAGCGTATTTCTCGACCGGTTACGTCACCTACTCTAATGCGGCAAAAACGCGCCTTTTGGGCGTGCCCAAAGAGACACTCGAAAGCCAGGGCGCGGTCAGCGAGGCGGTGGTAAACGCAATGGTGGCTGGCGCTTGCCGCGAAAGCGGGGCGGATTTGGCTGTCGCGGTCAGTGGTGTGGCAGGCCCTGACGGGGGCAGTGACGAAAAGCCGGTCGGCACCGTGTGGCTAGCGTGGGGGAATGTTAATGCACAGCAGGCGGAGTGTTTGCACTTCCCCGGTGATCGTCAGGCGGTGCGTGAACAGGCGGTGCGCCAAGGCATCGCGCGGTTAATCGTGGCACTGGATAAACGCTAGCAAAAGAAAAGCGCAGAAAATGCCGCCGGGCATTTGTTTATTGACCAATCTTTGGCATACTGCTGGCTAACTATACAGTTTTATAAACTGTCTTATAAACAGCTTCTATGAGGACTCTCCGGATGGCTCAGGACGAAAACCGCACGAAGGCACTAAACGCCGCACTCAGCCAGATCGACCGTCAGTTTGGGAAAGGCACCGTGATGCGCCTAGGCGATACGCCCCGGGTGGTGATGCCGTCGGTTTCCACCGGCTCGCTCGGGCTCGATATTGCGCTGGGCATTGGTGGCTTGCCGTTTGGCCGCGTGGTGGAAATTTTCGGCCCCGAGTCGTCGGGTAAAACGACGCTAACGCTTTCGGTGATTGCCGAAGCGCAAAAACAAGGCAAGGTGTGTGCTTTCGTCGACGCCGAGCACGCCCTAGACCCAAGCTACGCCGAGAAGCTTGGGGTTAACTTGGATGATCTTTTGGTCTCGCAGCCCGATACCGGCGAGCAAGCGCTGGAAATCACCGACATGCTGGTGCGCTCCGGTGGCGTTGACGTCATTGTCATTGACTCCGTGGCGGCGCTTACGCCGCGCGCTGAGATTGAAGGCGAGATGGGCGACTCCCACGTGGGCCTTCAAGCGCGTTTGATGTCGCAGGCGCTGCGTAAGGTCACCGGAAACATGAAAAATGCCAACTGCATGGTGATTTTCATCAACCAGATCCGCATGAAAATCGGGGTGATGTTTGGCAGCCCAGAAACCACCACCGGCGGTAATGCACTGAAGTTCTACTCCAGCGTGCGCTTGGATATTCGTCGCACCGGCTCGGTAAAATCCGGTGACGAAGTCACCGGTAACGAAACCCGCGTGAAAGTGGTGAAAAACAAGGTGGCGCCGCCATTTAGGCAAGCCGAGTTCCAGATTCTTTACGGCAAAGGCATTTATCACGCCGGTGAGGTGATTGATCTTGGCGTACAGTGCAACCTGGTCGATAAAGCCGGCGCTTGGTACAGCTACAAGGGCAAAAAGATTGGCCAAGGCAAAGCCAACGCCGCGCAATACCTCGAAGATAACCCCGAGACAATGGACGAGATCGAAAGCCAAATTCGTGGACAGCTACTCGCGCAGCCCGACCCGAACAAAGATAGCGGCAAAGATGGAGGCAAAGACGGCGGCAAAAGCGATGGCAAAAAGAAAGCGACGGCGGAAGCCTCTGCCGACCAAGCGCCGCTTGAATCCGATAGCGACGAGTTGCTGTAAGCCGTGATGGCGTTTGGCACTTCCAGCACTTCCAACACGAGTGCATCCGGTAAACCCGAGCGCTCGCCCCGCGAGATCGCGATTACCCTGCTGGCTCGGCGTGAATACTCCCGCGCTGAGCTGGCATCCCGCCTTGAGCGCAAAGACGTGCCGGCTGACGAAATCGACGCCTGCTTGAATGCACTTGCCGAGCAAGGTCTCCAGTCCGATACGCGCTTTGCCGAAAGTTTTATTCGCTCACGCATTTTTCGCGGACAAGGCGTGCGGCGCATTGAAAGCGAGTTGCGACAGCGTGGTGTCGATTCCGCCACGTATGCGGCCGCGTTAGCGGAGGTGGTGGCGCAAGAGGAGGTGGACTGGTGTGAACTTGCCTGCGAAGCCCTTTCCCGGCGGTTTTCCACCCCCGGCGATAGCCCCAAAGAGCGCGCCAAGCGCGAGCGTTTTCTGGCCAATCGCGGCTTTGATTTTGATCAGATTCGCTACGCGCTTTCGATGCTTTAACGCCATCCAAAGTGGCGATTTTCTTGTGTCTCCCACTAACTGCGGCTTTAGTCGTTTGACAACTGCGCTATAATAGCCTTTTTGCGACCCCGGCGAGTAGCGGCTAAAGCGCCCTGGGGCATCACGCTTTCTTGTTACGGATACCCTATGAAAAGCGCAGAAATCAGAACAGCCTTTCTCGACTATTTTGCCCAGCACGGGCACACCATCGTGCCCACCAGCTCGCTGGTGCCGGGCAATGACCCGACGCTTTTGTTCACCAACGCGGGCATGGTGCCATTTAAAGATGTCTTTCTTGGGCGTGACCCACGCCCCTACGTGCGCGCCACCTCAGCGCAGCGCTGCGTGCGCGCCGGTGGCAAGCATAATGATTTGGATAACGTCGGCTATACCGCGCGCCACCATACCTTCTTTGAAATGTTGGGCAACTTCAGCTTCGGCGATTACTTCAAGCGTGATGCGATTCGCTTTGCCTGGTCGTTTCTCACTGAAACCCTCGGCCTGCCGAAAGACAAACTTTGGGTAACGGTGCATATCAGTGATGACGAAGCGGAAGCGATCTGGAAAGACGAGATTGGCGTCGACCCTGAACGCTTCTCCAAGCTCGACGAAGATAACTTCTGGCAGATGGGCGACACTGGACCTTGCGGCCCGAGCTCCGAAATCTTTTTTGACCACGGCCCCGAGGTGTGGGGCGGCCCGCCCGGAAGCCCGGAAGAAGACGGTGACCGATACATCGAAATCTGGAACCTGGTCTTTATGCAGTTCGACCGCGACGCTGAGGGTACGCTTAATCCGCTGCCCAAGCCGTCGATCGATACCGGTCTAGGGTTGGAACGTGTTGCCGCCGTGATGCAGGGCGTGCACTCCAACTATGAAATCGACCTGTTTCAGAATTTGCTCCAGGCGGCGGCTCAAGCGACCGGCCACGCTGATACCAATACGCCGTCGCTGCGGGTGATTGCCGATCACATCCGCTCGTGTGCGTTTTTGATTGCCGATGGCGTGTTGCCCTCAAATGAAGGGCGCGGCTATGTGCTACGGCGCATTATTCGTCGCGCGATCCGCCATGGCCACAAGCTAGGCGCTTCTGAGCCATTTTTTCATACGCTGGTGGGCGCGCTCGATGCGGAAATGGGCGAGGCCTACCCGGAGCTACGCGACGCGCGGGATCAGATTGCTCGCGTGCTGCTGAAAGAGGAAGAGCAGTTTGCCCGTACGCTTGATCATGGCATGGGCCTTTTGAGCGCTGCGCTTGACGAACTGGAAGGCAAGGTGTTGCCGGGTGAGACCGTTTTTAAACTGTACGACACGTTTGGCTTTCCTTATGACCTCACGGCGGATGTGTGCCGCGAGCGCGATGTGACGCTCGACGAAGAAGGTTTTCAGCTTGAATTGGAAGCACAGCGCGAGCGCGCCCGCGCGGCCAGTCAGTTCGGCGCTGACTACAGCGTAAAAATTGAGCTTGACGGCGAAACGCTATTCACCGGCTATGACAGCCTGGAAGACGAGGCAAAAGTCACCGCAATCGTCGATAATGAAGGCAATGAGCTTGCCGCGTTAGAAGCCGGGCAAAAAGGCATTGTCGTTCTCGATCGCACGCCGTTTTATGGCGAGTCCGGTGGTCAGGTCGGCGATACCGGCTATTTGCATTTGGATGACGGGGCCCGCTTTCAGGTCACCGATACCCAGAAGCACAGCGGCCACCATCTGCACCAAGGGGTGATGGTCGAAGGAGTGCTCAATGTCGGGGGGCGCGTGCAGCCCCAGGTCGATGCGACGCTTCGCGGTGCGACGGTGCGTAATCACTCAGCAACGCATTTGCTGCATAAGGCACTGCGGATGGTGCTGGGTGATCACGTGCAGCAGAAAGGCTCGCTGGTAACGGCTGAGAGGTTGCGCTTTGACTTTAGTCACTTTGAGCCCATGACCGCCGAGCAGCTTGATGAAGTTGAGCGCCTTGTGAACGAGCAGATTCTGGCTAACGCGCCGACCAAGACCGAACAGATGACCCTCGATGAAGCCAAGGCAAAAGGCGCCGCGGCACTGTTCGAGGCGAAGTACGCTGACAGTGTCCGCGTGCTGACGATTGGCCGTGATGATTTCTCTATCGAACTGTGTGGGGGAACCCACGTCGCGCGTAGCGGCGATATCGGCTGCTGCCATATTGTCAGCGAGGTCGGCATAGCTTCTGGCGTGCGCCGCATTGAGGCGATTACCGGCAAAAACGCACTGGCTTATTTCCGTGAGCAAGAAGCGCGTGTGCAGCGTATCGCCGAGCGTGTTAAGGCTAAGCCCGAGCAGGCCGAGTCTCGCGTTGAATCCTTGGTCGAGCGCAATCGCAGCTTGGAAAAAGAGCTTGAGCAGGTCAAAGCTAAACTGGCCAGTGCCGCAGGCAGCGATATGCTTAGCCAAGCGCAAGAGGTGGCTGGTGTGAAGCTACTGGCCACGCAGCTTGAAGGCGTCTCCGGTAAAGAAATGCGCGGTGTGTTGGATCAGTTAAAAAATAAAATGGGCTCTGGGGTTATTGTGCTTGGCGTGGCCGATAAAGACGCCGGTAAAGTCAGTTTGATCGCCGGGGTGACGCAAGATCTTACCGAGCGCGTAAAAGCGGGCGAGTTGGTCAACCATGTGGCATCGCAAGTCGGCGGTAAAGGCGGTGGCCGCGCCGATATGGCCCAGGCGGGCGGCAGTCAGCCGGAGGCCTTGCCCGGCGCCCTGGATAGCGTTCCTGCTTGGTTGGAACGCGTGCTTAACTAATCGAGAAGGCCGGTGGCATGATAGTCACCGGCCTTCCTGTTTGATAACACGTTTTTACATTTCACCCTTCATTCCCGAACGTAATAGGAAAACGGCATATGGCACTATACGTACAGAAGTTCGGCGGCACCTCGGTGGGCTCTGTCGAGCGCATCAAGGCCGTGGCGCAAAAGGTCAAAGGTTTTCGCGACCAAGGGCATCAGGTGGTCGTCGTTGTCTCCGCGATGAGCGGCGAGACCAACCGCTTGACCGATATGGCCACGGCACTCAACAGTGATCCTAACCCCCGTGAGATGGATATGCTCCTCTCCACCGGCGAGCAGGTCACGATCTCACTCTTGGCAATGGCGCTTCAGCAACTCGACGTGCCCGCGACATCGCACACGGGGGCCCAGGTCGGCATCCACACCGATAGCGCTTACACCAAAGCGCGCATCCAGCGTATCGATACCGATGAGCTGAGAGAGGATCTTGATGCGGGCAAGGTCGTGGTAGTCGCCGGCTTTCAAGGGGTGGATGATGAAGGCAATATCACCACCTTGGGTCGCGGCGGCTCTGATACCACCGGTGTTGCGCTCGCGGCTGCGCTGAAGGCGGATGAGTGCCAGATTTACACTGACGTTGACGGTGTTTATACCACCGACCCGCGCGTTTGCTCTAAAGCGCAGCGCCTGGAAACGATCACCGTCGAAGAGATGCTAGAACTGGCGAGTTTAGGCTCTAAGATATTGCAGATTCGTGCGGTGGAATTCGCCGGTAAGTACAACGTTCCGCTACGGGTGCTCTCAAGCTTTGAAGACGGCCCCGGTACTCTTATTGTTGCAGACTCAGACGAAGACGAGGACTCCATGGAAGAACCGCTGATTTCCGGTATTGCCTTTACCAAAAGCGAAGCCAAACTGACCCTGTTGAACACCCCTGACGTGCCGGGCGTGGCCTCACGTATTCTAGGGCCAATTGCCGACGCTAATATCGAAGTCGATATGATTGTGCAGAACGTAGCGCCAGCGGGTGACTACACTGACTTTACCTTTACCGTGGCTAAAGGCGATTACAAAGCGACCAAGAAGATTTTGGAAGAGCAAGTGATTCCTGATCTCGGTGGCGGTGATCTGCGCGGTGACGATAATATCGCTAAGGTATCGCTCGTCGGTGTTGGTATGCGCTCGCATGCAGGCGTGGCGTCTAAGATGTTCCGCGTTCTAGCCGATGAAAACGTCAATATCCGTATGGTCTCGACCTCAGAAATCAAAATCTCTGTTGTGATCGATGAAAAGCACATGGAGTTGGCAGTTCAAGCGTTGCACAAGGCGTTTGGCTTGGATAAATCGGATATCGAGTCCGAGTAAAGCCGCATTTATAAAGTAAGCGGGGTGAAACCTTTTACGCTTACTGCGGTACCTGTATAAGCCCGCTGCCATGTGGCAGTGGGCTTTCTTTCAACGGGGAGTTAAGGTGTGATGGCCGTGTGTCATTGGTGACAGCAGCGTCATGGCGCATAATGGTGAGGCGTCGCTTTGGCGGCCACATCCCGTTGCAACAAAAACGTCTGAGAAGGAGATCAGCCATGCTCATCTTAACCCGCCGCGTTGGTGAAACCCTGATGATAGGCGATGAAATTACTGTCACTGTGCTGGGAGTAAAAGGCAATCAGGTTCGTATCGGCGTTAATGCGCCGAAAGATGTTGCCGTTCACCGTGAAGAGATCTATCAGCGCATTCAGCGTGAACGCAGCGCTGAAGAAAGTGGCGAAGAGTCATAACCCCGGAGAGCGGGCTCTTTACTGATGGCACATGGGTTTACGTGCCGTAAGGTATTGCTCGCTTTTTGCCTCAGCGCGAAAAAAATTGGCACAAGGCTGGACAGGCTGGCACCAAATCGGTAATATTCGCGCCGTGCCGTTAAGGAGAGGTGGCCGAGTGGCTGAAGGCGCTCCCCTGCTAAGGGAGTATAGGGTTTATAGCCCTATCGAGGGTTCGAATCCCTCTCTCTCCGCCAATTGGCACGCTGTCTTATAAATGTAAGTTCTTTTATAAGATAGTAAAAGGTAAGCGCCCGTAGCTCAGCTGGATAGAGTACCTGACTACGAATCAGGTGGTCGGAGGTTCGAATCCTCCCGGGCGCGCCAGATCATAAACCCGCTCTCAAAGAGAGCGGGTTTTCTGTTTGATATGTGCTTGTCGCAATTTTTTATCGGTTTCTTTTTCTTGACTAGATCGGCAGTGGCTCGCGCCGCCGATCTTGCGATCGTGTACTGCGCCCCCGTGCATTGCGGTAGGGCGCTTTTTTTTGGTCAAGAATGGTAGACCTGCGGTAGGGTTACACCTCTAGCGTAAGCGCAGATAGGGGTTGTGTCGTGGCATTGATCACCAGGGCATCAAGTAGGTCGGTAAGGTTGGTAATGCGTTTGACCCGCTGAAAGTGGCGATCGGCTTCGGCGTTGCCCTGGCGCATCTGCGCGAGCCACTGCTTGACGAGTGAGACCACAATGCGCTCGGGTAGGTGTTGTCGCTGCAAATGGGCGTACTCTTTGAGCATACGGGCGCGCATAGGCCAGGTGGTATCAGGTAAGCGCTCGCCTGTTAGCTGCCAGTGGCGAATACGCGGTGCAAGCCAGGGGTCGGCGAGGGCGCTTCTGCCGAGCATGACATCGTCACAACCTGACAACGTGCGCGCTTTCCAGTAATCTTCGAGTGTCCAGATATCGCCGTTCGCTACCACGGGAATTTTCGCCCGATGGCGAATTTTGCCAATCCATTCCCAGTGCGCCGGTGGTCGATAGCCCTCGTCGCGTGTGCGCCCATGAACCACAAGCTGGCAGGCGCCACCGGCTTCTGCCGCTTGAGCGCATACAATCGCGAGGCGACGATCAGAGAAACCTAGGCGAATCTTTGCTGTGACGGGAATTTGTCCGCCAACGGCGTCAAAGACGGCTTTGACGGCGGCATAAACTCGCTCTGGTCGACGCAAAAGCGAGGCGCCGCCATCATGGCGATTGACAAGCTTGGCTGGGCAGCCGAAATTTAAATCGATGCTTAACGCGCCTAGCGAGAGGGCCTGGTAGGCGTTGGCGGCAAGTGCTCGGGGGTCTGAGCCGAGTAGCTGTAGGTGGACAGGTACCCCGCTGGGCGTAGCGACAGGTGATATCTGCAGTTCAGGGCAGTGTTTATAAAACACACGCGGCGGTAAACGGGCATCGACTACACGGACAAATTCGGTCACTGTCCAGTCAAAACCTTTTTGGCGTGTCAATAAGTTACGGGTAAGCGCATCGATAACGCCTTCCATCGGCGCAAGACCGATTTTGCCCTTTTGTAGTAAATTAACAACTTTGACTTCCACTATGGCGCCATTGCAATCTTTTCTGAGTGTGGCAGTTTATTGTACCACCCTTACTGCGCCAACCGTGATGATGCCGCTGGGTTTGCTATAAGAAACGCTGTCACCAGCGTGAATTCAGGAGAATACCGAATGCAAAATGCAGAGCTATTAAACGAAGGGCTTGCCTTGATGGCGCTGGGTATGGGGTTCGTTTTTATTTTTCTTACCGTGCTGGTTATTAGCGTCACGCTGATGTCGAGCATTGTGCGTCGCTTTCAGCCCGCCCCTGCTCCATCAGCGCCTGCACGGCGCGCTCCACCTGCCTCCTCGGCACAAAATGATGAAGTGCAGGCAGTCATTAGCGCGGCCGTTCACCGCTACCGTCGCCAAAAAGGGCGAGAATCGTAGCCGGCTTGAATGAAATAAAAGAATTTTGTTCGTAAACTAACGACAAATTTTTGCTTAGTGCCTCTTTACACCTTCTTGCTTATCAATACGAGTTAACGCCATGAATGAGACGAAGCGCCCTTTGGGCATTACTGACGTTGTGCTACGTGACGCCCATCAATCGTTATTCGCGACTCGCATGCGTCTTGATGACATGCTGCCCATTGCCGAAAAGCTGGATCAAGTCGGCTTTTGGTCGTTGGAATCGTGGGGCGGCGCGACCTTTGATGCGTGTATTCGCTACTTGGGCGAAGACCCGTGGGAGCGCATTCGCGCGCTTAAAGCGGCGATGCCCAATACCCCACAGCAGATGCTGTTGCGTGGCCAAAACCTGTTGGGCTATCGCCATTATGCCGATGATGTGGTGGATAAATTCGTCGAACGCGCCAAAACCAACGGTGTTGACGTGTTTCGTGTGTTTGATGCCATGAACGACCCGCGCAACTTAGAGCGCGCGATTAAGGCTGTGCGGGATGTCGAAGGCCACGCGCAAGGCACGATTTCCTACACCGTAAGCCCGGTCCATACCCTGGATAGCTGGATTGATCTGGCCAAAACCATTGCTTACATGGGCGCCGACTCGTTAGCTATCAAGGATATGGCGGGGCTCCTCACGCCGTATACCGCATATGATCTGGTCACTCGCTTAAAGCAGGAACTGTCGATCCCGATTCACATGCAGTGCCACGCGACCACGGGCTTGTCGACGTCGACCATTCTGAAAGCCGTCGAAGCGGGCATCGATAACGTCGATACGGCGATTTCGTCGATGTCGATGACGTACGGCCACAGCCCGACCGAATCCGTTGTGGCAATGCTCAAAGACACCGATCGCGACACTGGCTTGGATCTGGAGCTGCTGGAAGATATTGCCGCTTATTTCCGCGAAGTGCGTAAGAAGTACGCGGCGTTTGAAGGCTCGCTCAAAGGCATTGATTCACGCATTCTGATCGCGCAAGTGCCGGGCGGCATGCTCACCAACATGGAAGGCCAGCTCAAAGAGCAGGGCGCCGGTGACAAGCTTGACGATGTGTTAAACGAAATTCCTCGCGTGCGAGAAGATCTGGGCTTTATCCCGCTAGTTACGCCGACCTCGCAGATTGTCGGCACGCAAGCGGTGATGAACGTGATGATGGGCGAGCGCTACAAGTCGATCTCGAAAGAGGTGCAAGCGCTTTTAAAAGGCGAATATGGCGCCGCGCCTGCCCCGTTCAATGCCGAGCTACAAAAACGCGTGCTGGATGGCGGTGAGCCGATCACCTGCCGCCCGGCGGATAACCTAAGCCCCGAAATGGATAAGCTTGCCACCGAGCTAAAAGAGAAAGCCAAGGCAGACAATATCCGCTTAGCCGAAGGCGAGCGCGAAATTGACGATGTGCTGACTTATGCACTGTTCCCGCAGATTGGCCTGAAGTTCCTCAAAAACCGCGACAACCCAGATGCGTTCGAGCCGGTACCGCAGGCGCTGGATACCACCGCTAAGGCGCCCGCCAACGCAGAGCCGACAAAAGCCCCGGTGGTGAGTAGCGACCCAGAAACCTACACCGTCAAACTCAACGGCAAGGCGTTTGTGGTGGAGGTGTCTGAAGGTGGCGACATTGGCGAGGTACAAGAGCAATCCGTGTCGACCGAAAAACAAGACGCTGCTCCAGCGCCCAGCGGAGAAGCGATCAGCGCTCCGCTGGCGGGTAATATTTTTAAGGTGAACGTCAAGCCCGGCGACTCGGTTGCCGAAGGCGACGTGGTGATTATCCTTGAAGCGATGAAGATGGAAACCGAAGTGCGCGCCTCAAGCAGCGGTACGGTCTCCGCGGTGAAGGTCAATGAAGGCGACAGCGTCGTCGTTGGCGACACGTTGATCGAACTTTAAGGGGCTTTCGCACTATGGATAAGGTAATCACGTTATGGGAAGGCTCGGGGCTTTATAACCTTCAGCTGGGCCAAGCGGTGATGATCGTGGTAGGGCTTGTGCTGCTTTACCTGGCGATCTACAAAAAATTCGAGCCGCTTTTGCTCGTGCCCATCGGGTTTGGTGGGATTCTGGCCAATATCCCCGAGGCGGGGCTTGCACTTCCCGCGCTGGAGCAGGCAATTGAAGTGGCAAAACCAGCGGTGTTGCAGCAAATTGCGACGGCGCTCGGGGTGATGCTCGATCCGCTGGCGGGCGTCGAGAGCTGGCGTGTTGCGCTGAAGAGCGTGGTTGAGGGCAATGTCTCTGCCGAAGAACTGCGAGCAGCGCAAGATGTGGCCTCTAACGTCGGTTACAGCGATGGCATGCTTTATAGCTTCTACAGAGTGGCGATCGGTTCGACCATTGCGCCGCTACTTATCTTCATGGGCGTAGGGGCGATGACCGACTTTGGTCCTCTGCTGGCCAACCCGCGTACACTGTTCTTAGGGGCCGCGGCGCAGTTTGGTATTTTTGCCACGCTGTTTGGTGCCGTGGGGCTAACGTCGATAGGCGTGATGGATTTCTCGCTCAACCAAGCCGCGGCGATCGGGATTATCGGCGGGGCGGATGGGCCAACCTCGATTTACGTCTCAAGCGTGCTAGCACCGGAGCTTCTCGGCGCGGTTGCCGTTGCGGCCTATGCCTACATGGCCCTGGTTCCGCTGATTCAGCCGCCGATTATGCGCCTGTTAACCAGCCAAAAAGAGCGCGAAATCACCATGACGCAGCTGCGTCCGGTGTCGAAATTGGAAAAAATCATTTTCCCGCTGATGCTGCTGATTCTTGTGGCTCTCTTTTTGCCAGATGCTGCCCCGCTTCTAGGGATGTTCTGTTTCGGTAACCTGATGCGAGAGTGTGGCGTGGTCGAGCGCTTGACGGATACCGCACAGAATTCGTTGATCAATATCGTGACGATTATTCTGGGGCTTTCGGTTGGCTCTAAGTTAATGGCGGAGAGTTTTCTCTCGCTGGAGACGTTGGGCATTCTGGGGTTAGGGATGGTGGCATTCGGAATCGGGACCGCTGCCGGGGTGCTGATGGCGAAGTTTATGAACCTGGTAAGCAAAATGCCGATTAACCCGCTGATCGGGGCCGCAGGGGTCTCGGCGGTACCGATGGCAGCGCGTGTGGCAAACAAAGTAGGGCTTGAAGCTAATCCACACAACTTCCTCTTGATGCACGCGATGGGGCCAAACGTGGCGGGCGTGATCGGCTCAGCCGTCGCAGCCGGGGTGATGATCAAGTATTTGGGTTAATTTCGCTCGTCAAGCGTGGTGGTGGCCACTAAGTCACGCGGTACGTTGTTAATCAGCGTGCCGCGTTTTTGTTGGTGGGGTAACGAGAATGCTGGCCTTAAGCCGGTTTTCCAGCTCGCCAAGCTCAAACACATGATCGCGGGGCCAGCCGACGGCTAAGCGTACGCCATCGCTATCGTATTCAGCATTTTTAATCGGAAACGCCTGCTCATTGCACCAAGCGCGAGCGTCGGCTTCTTGGGCAAACGTTAAGCGCAAAATGTAGGTATCACGTTCAACGATTTCGCGGGTAGGGAGCGTTTCCAGCGCGGTGCTTACCGCTTGTGCGTAGGCGCGGGCCAACCCACCCGTGCCCAGCTTGGTGCCGCCAAAATAGCGGGTCACAACGCAGCCGATTTCGCCGATACCGCTGCCATTGAGAACTTGAAGCATGGGCCGCCCAGCCGTTCCCCCAGGCTCACCGTCATCCGAAAAACCAATGCGGTTTTGCTCACCCGGCGCACCGGCAATATAGGCGCTGCAGTGGTGGCTCGCATTCGGGTGCGCTTGCTTGGCAGCGTTGAGTAATGTGTCGAAATCACCAACGCTCGGCGCGTGGCACACCCAAGCAATAAACTGGCTTTTTTCGATGTCAATGCTTTCGTCATGCCAGAGATCGGGGGCAAGGTTGGGAATGAGGTAACGCATTATGTCTCCAGGCGGTAGCGACCAATCGTGGAAGCCTAAGAAGCTTGATGACCAACGCCCATAACAAGACCCAGTACCTGAATATTGCGGTTGTGCAAAAAAATGGCCGGTGTGCCGACTTGCTCTAGCTGAAGGTGAACGCCTTCGCGGCTGATCGAAAGGTGCTTAAGCGCTACAGGGCGGCGGTTAATTTCCGCCACTGCGGTCTCGTCGTGGGTATCGTGCTGAAAACGACGAATAATAATGACATCACCATCAAATAGGTTGCAATCTTTCATCTGATTGCCACGCACTTTGATAGCGTAAGTGTTGTGTCGTGTGGTGCGCTTAGTGGCAGGGGTGTTGTATAGCTCGGCAATAGCGGGGAAGGTGGTCATGGAAGTCTCCAAGGTCAAGGTTGGCAGCGACATCCTGTGGCTTATTTAACGTATTCTTATCTAAATGTTTTTTAATACAGTTTTTAGAGTAGGCTGTTTTTTAGAACAGGCTGTTGTTATGTACAAGTATTACTGTATATGTGTTTTTCTATACAGTCTAGCCCGGGGTAGAAAACAACGGCGTGCATGGGTGTATTCGGTTAATGCGTGCGTTGATCAAGGTTAATCTGCGACCGGGCGTCGCAGGGTGTGACTAGCGAGAAAACCGCTTTCCGTGTAGAGTTCGTCGCGAAATCATTATGTATGGAGAGCCCATTGAGTCTGCGCTTACAAGCCCAACAGCTAGCCTGTGAACGCGATGATCGCTGGCTTTTTCAAGAGCTTGATGTGGATATCCATAGCGGTGAGGTTGTCCGGATTGAAGGTCCCAACGGCAGCGGTAAAACCACGTTATTGAAAATTCTCTCGGGACAGCTGAGCGATTACGAAGGTGAGCTTTATTGGAATGGTCGACCCATGCGCGAGATGCGAGAGCATTTTTTAACCAATCTGCTCTATCTCGGCCATGCTCCAGGCGTTAAAACAGGGCTAACAGCCTTGGAAAATCTCTCTTGGTACCAGGCACTTGACGGTCAGCGCGGCGATGAACATGAGCGTTACGACGCATTGGCCAATGTCGGGCTTGCAGGGTTTGAAGATGTGCCGGCCGGGCAGCTTTCCGCTGGCCAACAGCGTCGCATTGCGCTAGCGAGGTTGACGCTGACACCGCGCGCTTTATGGGTACTAGATGAACCTTTTACCGCCATTGACCGCCACGGTGTTGCTGCCCTTGAAGCCCAGTTTGTGGCGCATGCAAACAGCGGTGGCTGTGTGATTGTTACCACCCACCACGAGTTAGCCTCATCCCCCGCGTTACGACGAATTGAGCTGGGCTGAACAACGGGCTAGGTATAAGGAGAGTGTTGGTGCAGCAAGAGTCCGCAGCGGTTGTCCCGAGGTTAAAAGAGCCTGGTGAAGGCTTGGCACTCGCGTTAACGGCGACATTAAAGCGTGATTTGGTATTAATGCTACGCCGCCGTGGTGAAGTGCTGAATCCTTTGGTCTTTTTTGCCTTGGTTATTACGCTGTTTCCAATTGGTATTTCCCCTGATCCTGAATTGTTAGCGTTAATTGCCCCCGGGCTTTTGTGGGTTGCCGCATTGCTGGCGGCATTGCTATCGCTGGACAGTCTGTTTCGTAGCGATTTTGATGATGGCAGTTTGGAGCAGTTACTGCTTGCGCCGCAACCGCTCGCGGCATTAACACTGGCGAAAGTAGCGGTACATTGGCTTTTGACAGGGTTGCCGTTGGCGTTAATGGCGCCTGTTTTGGGTATTATGTTGGCGCTGCCGGCAGGGAGCTACTTAGTGCTCGCTGTCTCACTTGCCTTAGGCAGTGCGACGCTAAGCCTTATTGGTGCAATTGGTGCAGCACTGACGGTGGGGTTGTCACGAGGCGGCGTCTTGTTGTCTCTATTGGTGCTGCCTCTTTACATACCCGTGCTTATTTTTGGTGCTGGTGCAGTGCAGGCCGCGATTGCGGGCGACAGCGTTAGTGCGCATTTGGCGATTTTGGGAGCACTGTTAGCGGCCGCCCTCATGCTGGCACCCTGGGCAATTGCGGCATCACTGCGAATCAGTATTAACGGTTGAGGACAGACTCACTATGTGGGCTTTTATAAACAAGCTGCGGTCGCCAAAATGGTTTTATGCCATCAGTGCTCGATTACAGCCGTGGTTTTGGGCGCTTGCGGCCATTCTCATCGTTACCGGTACGGTGTGGGGGTTGGCTTTTGCTCCGGCCGATTATCAGCAAGGCAACAGCTTTCGCATTATTTATGTGCATGTCCCCGCCGCTTTTCTGGCTCAGTCGATCTTTGTGTCGATGGCAGTCGCGGGATTTGTGTTTATGGTCTGGAAGATCAAAGTCGCGGACATGGCGGCGACTGTCATGGCGCCTTTAGGCGCGGCGATGACTTTCGTATCGCTCTTTTCCGGTGCAGTGTGGGGCGTGCCCACGTGGGGAACATGGTGGATGTGGGACGCACGCCTTACTTCGATGCTCATTCTGCTGTTTCTGTACTTGGGCGTTATTGCGCTGCGCGGGGCGTTTTCAAGCCGAGATAGCGGGTCGCGTGCGGCTTCAGTATTGGCGATGGTAGGCGTGATCAATATCCCGATCATTAAATATTCAGTGGAATGGTGGTATACCCTGCACCAGCCCGCAACGTTCACGGTTACTGGTCGTGCCGCCATGCCCACGGAAATGTGGGTACCCCTTTTGATCATGGTATTAGGGTTTTACAGTTTTTTTATTGCGTTGACATTGATGCGGACACGAAACGAAATTTTGCGTCGTGAATCCAATAAACGTTGGGTGCGAGAGCTAGCTCAGGAGACGTGATGATGGCGTTTAACTCTATTGCAGAATTTATTGCCATGGGAGGCCACGCACCTTATGTGTGGTCTTCGTGGGGGGTGACGCTGTTTTGCATCGTGGCCCTTGCCTGGCATGCACGATTTGAACGCCGTCAGCTAATGAATAGTTTAAAGCGGCGTGAACGGCGTGAGCGTGCCCGTGAGCAGCAAAACGCTGTTCCCACGTCGTTTCAATCGGTTGTAGAGAGAGGTCAGCATGACACCTAAACGTAAACAGAAGATGTTTGTGATTCTCGGCTTGGTATCGCTTACCGCCATCGCCGTTGGGCTTACGCTTTATGCGCTCCGCTCTAATATCAACTTGTTCTTTAGTCCAGTGCAAATCGCCCAGGGAAATGCGCCTATCGAACGCACGATCCGCGCGGGGGGCATGGTGAAAGAAGGCTCGGTGTCTCGGGACTCGGACAGTCTCAACGTTGAGTTCAAAGTCACCGATTACGTTGATGATCTAGATGTTTACTTCAGTGGCATTTTGCCGGATCTGTTCCGCGAAGGGCAGGGTGTGGTCGTCGTGGGACAGCTGCAAGCCGATGGTCGGATGCGGGCAGACGAAGTGCTGGCCCGCCATGATGAGAATTATATGCCGCCTGAGGTTGCTCAAGCGCTTGAAGAGGCTGGCTACAAACCAGCAGATTTCCAGGCCAAAGCCGCAGAAGTGGGCAAACGCCTAGACGCCGAGGGTGTGCCCAAAGCGAGTGACTACTAATGCAACGCCAAGCCCTAATGCAACGCCAAGCCGGCGGTTTATGTCGACTGTATGATGCCGCCCGTTACGTGCGAATCCGGAGTATGCATGACCATTGAGATGATTCCCGAAGTTGGCCATTTTGCCCTTGTCATTGCTCTGCTCCTGGCCGTGGTTCAGACCGTCATGCCGTTGGCAGGGGCGGCGACGCGACGCCCGCTGTGGATGGCGTATGGTCGGCCCATGGCGGCAGGGCAGTTTCTGTTTTTGGCGATTGCTTACGCGTGTTTAACCGCGAGCTATCTGCTGGATGACTTCAGCGTGGCTAACGTGGCCAATAACTCTAATTCGATGTTGCCCTGGTACTTCAAGCTCAGTGCGGTTTGGGGCAATCATGAAGGCTCGGTACTGCTCTGGAGCTTAATGCTAGCCGGCTGGGGATTTGTCGCTGGTATTTTTTCAGGCCAACTGCCGCGCGATATGGTTGCCCGCGTGATGGGGATTTTGGGTGCGGTCAGCGTGGGCTTTTTGCTGTTTATTTTGGTGACCTCTAATCCGTTTGAACGCTTGTTGCCTAATATGCCGCAAGACGGTGCCGATCTTAATCCGCTCTTGCAGGATTTTGGCCTCGTGGTGCACCCGCCAATGCTGTATATGGGATATGTGGGCTTTTCCGTGGTGTTTGCGTTTGCCATCGCCGCGCTCTTAGGTGGGCGCTTGGATGCGGCCTGGACACGTTGGGCTCGCCCGTGGACCAATATTGCCTGGGCGTTTCTCACGGTGGGTATCGTGTTAGGTAGCTGGTGGGCTTACTACGAGCTCGGCTGGGGCGGTTGGTGGTTCTGGGATCCGGTGGAGAACGCCTCACTACTGCCTTGGTTGACTGGTACTGCGCTGATTCACTCGCTGGCGGTGACGGAAAAGCGTGGTTCGTTCAAGAGTTGGACTGTGCTGTTGGCGATTGCCACTTTCTCGCTTTCGTTAATGGGTACCTTCTTGGTGCGCTCAGGTGTTTTAACCTCAGTGCACGCCTTTGCTAACGATCCATCGCGCGGCTTTTTCATTCTGATGCTGCTGGCGATTACCGTCACCCTTTCACTCTTGGTGTTTGCTCTACGCGCGCCGCGCGTTAGCCATAAGGTAGGGTTTAACTGGTTATCGCGGGATGCGCTTTTGTTGATCAACAATATCTTGCTCGTGATTATGACCGTCACGGTGCTGCTAGGTACGCTCTACCCGTTGATTTTAGATTCGCTTGGGTTAGGCAAAATCAGTGTGGGACCGCCGTACTTTAACGCATTGTTTGTCCCTCTCATGGTGATAATGAGTATTTTCATGGGGTTGGGGCCGATGTCCCGCTGGAAGCGGATGGCGGCGAAAGAGCTTTACACTAAACTTTGGTTATCCGGTGTCGTGGCATTAGTGCTAGGCGCTTTCATCCCGGTGTTTTATGGGCCTGAATGGAACATTTGGGTGGCACTCGGGATGCTGATGGCGCTGTGGATTGTGTTGCCGATACTGCGCGATATTTGGGATAAAACCCGCCATGCGCGCTCTTTGGGTGCTGGTCTGAAAAAGCTATCGCTCACGTATTGGGGAATGGTGCTAGGGCATTTAGGCGTGGCCGTTACCATCGTCGGGGTGGCTGTCGTTTCCCATTACAGCATTGAGCGGAATGTGCGCATGGGACCAGATGATAGCGTCGAAGTGGCTGGCTACCATTTCACCATGACTGAGCTAACCAGCCGTCGCGGCGCTAACTTCTTGGCCGATACGGCGACAGTTGAGGTTAAGCGTGGCGAAAGCGGACGTACCTTTACCATGAGGCCGGAAAAGCGGCTCTATTTGGCAACAGGGATGCCGATGACGCAGGTAGCATTGCGCCCGGGCTTCTTCCGGGATCTGTATGTCGCCATGGGCGAAGATTTGGGTGATGGCAGCTGGGCCATGCGTGTTCAGTACAAGCCTTTGGTGCGTTGGTTGTGGCTGGGTGGTTTATTGATGGCCGCGGGTGGTTTGCTTGCCGTGGCGGATAAACGCTATCGCCGGCGTGTTCGCCAAGACCAACACAATGTTGAGAAGGCAAATCTCTCGGCTAGCGATAACGCATCGAAGGAGGCGCTAGCATGAAGCGTCGTTTACTGCTCTTTTTGCCATTAATTGGTTTTTTGCTGCTGGCGGTATTTCTTTATCTGCGACTGTCAGAAGATCCATCGCACCGCGACTCAGCGTTAATGGCGCGCGACTTTCCGGCGTTTGAGGCCAGCACGCTAGAAGACCCGGATCGTCGCGTCGATCAAACTGTGCTCACCGGTGAAGTGACGCTGGTGAATGTTTGGGGTGAGTGGTGCCCGGCCTGCAAACAGGAAATGCCGCAGCTACTCGACCTTGCTGACCGCGGTGTTCGCATGGTGGGAGTTAACTACCGTGATACCCGAGAAAAAGGGCGCGAATTCTTAAGTGAATTTGGCAACCCTTTCGAGTTGAATATTTTCGACCCTGAAGGCGATATCGGCTTTGATCTTGGGGTTTATGGCGCACCAGAGACGTTTTTGGTCGATGCCGATGGCATTATTCGTTATCACCATACGGGGTATGTTTCTCCCGCTGACGTGCGCGATACCATTATGCCGGAGGTGGAAAAATGGCGCTGAATCGTTGGCTTATTGCCATGTTACTGTTAGTGGTTGCTGGTAGCGCGTTAGGCGCAGGGGAAATACGTGAGTTTGATGATCCTGTGACAGAGCGTCGTTACCAAGACCTGACGGCGTCGATGCGCTGTCCGCTGTGTGAGAACCAAGCCATTGATGATTCTGATGCCCCGATCTCGGCTGATATGCGCGAGCGTGTTTATCAATTGCTGCAAGACGGCCAGTCCGATACTGAAATTATCAACCACATGGTAGAGCGCTTTGGTGAGTACATTCTCTATAACCCGCGCTTAGAAAACCGCACTTACCTGCTATGGGGCATTCCGGTTGTGCTGGTGCTGTTGGGCGTCTTGCTCGTGGTATGGATGGTGCGCGCACGGCGCAATGCATCGGCGACTTCGCTGAGTGCCGAAGAGCGGGCCCGCCTGGATGAACTCATTAATCGCGAGAGGTCTTCATGACGCTGCTGTGGATTGCGTTTGCCGTTTTACTGTTGCCGGCACTGTGGCTCTTGGTGTTGCCGTTACGACAAGCGCGAAAGCTGCACGATAGGCAGCAAGCTTTCGAAGCTAACGATACCTCCGCAGAGCAAAACGTCGCTATCTTTGAGCGTCGTCTTGCCTCATTGGAAGCAGCGCGTGAGCGCGGGGATATCGATGAGGCGCGTTTTGAAGAAGATCGCCTGGAGCTAGAGCGTAATCTCTTGGAAGATACCCAAAACCTCAAACGACGCCCACTGAAAACGTACTCAGCAGGGCGCTTTGTTGTGCCGCTGGTCATGTTAAGTGTGGCGGCAGTCAGTGTCGTTTGGTATCAGTTTCAGGGGGCTGAAGGTGACTTGATGCTGTTGGAAACCCGCCGTGAGGTGCAGGCAGATCCTAATGCGTCGCTTGCGATGTATATCGAGCGGATGGAAGCGCAAGCCGAGCAGCAGCCGGACAACCCTAACGTGTGGTCCGAGCTGTTTCCGCTTTATCGCGAAACGGGCCAAATTGAAAAAGCAGTTAATGCGCTTGAGCAGCTGATCGAGATCGAAGGCCGCGTGGCGCCGCTGTTAGCTCAGCTTGCGCAGCTGCGATTTTTTATGGAAGGGCGTGAGCTTACGTCTGAGGTACAGGCACTGGTCGATGAGACGCTTGAGCAGGATCCGCGTCAACCCACCGTATTGGGTCTTTTAGGAGTGCACGCGTTTGATCGTGGCGAATATGAAACAGCGATTGATCGTTGGCGCCGGGCGCTTGCCAATATTGAAGACGCGGATACTGCCTCGTCGTTGCGTGAAGGTATTCGCGTGGCCCAGCGCCGTATGGGCGTGGAGCCTGGACAGCCCGATATTGAGCAGGCGCAGGGGCCGGGAATTCGTGTCAATGTCTCGCTTGATGAGACGTTGGTTGACAAGGTGCCTGACGATGCCACCGTCTTCATTACAGCGCGTGATATGGAAGGTGAGCTGCCACCGCTTGCCGTGGTGAGAGCGCAAGTCTTTGAGCTACCTCTGACGGTGGTGCTGGATGAAACCAACGCCATGTCAGCAGAAGCTTCACTCTCACAAGTGCAGCAAGCGCGCTTAATGGTACGCGTGTCGCCTTCCGGGCAAGCCACGCCGCAACCGGGGGATCTCTTCGGTGATTTAGACGGTGTTACGGTCGGCCCGGTCGAAGAAGGTAACGCCGTTGAGGTCATTGTGGATCGTGTCTTTGAGTGATCGTCTGCAGCCTTCGCTATGCGCTTAACCTCCATCCGGTTGGTGGGGTTTAAATCCTTTGTTGACCCCATCACAGTTCCCTTCGATGGCAATATGACGGCTATCGTTGGGCCTAATGGTTGTGGTAAATCGAATATTATCGACGCGGTACGCTGGGTGATGGGCGAATCATCGGCTAAAACGCTGCGTGGCGAGTCGATGGCGGACGTGATTTTTAATGGCTCCACCGCGCGCAAGCCGGTGGGGCAAGCGGCTATTGAACTGAAATTCGATAACCGTGATGGCGTCATGGGCGGCCCCTATGCTCAATACGCCGAAATTGCGGTGAAGCGCCAAGTCACTCGCGATGGTCAATCCCACTACTTCTTCAATGGCCAGAAATGCCGTCGGCGGGATATTGCGGATCTCTTTATGGGCACCGGCCTTGGGCCGCGCTCCTACGCGATTATTGGCCAAGGCATGATTTCGCGGCTCATTGAAGCGCGCCCAGACGACCTGCGCGCCACCTTGGAAGAAGCCGCCGGCATTTCCAAATACAAAGAGCGGCGTCGCGAAACCGAAAACCGCATGCGTCGCACCCAGGAAAACCTCGATCGCCTTGATGATATTCGCGAAGAGCTGGATAAACAGCTAGAGCGTTTAAAACGCCAAGCCGAGGCGGCAAGACGCTACCAAACCCTGAAGCAGCAAGAACACCGGCTGAAAGGCGAGCTTGCATTGCTGCGCGGTCGTGTACTTAGGGCCGAGCAGCAGCAGCAAGAAAGCCGCGTGCGAGAGCTTGAAATCAGTGTCGAAAAAGACGTATTCGGGGTGCGCGAATGTGAAACACGCCTGGAACAGGCGCGCGAGCAGCACGATGAGCTTGCCGACGTATTAGAGCGTCACCAGCAGCAGTTTTACGATACCACTACGCGTATCGCCCGCTTAGAACAAGACCAATCCCACCGCCGTAGCCGCTTAGCCCAGCTTGCCAGCGATATCGATAACGCCCGCCGTGAGCTCGATGAGCAGCGTGAATTAGGTGAGTCAGATAGTGAGCGCTTGCTTATCATTGAAGAGCGGCTAGACGCGCTGCTGCCGCAAGCCGAGGCGCTAGAGGAGCAGCTTGAGACCCTCGAACAGGCGATGACTGATGCGACGCCTGCGCTGGAAAGTGCTGAAGCCGCTTGGTCTGATGCCGACGAACAGTGGCGCCAAGCAAGCCGAAACGCTGAGCGCAGCCAAGATCAGTTGCGCGATATTGAGCAGCAATTAAAACGATTGCACACCGAGCAGCAGCGCCGCCGTCAACAGCGCAGTGATATCGCGGATTTTAATGCGCTGCGCGCCGAGCATGGCAACGCGCAAGAGCAGCTCAGCGCGGCCGATGCGCAAATACAGCAGTTTAGTCTTGAGCGTGAGGCGTGGCAGCCACGCCTTACCGAGGCGAAGCGCGAGCAGCAAGAGGCTAATGCCCAGCGTGATGAGGCGCGAACAAAGCTCAGCCGTTTAGAAGGCGAACAGGCCTCGCTGGCTGCGCTGATTGACGCACAACTGACCGATCACGACCCGGCGCTAATTGAGACGCTCGAAGCCCACGGCTTGGCTGATGCCCCGCGGTTGGGCGAAGTCCTGCAAGTGACTCCCGGTTGGGAAACCGTGACGTCTTGGCTTCTTGCCCCGTGGCTGAATGCCCGTGTGGTAGCGCCAGAAAAACTCACCGCGTTACCTCAAGCGCTGGCAACAGACTGGTGCCTACTGGCAGATACGTCGGGTGTTTCCGCCCCTGAAAACACCGTTGCTGCCTTGGTACAAGGGGCGGACGCACTTAATGCGTGGTTAGGCACCATTCACTGCGTTGAGCAGGCCGATGACGTTGGGTCGCGCTTGGCATCGCTGCCGGCAGGGGAAAGCGTTATTAGCCGAGATGGCGTTTGGCGGTCTAAAGATTGGCTGCGCCAGCAAGCAGAGGGTGAATCAATCGATGCGCTGTTAGTGACGCGCCGTCGCCATGATGATTGCCAAGCGCAATGCCAGGCACAGCAGGAAGCGTTAACACAAGCGCAAGCCCGCTGTGACGAGGCGCTCGCGACGCTAGAATCATTAGAACAAGCGCGCGATACGCACGCGCAGCAAGAGCGGGAGAGCATTGAAACGCGTCAGCAATTAGCACTCAAAGAACGCAGCCTGGCTCAGCAGGTTGAGCATCTTGAAAGCCGTGCCACAGAGCTGGATGAAGAGCTTAAAAAGTTGCAAGAAGAGGGTGCCGAGCTTGATCTTAAGCTAGAAGAGCAGCGCGCCCGTTGGAACGAGGCAATGGAGCTGCTTGAAGCGGCGGCATTGCGCCGTGAAGAAGCCAGTGCAGCGCGTGAACAGCAGCGTGAGCAACGCGAACGGCTCAATGACAAGCACGCACCGCTTAAAGCCGACCAGCAGCGTTTAGCGCTTGAGCGTGAGCGCTTAACCGCCGAGCAAGCGAGCCTTAACGCACAAAAAGTGCGCAGTGCTGAAAGCGAGGAGCGTTTGTCGCTGCGCATCAGTGAGCTAGAAGAAACACGCGAGGGGCTTATTGAGCCCGATGAACTCGCCTCTGAAGCGTTAGATGAGCTCCTTTTCCAGCGTGAGCAACAAGAGCAGCGGCTCAACGGCACACGCGAGCAAGCGCAAGCCATTGCAGAACAGTTGCGCCATGATGAGTTGGCACGCCAGTCTCACGAGCGCAATTTGGCACAAAGCCGTGAGCAGCTGCAAACGCGTCGGATGGAAGTGCAAGCGCTGGAACTAAAAGCTGCTACACAGGACGAACATCTAGCAGAGCTAGGTCATGAGGCCGGGGTACTGGCGACAGAACTGCCTAATGACGCAGATGAAACGAGCTGGCAGGCCACGCTAGAAGCGACCACTGACAAGATTCGCCGTCTAGGCGCGATTAACCTCGCGGCCATTGAAGAATATGACCAGCAGGCAGAGCGGCGTAATTATTTAGAGGCGCAGCACGCCGAGTTAACCGAAGCGCTGGAAACCTTAGAGAGGGCGATCCGGCGTATTGACCAAGAAACACGCGTGCGTTTCAAAGAGACATTCGAGCAGGTTGATAGCGGGTTGCAAGCCCTTTTTCCACGGGTGTTTGGGGGTGGTACCGCATGGTTGACGTTAACCGGAGAGGACTTGCTGGAGACGGGGGTGGCGATTATGGCGCGCCCGCCGGGTAAGAAAAACAGCACCATTCATTTGCTTTCCGGTGGGGAAAAAGCCTTAACCGCGCTGTCGCTTGTGTTTGCGATTTTTCAGCTTAATCCCGCGCCGTTTTGTATGTTGGATGAAGTCGATGCGCCGTTGGATGATGCTAACGTGGGGCGCTACGCAAAGTTGGTTAAAGAAATGTCGGAGAACGTGCAATTTATCTATATTACCCATAATAAGATTGCGATGGAGGCGGCAGAGCGCCTAATGGGCGTGACCATGCAAGAGCCTGGCGTGTCGCGTTTGGTTGCGGTAGGGGTGGATGAAGCCGCCGTGCTTGCCGATGTTTAAAGTAAGCAAGTGTGTTGAGTAGTGAGTATTAGTTTAGCCAGAAATCTAATCACACAATAGCGTTAATAAATGCTAAAAACTGTGCTGAAACGTGAAAAATAACGAAAAATCGGCCCAATATCGCATAATAGCGCTATGCTTGATGTAATAGATTGGGCAGACTGATCAGGTTAATAGCATATTTGTATGTGATCACTGTGTTTGGCGTTATAGTTGATCAGATTTTGTGTATTTAAAAATAGTGTCTTAAACCGGTAAAACGACCCATGGAACGTGCGACATGGAACTAAGAGAATGGCTTATAGTGTTAGGGCTGGCGTTGGTTTCGCTGATCGTCATTGATGGTATACGTCGGCTTCAGCGCCAACGCCGGGTGCCTCAGTTAGACCAAGCGACGGGTACCGACGACCTGCGCGACGCCAAAACTTCCGATAAAGACCCCGAAGAGGCGCAGCGTGAAGCTGAACTAAGCTGGGAGTTACCTAATGGTGGTGCTCGAGTATTAAAGCCTGCGGATTATAGCGGGTTGAGCGGTAAGCCTAAACTTGAGCGCCAAGCACATCCTGGACCTTCTCGGGTGCTCTCAGAATTCCGTCGGATGAAAGAAACCAAAGAGGCGCCTTCTCGTGGTTCCAGCGCGTCAGCGAGCCAAGCGCCAACAGCTGAGTCGTCGCGCCTGACCGAACCTACGTTATCAGTCCCCCCCGCAAGTGCTGCCGAGCCAACCGAGCATGTGCATGAAACGAATCATGTGCACGAAACGGATCGTGTTGAAGCAGCCGACAGTGTTAGTGCAGCTGAACACGCTGATGCAGCTAAACGTAAAGCAAGCGAAGCTCAGGCGCACTCAGCTCAAGCGCGCTCAGTTCAGAAAGACTCATTGCCGGAAGGCGGTACGCCTCCATCGTTAAGCGCTATCCGCGCCGACGAGGACGATGTTAAAGCTCATCTTGCTCAGCATAGCGAAGCCAAACGGCGTCAACTGCGACATGATATAGCCGGAGAGCGTGAGCAAGCCGATCACGATGACGAGCAGTACGAAGAGGACAGTTACCGTCTAGTCGATTTTGACGGCATCAAGCAATCCCTAAAAGAGCGTATGACCGAGCGCCGCAAAGCGAAACAGCAAAAGAAAGAAGCAAAAGCTGAACGGGCCAAAGCACAGGCTAAAGAAAAAGCTGAGCGCAAAGCGCGAGAAGAGGCGCAAGCGGCCGCAGAGGCAGAAAAAGCGCGCCTAGCCGCTGAACAAGCAAAAGTTCAAGAAGCCGCCGCTGCCAAAACTGCTGATGCGGTGACCTCAACTGATGAATCGCCGGTAACGACGCGGGCGGAAGGCGCTCAGGGCGACGAAACGTACGACGAATATGCAGTTGATGGCAACGACTTTCATGATAACGACGGTCGCTACGATAACGTTGTTAGTCCGCACCCCACCTTGGAAAAAGCACTACGCCACGATGTGTGCGGGGGTCACGCCCGCAAAACGCTGACCAACGCCGATGAAGTGATTGTGATCAGTGTGATGTCGCGGGACAAGGAAGGCTTTGATGGTGGTACATTGCTTGAGCTATTAATGGCGTGCGGTCTTCGCTATAGCCGAGGCATGGGCGTATTTCACCGCTTTGAAACCGAGAGCCCTGATAGTGAACTGCAATTCTCCATGGTTAACGTGGTGAAGCCAGGCTCTTTCCCGATTGAAGAAATGGATGAGTTTGTTACGCCCGGTGTGACATTCTTGATGCCGCTGCCCGGCGCTGAAGACAGTAGTGCTGCCTTTGAAGCCATGGTCGAGACCGCGATGGTGGTAGTGCGCCATTTAGGCGGCGAGCTTAAAGACGAGAACCACAGCGTGATGACGGCACAAACCATTGAGTTCGCCCGTCAGCGCGTGCACGAGTTTGAGCGCCGACACCGTTTGCATCAGCAAATGCAGGCGCACTAACCCGGTTTTCTTTTGCACGCTCGTAAGTAAAAAAGCACCCGCTGCCTGCCCCGGCAGCGGGTGCTTTTTGTACAATCTAGCCCTACATTCATCTCCTCTGCCTTGCTTGGATTTGCCTTCATGAGTCAGCCCGATGCCGCCGTGCTTAAGGATATTGCCACCCTCCGTGCCGAGCTGGAAGATGCCAATTATCGTTATTATGTGCTCGATAACCCCACGCTCACCGATGCCGACTACGACCGTAAGTTCGAGCGCCTTAAGCAGTTAGAAGCGCAATATCCTGAGCAAGTAACGCCAGATTCACCCACGCAGCGTGTGGGTGCCGCTCCTGCGGATGGCTTCCCCGAAATCACCCATGCTACCCCTATGCTGTCGCTCGATAATGCGTTTAGCCGCGCGGATATAGTGGCTTTTGCCGAACGCGTGGCCGAGCGGCTTGAGTGTGAGCCGGATGAGATTTCGTTCTCGTGTGAACCTAAACTTGATGGCGCGGCGGTGTCGCTGGTTTATGAGCAGGGCGTGCTGGTGAGCGGTGCCACCCGGGGTGATGGACGAACCGGCGAGGGGATCACCTCGAATCTGCGCACGTTGCGTTCGGTACCCCTTCGTTTGCGAGGTGATAAAGCCCCTTCGCTTTTGGAGGTGCGTGGGGAAGTCATTATGCGCCATTCAGGGTTTGAGGCGCTCAACGAGCGTGCGCGTGAGGAAGGGAGTAAAGTATTTGCCAACCCCCGTAACGCGGCGGCAGGGAGTTTGCGCCAGCTTGACCCCCGTATCACCGCGACCCGCCCGCTTGAGTTTCACGCCTATCAAGCCGCGCGGTTAGAGCCGGATATGGGCGATGCCACCCACAGTGCCTTGATGCAGCGCCTATCCGATGTTGGCTTTCGCACTAGTGACGAGCTGTCCGTGGTGACCGGCCCAAGCGCCGTCGCGGATTATTGTGAGACGCTAGGAGAGAAGCGCGACCGGCTTGGTTTTGATATTGACGGCGTGGTGATCAAGGTCAATGCCCTTCGCTTGCAGCGCGAGTTGGGGTTTGTTGCCCGTGCGCCGCGTTGGGCCGTGGCATTTAAATTCCCCGCACAGGAAGAAATTACTCGCCTCAATGACGTTGAGTTTCAAGTGGGGCGTACCGGCGCCATTACGCCGGTAGCCCGCTTGGAGCCGGTAAGCGTGGCGGGTGTCATGGTGTCTAACGCCACACTGCATAACGCCGATGAGATCGCGCGGCTGGATGTGCGCATTGGCGATACAGTCACCATCCGGCGTGCGGGCGATGTGATTCCCCAAGTGGTGCGCGTTGACGTTGATAAGCGCCCGGCTGATGCCCGTGAAATTGTCTTTCCGACCCGTTGCCCGGTGTGCGACTCGGAGATTGAGCGGGTGGAGGGCGAAGCGGTGGCGCGCTGCTCTGGCGGGCTCTACTGCCCAGCACAACGTAAAGAGGCGTTAAAGCACTTCGCCAGCCGCCGCGCGCTGGATATCGATGGTTTAGGAGAAAAGTTGATTGATCAGTTAGTGGAGCGCGATTGGGTCAAAACACCGGCCGATCTTTTCCACTTAAGCGTCGATCAGTTGCAAACGCTGCCGCGTATGGGGGAAAAGTCGTCGTCTAACCTGGTCAATGCGCTCCAAAACGCCAAAGAAACCACGCTTTCGCGCTTTATTTATGCCCTGGGAATTCGTGAAGTGGGCGAAGCGACCGCCACTAATTTGGCCACGCACTTCGGCACGTTAAGCGCCTTACAAGAGGCCGACAAAGCCGCGTTAGAAGCGGTGGATGATGTTGGCCCTGTCGTTGCGGCGCATGTGCATACGTTTTTCCGTCAAGTACATAACCAAGAAACGCTCAAGGCGCTGTTGGCGGCGGGTGTGCGCTGGGAAGAGCGCGACGTGGTACGCGGCCCTACGCCGCTAGAGGGGCAAACCTGGGTGCTTACCGGCACTCTGGAGAGCATGACCCGCGACGAAGGCAAAGCGCGCCTGCAGGCACTGGGTGCCAAGGTTTCCGGCAGCGTATCGAAGAAAACCGCTGGTTTGGTAGCGGGCGAGGCCGCGGGTAGCAAGCTGACCAAAGCCGAACAGTTAGGCGTTATGGTTATCGACGAAGCCACGTTTCTTAAGCGCTTAGACGCTTGGGAAAACGGCAAAGAAGGAGACAACGCATGAGCCGATTCATCGAAGTGCCCGCGCGTATGCTGCCAAGTGAAACACTCGATGCCCTGCTTGAAGCCTTTGTGACCCGCCAAGGCTATGACACCACCGATACCGGCGCAGGGATGCGCGGCTGGGTTGCTGAGCTAAAACAGCAGCTTGAGCGTGATGAGTTGATTATTGCGCATGATCTAGAGCTGGAAATGACCGAAGTGATGACGCTGGCGCAGTGGCGTAGCTTTGGTCGTGACCTTGGTGACGATGAAGAGGAAGGTGATCTCGTTTGACGCACATCAAGCTCACGTCAGCTTTACGCGCTTTGCGACCAAAAGCGTGTTTATCCCTACCTCGCGCCTGGCATAGGCTAGCTAGCACTTTTTTGGGTGCTGTTTAGCACTATTTACTTAAGCAAGCTTTTAACTAAGCAAGTGGCAGGCCGCGATGCGCTCTTGGTATTTTCGACTCTTACAGCCGTTTTCTACACTGCGCGGCTTCGTTTTTTGCGTCATTCTCGCGTCAGCGCTTGTCGTCTTTTTAGGCGTGACGCTGGCGGCCTCGCTGCTTTATGAAGACATCATGCGTCGTCAGGCGGCACAAACGTCGCAGAACATCGCTGAGCAGACGTTTAACTCGATGTTTGAAGTGATGCGTCGTGGTTGGGATCGTGAAGAGTTGGAGCGCTTTGTCGAGGCAACCAAATCGGCTCACGAAGACTCTCCCTTTGATCTCGAAATCTATCGTGGCGCGCTGGTGGCCGAGCTTTACGGTCACATTACGCAGCCACAGATGGATCGGCCGATTCAAAACGCGTTTGCCGACGGTGAGCAAAGCGTTACGTACGACGACAACATTACCCGCCGTATTTATCCCATGACCGCCCGTGCCGAGTGTTTGGCTTGCCATACCAATGCGCAAGTGGGCGATGTGCTGGGCGTGATTGATATTCAGCACGATATGAACCCGGTTGCTTCTGAGGCGCGCCGGGGCTACGTGGTGTTGTTTGTGATTGTGTCGCTGGTCATGCTGTTTGCCGCCGGGCTAGTCTCTTCGCTTGCGGCAGAGCGCGTTAAGCGCGCACTGGATCAGTTTCGTGCGCGCTTAAGCTCGGTGAACACGGTGAAAGATTTCCGCACGCTGGATGTCAGCGATGTGGATCTCTCCTTTGATGAGCTAAATCATGCCTTTGGCGATATCAATGCCTTGGCGCAGCGGCTGAAAAACGTCGCCGTGGATAAGGATATTCTTGAGTTTGAAATTCGCCTGTTGAGCAAATTTATCATCACCTCCGACGTGGTGCGCGACTGGCGTGAGTTTATCAAAGACCTGCTCATCGAGATCAATACGATAATTGACGCGCATACGCTAATGACCATCTTCCAAGTGGAAGACGAAGGCTATGAGTTGGAGATATTCTGGTACCGCGAGCCTACCAAGGGAGATCGTCAACTGCTTGAGCGCATTGTCTCCCGTCAGCTTGAGCAGAATCCGCACTTTCAGGAAGATGTGGCGATTGTGCGCATTACCCACCACAGCGTTGAGCATAACGGTGATATTGACAGCCAGGCGATTACCATTAGCCCGGAAGAGATCGAGTTGGAAACCAAATCGTTACTGCTGGAAGCGCCGCGCATTGGCGGCGTGGTAGGTATTGGGGTGCAGTCCGAAATCGCCAAAGACCCGATTCGCCATATTGTGATCGACGGCATTCTCTCGACGCTATTGAACCTCGTTGGCTCGGTTAAAGCGATTTACAAATATACGTGTGATCTTGAGTTTTACGCCACCCGCGATCCGCTCACGTCGCTGCACAACCAGCGCGTGTTTAAAGATCTGCTCCACTACGAGGTGGGGCGCGCCAACCGCCATAAAGAATCTTTTAGCCTACTGATGCTCGATGTGGACAATTTCAAACTGGTTAACGACCGTTATGGTCACGCCTTTGGTGATCAGTTTTTGCAGGCATTCGGTAAGGCGCTCTCTAACGCCGTGCGTCCGGGCGATTTCCTAGCCCGTTACGGGGGTGATGAATTTACGGTCATTTTGCCCGATGCCGGCGCTTCTCAGGCGTATTCGGTGGCGCAGCGCATTGCAAGGGAGCTTTCCGAGCTAGTGTTAATGGCCCCGGATGGCTCTCCCGTGCGGGCGACCACGTCGGTGGGTATTGCGGTTTATCCCGAACACGCCGAGGACCCGAAAGACCTGTTCTTGCTCGCCGATAACATGATGTATAAGGCCAAGCGCCAAGGGAAAAATTGCCTCGCCCTGCCGGAAGAGGATGAAGTCGCGGCGATTTATCGCGAAGTGGGTGAGAAAAACCAGATGGTGCTCAATGCCCTGGAAGAGGGACGTATCGTGCCGTACTTCCAGCCGATTGTGGACGTGAACAGCGGCGAGACGCACATCCACGAGCTGCTTATGCGCATTGAACAGGATGGCCGCATTGTGCCCGCCGGTGAGTTTATCGATATCGCCGAAAGCATCGGCGTCATCCACCGTATGGACTATATGCTGATCGAAAAAGCCTTTAAGCAAATTCATGTACAGGGCTATACCGGTACGCTATTTATCAATCTCTCGCCGCGCTCGCTGATCATCGGTGAATTTATCAACCGCATTCACCAACTAGCGCTGGATTACGAAATTGACCCGAAGCGGATTGTATTTGAGCTCACCGAGCGCGAAACGGTTAGCAACCTACAGCTGTTGGAAAAGTTTGTGCTCGACCTGAAGATGCAAGGCTTTAACTTTGCGATTGACGACTTTGGCTCCGGCTACTCCTCGTTTCATTATCTCAAGCAGTTCCCCATCGACGTCATCAAAATCGAGGGTGAGTTT
Organism: Vreelandella vilamensis; assembly: GCF_031451755.1. Lineage (NCBI taxonomy): Bacteria > Pseudomonadati > Pseudomonadota > Gammaproteobacteria > Oceanospirillales > Halomonadaceae > Vreelandella > Vreelandella vilamensis. The sequence continues at coordinate 18,846 of NZ_JARWAN010000013.1, read as the reverse complement.
ATCCGCAATATGCTGAATGACGATAAGTACCTGGCCTTTGTGAAAAGTATCGTGACGCTAGCGAAGAGCCTAAAGGTAGAGACAATTGCTGAGTTTATCGAAGACGAAGCGGTCATGAACGCGGTACGCGAGCAAGGTATCGATTACGGCCAGGGCTACCACTTAGGCCGCCCCGCCCCGGATTTTCTTATCTGAGGCCTAGTCTTAGCTGACGCATAATTTTAGCTGACGCTTAGTCATAGCTGACAGCTATAAAGGAAGCGCAGGCTATAACACTTGGCGGCGAATCAGCGCGCTGATAATCCGCCGTCCAGGGTGGAGGTGATCCGCCAGCGGCGCTTCTAACGGCAGCGGTTCATCGCACATGCGCGACGCGATCACTTCAGCGCACAGCGGCGCGCTGGCTAAGCCCCGCGAGCCGTGGGCAGCACTGATCCAAAGCCCCGAATGGTGTTGACCGGTTTGCGTCGGCACGCGCGAGGCGTCTTTGCCCAACACGGCATAATCCGCTTGCCAGGCGTCAGCATTTGGCACCGGGCCTGCATAGGGCGACTTATCCGGGCTTGCCGCCCGCACCGCCGCGCGGCCTTCAAAATCCTCGGCGCTAAGGCCCGCGTTTTCCAGTGCATCGGCAAGCGCTGGCACACTCTGGCGCAGCTCATCAAGGTTGCGCTGGTGCTCCTCAGGGAATACCCCGGTCGTTTCGCTGTTGGGCACAAAGCTCGCGCCAAAAGTGAGAATGCCAGCCAACGCCGGTGGTACATAGCCACCCGCGCAAATCACCGGTTTTGGGCCGGTGACGTTAGCGGGCAAGGGCACGCTCGATACCTGGCCGCGTACCGCCTGCAGCGGCAGAGCGCGCGTTTGGGTAAAGCCATTTGCTAAATGCGCGCTGGCAATCACCACCTGGTCCGCCGCTAATAGGTCACCGCTTGCCATCGTCAGTTGCCAGCCGTTGTTCCTTTGGTGCAACTGCGTAACCTCGCCTTGTTGGTAATGCACTCCTGGTGTTGTTAATAATCGCTCACATAGTTTTTGGGGGCGTACCCAGCCGGCCTGTGGGTAGAAAAGCCCCTGCTCACCCGCCACGGGAAGCCCCGCTAGGGCGTTAAGTTCGCCTCGCGGGTGAAGGGTGAGAAGCGAAGCGGGCAGCGGATGATTAGCGAAAAAACGGCGTTGTCGCTGGGCTTCTTTGTCGCTTAATGCCAGTTGCAGCACACCGCTTTCGCCCCACAGCGTTCGCGCTGGGTCGAGCCATTTAAGCCAACGGCGGCTGTACATGAGCCCGCTAAGATAAACCCGGCTTTGCGCGTTGGTTTCGGCGGCAAGCTTAACGTAGAGCGCGCCTTGGTGATTGCCCGAACCACCCGCCGCCGGGGTGGTTTTATCCACCACGGTGACCGCCACGCCACGCCGTGCTAGCGCAGACGCCACACTGCTCCCGGCGATGCCAGCGCCAATCACCACTACGTGCTTGACAGGCTGAGGCGGCGGTGGCGTGAACCAGGGCGTTTGGCGGCGGCGTGTGTCAGCGGGTGGCGTGCCGATATGACCGGCGAGCATTTCCCGCTTGCGCCCAAACCCCGATACTTTTTGCCAGCGAAAGCCGGCGGCTTTCAGGCCGCGCTTAACGACCCCGGCGCAGGTAAAAGTGGCAAACGTTGCCCCTGGGCGTGAGCGCGCCGCCATGGCGTGGAAAAGTGACGGCTGCCACATCTCAGGGTTCTTTGATGGCGCGAAGCCATCCAGAAACCAGGCATCAACCTGACCATCGAGCAATGCGAGCCGCTCGGCGGTATCGCCAAAGTGCACATCGAGCGTCACCCGCTCGCTCAAGTGCAACCGGTGGATACCGCTCACCGCGTCCGGCCACTGCGACCGTAGCGGCTGTGCATAACCTTCAAGCGACGGCCAGGCGCTGAGCGCTTTCGCCAGAGCTTGGCGCGGCAGTGGATACTTTTCAGTGGAGAGTAAATGCAGCCTTGCCGTGGCGGGGGCGTGGCGCTCAAAGCATGCCCAGGCGCAGAGCATATTGAGCCCGGTACCGAAGCCTGTCTCGCCGATGACAAACGCCCGCGCCTCGCGCCAGTTGGCAAAACGCTCGGGCAAACGGTTGGCGTGGATAAACACGTGCTCCGTTTCGGCATGCCCGTCTTCACGGGAAAAGTACACGTCATCAAAGGCTTGCGAGTGCGGTGCGCCGTTTTCCCAACGCAGCTCGGGTGGCGTAAGGGCCGAAAGCGCGGGCAACGGGGGAAAGCAAGAAGGGCCGGTGGACTGGGTCACAGAAGTCTCCGCCTGCAAGAGCGTATGGTTGAAGCATAAGTGGTTAAAAAATAACCAATGTGGTGAGCCGGGCGTTATTTCTGGCTTAGCGAAAGGCGTCCGCCGAGTTTTCACAGAGTTGTCCACAGCCACTGTGAAAAAAGACGGTGTGGAAAAACGGTTGTGAACAGCCACGGACGCCTAAGCACATTAAGGCAAGACTTTCTTAAACGGTTTTACCATGACGTTGGCGTAGACACCGGCAATCATATACGGGTCGGCGTCAGCCCAGGCCTGCGCGGCATCGAGGCTTTCAAACTCGGCAATCACGAGACTACCGCTAAAGCCAGCCTCGCCGGGGTTATCGGCGTCGATGGCCGGGTAGGGGCCGGCCAGTAGCAAACGTCCTTCATCGCGAAGCGCTTCCAAGCGCGCGAGGTGGTCAGGGCGAGCGGCCAAGCGGCGCTCTAAACTGTTGGTAACGTCTTCGCTGATAACGGCGTACAGCATGGGCATAACTCCTTGATAACGAAAGTGCGCCATTGACCACATGATTGGCAGAACGCACTATAACGGCATATTCTGCCTTGTTTGAGCCCGCTATTTTGACAAACTCGTTCGACGGCGTCATGCCTATTGCCACACTTCCTCGCACGCTCGCTGCCGATCAGCACTATTCGGTTGATTTCCATATGCATTCTACCGCCTCCGATGGTGCTCTTTCGCCTACGGCGTTAGTTGCGCTGTGTGCGCAGCGAGGGTTGACTCATATGGCGTTGACCGATCACGACACGATGGATGGCGTGTTTGAGGCCGAGCAAGCCGCGCAACAGGCGGGTATTTGCCTGTTGCCGGGTAGCGAGATATCCACACGCTGGCAGGGGGTGGGGATTCACGTGGTGGCGCTGATGCCGAACGGCCTGCAAGGCCCGCTGGTCGAAGGGCTTGCGCAGCAGCGCGAGGCGCGGATCGAGCGCGCCGAGGTGATCGCCCAGCGGTTGGAAAAAATGGGGTTGCCAGAGGCGCTAGCAAAAGCACGCGCTCACGCGGGGAGCGAGCGACCGCTAGGGCGCCCGGATTTTGCCCGCGCGCTGGTGGAAGAGGGCGTGGCTAAAGATTGGGCCGATGCGTTTAAACGCTTTCTTGGCAGTGGCAAAAAAGGCGACGTTAAAGCGCAGTGGCCGGAAGTGAGCCAGGCGGTAGAGTGGATCGTGGCCTCTAAGGGCGTGGCCGTGATCGCTCACCCGCTGCGCTACCGGCTGACGCGGCGTAAGCGCGGACTATTGATGGATACGTTTTGTGAGGCGGGTGGCCAAGCGGTGGAGCTGGTGAACGGCCAGCAGAATTCGGATGCCACGCGGGATTTGGCGCGTCAGCTAGTCGAGCGCGATTTGTACGTTTCACTCGGCAGTGACTTTCACTTTCCTGGTAGCCACGCAGCACCTGGAAGCATGAGCGTTGTGCCCCGCACGGCCGCGCCGCCGGTATGGTGCCATCCGCTTTTAGCCTCGCGCTGCTTTGTCCGTTAGCGACTGTTAATGAGCGATTGGCTGCTAAGCACGCTCGACTAGACTATCTATACTGAAACGTTATTCACCGTAGGGAGGCTTTGACCATGAGCCAATTTTTTCAGATTCACCCGGAAAACCCGCAAAAGCGCTTGATTGATCAGGCAATCGAAATTATTCGAAAAGGCGGTGTGGTGGCCTATCCCACCGATTCCGGTTACGCACTGGGCTGCCACCTTGGTGAGAAAAAAGCCATCGAAAAAATCAAATGGCTGCGCTCGCTGGACGATAAACACAACTTTACGTTGGTGTGTTCGGATCTCTCCGAAATTGGCACCTACGCGAAAGTGGACAATGACGTGTTTCGCCTGCTGAAAGCACACACGCCGGGGGCTTACACCTTTATTCTTGAGGCCACCACCGAAGTGCCGCGCTTGCTTTTACACCCTAAGCGCCGCTCTATCGGGGTGCGCGTGCCGGACCACCGGATTACGCATGCGCTACTCGATGCCCTGGGTGAGCCGCTGATGAGCGTGACGCTAATCCCCGTGGGCGAGGCATTACCCATGACCGATGCCGAAGATATCCGCGAGCGCTTTGGCGCCCATCTGGATTTGATTATCGACGGCGGGGCGTGCCAGCTTGACCCGACAAGCGTCATCGACCTGCGCGATTTGCCACCGAAAATCCTCCGCGAAGGGCGTGGGGATGTGGCGCCGTTTCAAGCGCTTTAAACATCAAGTGTCTTGATCATTCTCTGTCGAAGACTCGTGCTTGCGCGGGTCTTCGCTGTACTCATCCAGCCAAGTGCCGCAGCGCAGGCAGTAGAGCGCTTGTTTTTCGTGGCGGTCATAGCCGCAACCGGGGCACGCTTCGTCGGAGTAGCGGTCTTGGCGGATCGAGCGAATCACCTGCGCTGAAAACACCCCGGTGGGCACCGCGATAATCGAGTAGCCAATCAACATGAGTATCACGGTAATCGCTTTACCGAGCGGGGTGACCGGCACGATATCGCCGTAACCCACCGTGGTCATGCTCACAATCGCCCAATAAATCGAGATGGGGATGCTAGTAAAGCCCGCCTCAGGGGATTCGATGGCGTACATCAACGCGGCAAACAGCGTGACCACCATCAAAATGCTGAAGAAAAACAGAAAAATTTGCCGCAGGCTACGTTTAAGCGCATCGAGCAGTAATCGCCCCTCACCGACAAATTCCATCAAGCGCAGAATACGAAAAATGCGTAGCACCCGCAGTATACGAATGAGCACCAAGCTCTGGGCGCCGGGGACGACCAGCACCAGCCACGCCGGCACGATGGCCATCAAATCGACAATGCCGTAGAAGCTTTTTAGATAAAGCCATGGGCGTTCCAGGCAATAGATCCGAATGGCGAGCTCCACGGTAAATAGCAGCGTAAACCCCCACTCGATATACCGGAATACCGTGCCAAAGCGAGCGTGGTAGGCCTCGACACTATCGAGCAGCAGGGCCGCGACGCTAATCAAAATGGCGATGATCAGCGCGATGTCGAATGTTTTCGCGGCCGGTGTATCGGATTCGAAAATCAGGTGGAAAAGCTGGGTGCGCAGACCTTTGCCGGCGGGTGTCAGGCTCATCGCGGTGTCCTTACGTCAGTCGTCAGATTCGCGTCACGTCAACGCAGCTCGGTGGGTTCTGCTAAAGACCGCGCCAGGGTCAGCGCGGCGCTACCATACGCCGTATTGGGCTGGCCGTATTCATCAAGCGCCTGAAGCAGCGTTTGGGCGAGCGGGCGCACCGAATCATCAAGCGCGGGATGTGCGGCAAGCTGCGTGAGCGCTTCCAAGGCCCGGGTGAGAAATGCGTTCTGGCCGCTATCGTGGAAGGCGTCCAGCGCCAGTGTGGCCCGGTGGAGCCATTCGCTCGGCGTGTGCGCTTCGGGTAGCGGCCAATGTTGGTGGCCCAGTGCGGCGCCGCGGGCCGCTTTGCTGCTGTCCGACGGGCGAAGGGCAACGTCCGCCGCTAAGGTCGTGGCAAGGTCCCACAGGGCGTTGGGCGCGCCACCTTTAAGCTCCAACTCCATCTCACAAATCGGGGCGTGATGGCCATGACAGATAATGTCCCCCTCGTCGAGCGCCAGCTCAATATGGCTTTCCTGGTGGTGGATATCCCACGTTGTGCGCGTGAAATCGGTGCGCAGCTGGGGCTCAAGGGTTGCGAGAGTGGCATCCTCCATCGCCTGAAACGGTGGTAGTGCTTTCAACCCGGCGATATCGAGTTGGTTGCCACTGACTTCCCATTCCCACTCTTCACGGGAGGATAGCCCGCCGCCGCCTTGTCCGGCAGTTTTAACCGTTTGCAGCGTTTGGCCGTTGACCTGGCGCAAGCGTAGCGCAACGCGCGCCGCGCCAAGGGCGCCGTCCGGGGTATCAAAGTAGGTATTGGTCAGCGTAAGCCGCGTTGCCGTGGTGGTATCAAGCAGCGGGTGGGCAGCCAACTGGGCCGGGCCGCCGGGAGCGAGGGCCAGTTTGAGCTCCACTTCCGTCGGGGCTACAGCAGAGACTTTCGGATTTTCCATGACGTTTGCCACCTCGTTAATATGACACTACGGTTAAATTTTTAAGACAGTATGAATTTTTTGTGACGAGCGCCAGGTCAGTCTTTATACTGGCGCCCGCCAAATCCAGGCTTTCCGAAAACAGGCTAAAAGGCTTTATGGTTACCTCCAATCCTTTTTCTGCGATGTTTGGCCGTTCGCCATTCCAGCCGCTGCTGGCGCATATCGTCAAAGCGAATGACTGTGCCGACCAGCTACTGCCGTTCTTTGAAGCATCCCTTCAAGGTGACTGGGAGAGTGCTGCCCAACTGCGTGAAAACATCACGCGTTTGGAGCACGAAGCGGATGTGCTTAAAACAGAACTGCGCCTCAACCTACCCAATACCATGTTTTTGCCCGTGTCACGCTCGGATATTCTCGATTTGATCAGCGTACAGGACAAAATCGCCAATAAGGTACGCGACATTACCGGCATTATGCTGGGGCGCAAAATGCGCGTGCCGGAAAGCCTTGCCGAGCCCATGCGCCACTACATGCATACCAGCGTGGCTTGTGTAGCCCAGGCGCGCCAGGCGCTTGAAGAGCTGAAAGATCTGCTTGAATCCGGCTTTGGGCGCAACGTGTCTGATGTCATGCAGAACATGATCCGTGAGCTACATACCCTTGAGCATCAAGCGGACAGCCAGCAAGTGGAAATTCGTCGTCAGTTATTTGCGCTGGAAAGCGAGTTACCGCCGGTCGATGTGATCTTTCTTTACAAGATCATCGATTGGGTCGGTGAGCTTTCCGACCGCGCCGAGCGCGTGGGTAGCCGCTTGCAGATTCTGACCGCGCGTTAAAAGGGGGCAAGATGCAAATTATTGCGCAACACGGCGAGATATTCATCATTCTTGCCTGCTTGTTTGGCTTCTTCATGGCTTGGGGGGTTGGGGCCAACGATGTCGCCAATGCCATGGGCACCTCGGTTGGCTCCAAAGCCATTACCATCAAACAAGCGATTATCATCGCCGTTATTTTTGAGTTTCTCGGTGCGTGGCTTGCCGGCGGTGAGGTGACCAATACCATTCGCAAAGGCATTATTGACCCGGAGCTTTTGCAAGATGATCCGCAGCTGTTGGTCTACGGTATGCTCTCAGCATTACTGGCAGCGGGTACGTGGCTTTTGATTGCCTCAATGAAAGGCTGGCCGGTTTCCACCACCCACTCCATCGTCGGCGCTATCGTTGGTTTTGCCGTTGCCGGTTTAGGCGCGGCCACGGTGGATTGGGGTGGTGTAGGGGCCATTGCCGCGAGCTGGATCGTATCGCCGCTGCTGGCTGGCACCGTTGCCTTTGTGATATTCAAATCGCTGCATCACCTGGTGTTTGAAGCCCGCGATCCGCTAACGGCCGCTAAACGTTATCTGCCCGCTTACGTATTCCTCGTGGGGTTTGTGGTGGCGATGGTCACCATGACCAAAGGATTGAAGCACGTTGGTCTTGATCTCTCTTTTGCGCAAAGTTTGGTGATATCGGTCATTTTCGGGTTGCTGCTCTCGGCCATTGGCACTTGGATGGAGCGCCGCGTGAAGTACGTCGAATCCAGTGATGACCACTTCGGTTATGCCAACGTTGAGCGCGCTTTTGGCGTGCTGATGATCTTCACCGCGTGTGCGATGGCCTTCGCCCACGGCTCCAACGATGTGGCCAACGCGGTCGGCCCGCTAGCGGCGGTAATTAGCGTAGTACAAAGCGGCGGCGATGTTGAAGGCGCGGCGCTGGTGCCTTGGTGGGTGCTGGTGTTGGGCGGTGGCGGCATTGTCGTGGGTCTGGTGACGTACGGCCACAAGGTGATCGCGACCGTCGGCACGGGCATCACCGAGCTTACGCCTAGCCGTGGGTTTGCCGCCACGCTTGCCGCCGCGACGACGGTGGTGCTGGCTTCGGGCACGGGGTTGCCGATCTCCACCACGCATACGCTAGTGGGGGCGGTGTTGGGCGTGGGTCTTGCCCGCGGCATGGCGGCGCTTAACCTAAGGGTGATTGGCACTATCGCCATGTCGTGGTTGATTACGCTACCTGCCGGTGCGGGTCTTGCCGTTTTGTTCTTCTTTATTTTCAAAGGCATCTTCGGCTAGCCCTTAACGCCAAAAGCGTTCAACAACCCTCAGCGGTATCTTCTTGTGCATGACGCAGCGAGAAGATGCCGCTTTTTTGTGTTCTGCTAAATTTTTTGTGCTCTGCTAAAGTAAGCGGGCCGGTAAAATCGGCATACGAGATTTCATTCACCCTGCTGCCGGAGAGCGGCCCTTGGATACGCGCTTCCCTTTTGTTGACTGGTTCCGTAATGCATCGCCCTATATCAATGCGCACCGCGGACGAACCTTCGTCATTTTGATCGAAGGCGAGGCGATGGCATCGGGGCGTGGCGAACAGCTGATACAAGACTTGGCGCTTTTGCACTCGCTAGGTGTGCGCTTGGTGGTGGTGTTTGGTATTCGCCCCCAGGTGCAGGCGGCGCTAGCGCAAGCCAAGGTGACGCCCAGGCGCGTGAACGGCCGCTGGGTCGCCGATCGCGCGGTCATGGCGACCGTTGAGCAAGTCGCGGCGCATCAGCGGCTGTGGCTAGAAGCGCGGCTTTCGCTGGGGCTACCCAGCACGCCGTTGCACGGCGTTGAACTCAACGTGATTTCCGGCAACCTGGTGACCGCTAAACCGCTGGGCGTGCGCGAAGGGGTCGATTTCGATCACAGCGGCGAGGTGCGCCGGGTGCGCGCCAGCGCCATCCAAGGGTTATTGGATAAAGGCGCGCTAGTGTTGTTGTCGCCGTTGGGGTTTTCGAGCACCGGAGAAGTGTTTGATTTAGACGCCTCTGAGGTGGCGCAGCACGCCGCCGTGGCGCTAAAAGCCGACAAGTTGATTTTGCTCGGCGAATCGGAAGGGCTGGAAGACGAAACCGGGGCGCTATTGCGTCAGCTCTCGCCCTTTGAAGCGCAACCGCGGTTACGCCAGGCCACACCGGGCAGCGAGTTGGCGCGCCATCTTCATGCGGCCTGCCAGGCGGCCCGCGAAGGGGTCGCACGCACGCATCTTTTGTGCTGGCGCAACCACGATGCGCTGCTGGGGGAGCTTTTCACCCGTGACGGCGTGGGCACCATGATCACCCAGCATCGCTACGAACAGCTGCGCCCGGCGACACTCAACGACGTCGCGGGGCTTTTGGACCTGCTCGAACCGCTGGAGCAGCGCGGCATGCTGGTGGCCCGCTCCCGCGAGCGTTTAGAACATGAAATTGATGACTACGTGGTGATCGAGCGTGATGGCATGGTCATTGGCTGTGCGGCGCTGCACGCCTTTGCGGATGCACAACTCGGTGAACTTGCCTGCGTGGCCGTGCACGCGAGCTATCGCGGTGGCGAGCGGGGCGAGCGGCTGGTCGACGCCATTGAGCAGCGCGCCCGAAGCCGCGGCATTGCGAGGCTCTTTGTGTTGACCACCCACACGGCTCACTGGTTTGTCGAGCGCGGCTTTGCACCCGCCAACTTGGACGATTTGCCGCCGCTGAAGCGTGAAACGTACAACCACGCGCGAAAATCCAAAGTGTTGATTAAGGCGCTACTGTGACCCCCCTTGAGCGCTGCAATATCGCGGGCACGCCGTTTGAGTTGGGCTGCCAGCTTGGCGAGCGTGGGCGTGACGCCGTTCACCGTGTGCTGAGACACGACCCTGCTTGGCAAGCTGTGCAAGCGCAGGCGCGAGAAAACGCTGACGTGATAAGGCGATTGGCCGCGAACACACAGCGTGACTTCCCCGCCGTCTGGCAAGAGCTTTGCGGCCTTGCCGAAGGGCTTGAGCTGCCGCTAGTGGATGTCGTCGCCTGGAATTGTCGTGGGGATTTGTTGGCGACCGCAGCGGATGGCTGCACCAGCGTGCAGCTGCCCGGGGTGCTTTTGGCCCATAACGAAGACGGCTTGCCGTGCTTGCAGGGGCATTGTCTGTGGGTCACGGCGCAGCCGGCAGGGGAGGCGGCGTTTAGCGCCTTCTGTTATCCCGGTTCCCTGCCGGGGCATACGGTGGGGGTACGCCACGGTGATTTTGCCTTTGCGGTCAATAATCTGCGGCTGACTCAGGTAACGCCGACAATCCCTCGTATGGCGGTGTGCCGTGCCCTTTTGGGCGTTTCCGATATCGACGCGGCGATTGAGCTGCTTGAACGCTTCAATCAATGCGGCGGTTTTCATCTCACGCTGGCCGAGCGGGGCGGCAGGCGCATGGTGAGCGTCGAGTTTGGCGCGGGCGACACCGTGCCCACCGTGCTTTCGGCGCCGGCCGTTCACGCCAATCACGCGCTTTACCATCCGGGTAAACAGTGCCTGACGCGCTCCTCCGCTGATCGTCAGGGCCGTGGCGAGGCGTTGCTTGCTCAAGGCGTGCGCAACCCGCTGACGATTCTTCAAGATCAAGCACAAGAGGCGCTACCCATTTTGCGCTGTGAGCCTGACGACCCGGATAACGAAAATACCCTTGCCAGCGTGGTGATAACGCTCGGCAAGACACCCACCTGGGCCTGCTATTTGCCGGGTGAGACATCGCCCTGCCAGCAAGGCGCTTGGTAAGCGTTTAACGCTGATAGCGCCGTTTTACCTCGACGCTGAGCTTGCCTTCACCCAGGCGCAGTTTGAGCGTTTGCCCCGGTTGCGTGTCTTGCGCTCGGCGAACCACTTGGCCGCTCTCGTCCTGCGCGATGGCGTAGCCACGCCCCAATACAGCCAAGGGGCTTATTGCATTCAGCTCGCGCGCCGCACTGGTGAGCCGCGCTTGCTGTGACGTTAGTGTGCGCCGCATGGCGCTATCTAAGCGCCGTATTAACTGGTGGAGTCGCGCTTGTTCGGCTTGGTGCAGGCGAGTCATGTCCTGGCTTGTCAGCCGCCCTTTGAGTTGTTCCACGCGCTCTCGCTGCTGGGTAAGCCGTGCGTTAGTGGCCCGTTGTAAGCGCTGACTGAGAATAGTGAGGTACTGGCGCTGCTGTTTGAGCTGTTCACCGGGGTGGCGTAATTGGGCTCGCAGCGTATCGAGCCGTTGGTTGTCTCTTTCTAGGCGGGCCTGCATGGCCCGCTGAAGGCGGTTTTCATGGTGCTCTAGCTGGCCCTTGAGGGTCTGCTGGTCGGGCACCAGGCGTTCGGCGGCGGCAGAAGGGGTCGGCGCGCGCTCATCGGCGGCAAAGTCGGCCAGTGTCACATCGACCTCGTGGCCGACAGCCGACATCACCGGCAGGCGTGAATGAAAAATGGCCCGCGCTAAATGCTCGTTATTGAACGCCCACAGATCCTCCAAACTGCCGCCGCCGCGGGTAATGAGCACTGCGTCGCGCTCAGGATCGAGCCGTGATTGACGATTGAGTAGGCCGAGGGCGGCCACCATCGCGGGCGCGGCCTCCTTGCCTTGCACCGGCACCGGAATCAGCGTCACCTCCGTGAGTGGCCAGCGCGCGCTTAACACCGCCAGCACATCGCGAATGGCGGCTCCCGTGGCGGAGCTTAAAATCATTAGCCGCCGGGGTGGGTGGGGTAGCGCGCGTGCATTGGCAAAGACGCCTTCAGCGTCAAGCTGGGTTTTCAAGCGCTCAAACGCCGCTAGCAGTTCGCCCAAGCCCGCCGCTTGCACCGCCTCGACAATCAGCTGGTAATCGCCACGCGGCTCAAACAGGGATACTCGCCCGCGCAACTTGACCTGATCACCATCGCGCATGGGTGCGCTCACAAACCGCGCTTGCTGGCGAAACAGCGCACAGCGCACCTGAGCACGATCATCCTTCAACGTGAAATACGCATGGCCGGAGGCTGGGCGCGAGACATTGGAAAGCTCACCCTCAACCCACACCTCGCCCATGTCGCGTTCTAGCGCCTTACGCGCCTGGCGGTTGAGTTCGCTAACCGAGAGAGCGGCGGGTTTGTCTGGCATGAAATTACCTTGTGTTGCGTGAGAAAATGTCGTGTGAGAAAACGTTGCGTGAGAAAACCTTGTCATGGGTGTTGGTAACGTGTCTGCGAATTGCTGCCTTGGTCGCATAGGCGTTATACTACGCGACTAACCTTTCATGCCCCATCTTCCCACTTCAACATTGGGTGTTGCCGCTATGCTACGTATGGCTCAAGAAGCACTTACGTTCGACGACGTATTACTTATCCCCGGCTTCTCCGACGTTCTCCCCAAGAATGTCAGCCTGAAAACCCGCCTGACGCGTAACCTTTCGCTCAACATTCCGCTGCTTTCTGCTGCAATGGACACGGTGACCGAAGCGCGCCTGGCGATTGCCATGGCGCAGGAAGGTGGTATCGGTATCATTCACAAAAGCATGACCCTGTCGCAGCAGGCCGCTGAAGTGCGCAAGGTGAAGAAGCACGAAAGCGTCATCGTGAAAGACCCGGTTACCGTCAGCCCCAAAGCCAAGCTTGAAGACCTGCTTGCCATGGCGCGCGAGTATGGGTTCTCCGGTTTCCCGGTGGTCGAAGGCGAAACCCTGGTGGGTATTGTGACCGAGCGCGACATGCGCTTCCAGCCCAACCACGGCGACAGCGTTTCCGATATCATGACCCCCCGCGAGCGGTTGGTCACCGTGTCGGAAGGCACCCAGCTTGAAGAAAGCAAAGTCAAGATGCGCGAACACCGCATCGAAAAGATGCTGATCGTTGACGACGCCTTCCACCTGCGCGGCCTGGTGACCTTCCAGGACATCGAAAAAGCCCGCACCTACCCGATGGCCGCCAAAGATAGCGATGGCCGTTTGCTGGTAGGCGCTGCTGTCGGTACCGGCCCGGAAACCCCGGACCGCGTCGCGGCGCTGGCCGAAGCAGGCGTAGACGTGATCGTGGTGGATACCGCCCACGGCCACTCCGAAGGCGTGATTGACCGCGTTCGTTGGATCAAGGAACACTTCCCCGCCATTCAGGTAATCGGCGGCAACATCGCCACCGCTGCCGCTGCGAAGGCACTGGCCGAGGCGGGCGCCGATGCGGTGAAAGTGGGCATCGGCCCCGGTTCTATCTGCACCACCCGGATTGTCACCGGCGTAGGTGTGCCGCAAATCACCGCCGTCTCCAACGTGGCCGCTGCGCTCGAAGCTTACGATATTCCGTTGATTGCCGACGGCGGCATCCGCTTCTCCGGCGACCTTTCAAAAGCCATTGCCGCTGGCGCCAGCGCGGTCATGGTGGGTGGTCTGCTGGCCGGTACCGAAGAAGCACCGGGCGAAGTGGAGCTTTACCAGGGCCGTACCTACAAAGCTTACCGCGGCATGGGCTCCATGGGCGCTATGTCCGAGAACCAGGGCAGCGCTGACCGCTACTTCCAAGACAAAGCCGAGGGCGCCGAAAAACTGGTACCGGAAGGCATTGAAGGCCGCGTGCCGTATAAAGGCGTGATGGGCGCGATCGTCCACCAGCTGATGGGCGGCTTGCGTGCCTCCATGGGTTACACCGGCTGCCGCGATATCCAAGAGATGCGTACCAAGCCGGAGTTCGTGAAAATCACCGGCGCTGGCTTTAACGAATCCCACGTCCACAACGTGCAGATCACCAAAGAAGCCCCCAACTACCGCGCAGGCTAATCGCGCAGATGAATGAAACGGCGGCGAGGCACACCCTCGCCGTTTGCTTTTTTGGCCTCGGCCACCAACGAGATATTGCCATGACTGATATTCACGCCCACAAGATCCTGATTCTCGATTTCGGCTCCCAGTACACCCAGCTGATTGCGCGTCGTGTGCGCGAGATTGGTGTCTATTCTGAGGTTCGCGCGTTCGACATCACCGAAGCAGAAATCCGCGAATATAACCCCAACGGCATTATCCTCGCGGGCGGCCCGGAATCGGTCATCGAGTTGGATTCTCCGCGCGCGCCACAGTGCGTGTTCGAGATGGGGCTTCCCGTATTAGGGATTTGCTACGGCATGCAGACCATGGCCGAGCAACTGGGCGGTAGCGTCGAAGGCTCGCATCAACGTGAATTTGGCTATGCGCAAATCCGCATTGACGCCGACACCGCGCTATTTAAAGCCATTAAAGACCACGTGGATCACGACACGGGTAAGGGTCTGCTTGATGTGTGGATGAGCCACGGTGACAAGGTCGCCAAGGCGCCGGCCGAGTTCACGGTGACCGCGTCCACGCCCAGCTGCCCGATTGCCGCCATGGCCTGGGAAGAAAAGCAGTTTTATGGCGTGCAGTTCCACCCAGAAGTGACCCACACGCTGCAAGGCCAGCGGATTCTGGAACACTTCGTGCTGGATATTTGCGGCGCCGAAAAACGCTGGACGCCTGCGCAAATCATCGAAGACCAGGTACAGCGGGTACGCGAGCAAGTCGGCGACCGCCACGTATTGCTCGGTCTTTCCGGCGGGGTGGATTCCTCCGTGGTGGCCGCGCTGTTGCACAAAGCGATTGGCACCCAGCTGACCTGCGTCTTCGTGGATAACGGCCTGCTGCGCAAGGCAGAAGGCGACCAGGTAATGGAAACCTTCGGCCAACACATGGGGGTGAAGGTTATTCGCGTGGACGCGGAAGATTTGTTCCTGGATAAGCTCAAAGGCGAAAACGATCCGGAAGCCAAGCGCAAAATCATCGGCAACACCTTTATCGATGTATTCGATGATGAAGCTAGCAAAATCGAAGGTGTCGAATTCCTGGCCCAAGGCACCATCTACCCGGACGTGATCGAATCTGCCGCCTCGAAAACCGGCAAAGCGCACGTGATCAAATCCCACCACAACGTGGGTGGCCTGCCGGAAACCATGAAGCTCAAGCTGGTTGAGCCGCTGCGTGAACTGTTTAAAGACGAAGTGCGCAAACTCGGCCTGGAACTCGGCCTGCCTTACGACATGGTCTACCGTCACCCGTTCCCAGGGCCTGGCCTGGGCGTGCGTATCCTCGGCGAAGTCAAAAAAGAGTACGCCGACATCCTCCGCGACGCGGATGCCATCTTCATCCAAGAGTTGCGCAACGCCGGATGGTACGAAAAAACCAGCCAAGCGTTTGCCGTATTCCTGCCGGTTAAATCCGTCGGTGTGGTCGGCGACGGCCGCCGCTACGAATGGGTCATCGCGCTACGCGCGGTCGAAACCATCGACTTCATGACCGCCCGCTGGGCGCACCTGCCCTATGAGCTGCTGGAGAAAGTCTCCAACCGGATTATCAATGAGTTGGAAGGGGTTTCGCGGGTGACCTATGACGTGAGTAGCAAGCCGCCTGCGACGATTGAGTGGGAGTGAGGTTTGAGCAGCCTGAATTGATAAAAAACCCGCCTTCCAGCGGGTTTTTTTGACATCAAGTCTTAATGTCGCTGAACTTGCGATCTGTCGAGGAAAGGTGCAGATTGAGCGCTAATTTGAGTTCGCCTATATGGTCTTCGGTCTTGCCCCGCTTGCGATAGAGCGCCAGGACCTTCTCGGCTGAGTAGTGATAGCGGCTGAGGTTAGTGACCAGGAAAAACGCATGCGGCAGCAGGTCGTCAGGCTTTTCCTGCACCATCAATGTCACACGCCGCAGTGATTCTCAGCTACCGGTCCGATATTCCAGGTCATGGCACCACTCCCGTTGCTCGTGCATGCTCAAAAATCGTAGGGGTTTGAGTGAAGCGTTAACGGTGTGCATTTTTCATCACCCCATGTTCGCTAACGCACGGTCAAGTGATTATTTATCCTTTAATATCATTTTTAGTGCGGCGAAGGGTTCACCAATACAGGAGGTTGCACTTATTTTGCGGCAGTGAACGTAGCGCCTTTCTTTCTTCGTGGACTGCTTGTTCAACAGTATTCGTTCTACGGACCGAGCTTCGATCTTGGTTTCAGGGATTTTAGTGGGCACGGTTAGCACCGACAAAAAGATGTTGACATTATGGCCTATTAACTTTCATGACTCATGTCGAGCAACGGTAATTGGAACCGTAATAGAAGAGATGCACAAGGTATTTACAAGTAGAGGCTCGAGCCAAACATCCAGTATGAGTGACTTCGTCAACCCTTATTTTCAAAGCCTTGAAGACTCCATATTAGATATTTCCTCTGCGAGTAAAGTATTTATGAAAACCATCTTTGTCCTGGCGCTTGGAACGATAGCTTTTTTCTTGGCTATCTCCGTTAAGGACTCGACCATCGCGCAAATCTTTCTAGCCTCGTTGGGCGTGGCATTATGTATGGTGGCGTTAACGCCAGGTTCTGCTCGAAGGGAGCTGAGGGCACTCTGGCGCCGTAAGCCGAGCAAAACTAAGTTGGGCGAAGGAATCGACCTCAGCTGAACTTGGCCGGACGTGCGTCGTTAATCTTGATTTCTACCCCTAGAACAATTTTGCTCTGATTTGTTAGCTGACAAAACTGTCGTCTATGGATGAAGCCGATAAGATGACTGACCGTAACCGAGTAACATTGTAAAGTCCTGGACTGAAAGTGGCTTACTAAACAAAAAGCCTTGGGCGCCATCGCAACCTAACATTACGAGACGATCCAACTGTGTTTGAGTTTCAACACCCTTGGCGATAACGCGTAAGGACAATTTCTGGCCAAAATGGATAAGGGCTTCAATAAAGCTGATATTTTCTGGGCTATCGAGCATGTCATGCATAAAGCAGGGGGCGATATTAATGGTTTCGAGGGGAAAGCATTTCAAGCGTTTCAGGCTGGCCGTGCCGGTACCGAAGTCGTCAATGGCGATGCGTATCCCTAAATGACGCAACGCGGTCAGCGTCGTTATCGAAACATCGTTTTCATGATACACAAGGCTGCTTTCGGCCACTTCCAGTTCTAAAAAATGGGCGTCTAGCCCCGTCTGGGCCAAAATCTGGGCAATATAGGAGGGCAGTGACTTATCTTGTAGCTCCATAGCCGAGATGTTCACCGCAACAGGTACGATCTCCATACCTTCTTCTCGCCACGCTTGTAATTGGCGACAGACCTCAAACAGTACCCAGTGACCAATGGGGCCAATAAGTCCACGGGCTTCTGCAACAGGGAGAAATGCCGAAGGCTGCATAAGGCCGAGCATGGGGTTGCGCCAACGCACCAGCGCTTCCGCACCACACACAAGACCATTCGCGATATCTATTCTGGGTTGGAAATCGAGAAAGAAGGTCTTTTCCTTCAGCGCCCGATCCAGTTGAAACTCGATATCGCGTCGCTGCTCTTTCAAGGCATTCATATCGGCCCTGAACAGCTGATAATGGTTGCAACCGCTCCCCTTGGCGTAATACATAGCCGTATCAGCATTATTAAGCAGTGTACGGGCATTGATGCCGTGGTCGGGATAAAGACTGATGCCAATGCTGGTGGTAATGCGCAGCTCGTGACTGCCAATTCGAAACGGTGCGGCGAGTGCGGCCAGGATTTTCTCCGCAATACTGGCGGCATCTTGTGGCTTTTCAATTTCATTGAGCAGCACTACGAACTCATCGCCCCCCTGCCGACATACCGTGTCCGTGTCGCGGACACATTCGCTTAGGCGGTCAGCAACCGCCTGCAAAAGACTGTCACCTACAGAATGACCGAGAGAATCATTGATGGGCTTGAAAGCATCAAGGTCTAGATATATTAAAGCCACCTGATGCTGATGCCGTTTGGCTAACCCAATGGCCCGAGAAAGGCGTTCTTCAAGTAAGACTCGGTTGGGTAGCCCGGTGAGCGCATCATGCTGCGCTTGATAGGCCAATTTTGAAAGTTGGAGGGGGGAATGGCAGGCATCATGAAAGACAATCACCGCGCCCCTGATAAAACCGTCACGGTCACGGATGGGGGCTGCCGAGTCCTCTATTGCCAATTGACTTCCGTTCTTACGAATCAGCACGCTATCCATGGCAAGCCCAACGGTGCGGTTTTCCTGCATGGCACGCTCTGCAGGGTTGGCCGCCGTCTTTAGTGTCTGCCCATTGACGAGTATCAAGACTTCGGCCAATGGCTTCCCCATCGCATCGGAGCTCGACCAACCCGTTAGCTTTTCGGCAACACAGTTTAAATAGGTAATCCGGCACGCCAAGTCGGTTGTCACCACCGCATCGCCGATTGAGTTCAACGTTGCCTGAGCCCATTCCCGAGAGGCTTGTAAGGCAGTCTCCGCCTCAATTAGCCGTGCCTTTTCATGTTTTTTGAGAAAAAAGCTGTCAGGTACCTTTGCATCGTCATTTGAGCCATTGGCTCTTGGCAATACATCATCGAATTCCATCGATCCTCTCCTCGTAGGCCGACAACAGCGCCCTTAAGCGTTATAAACCTGGCGCATTTCATTGGGGGAGACTGGTTAGCAGCGGGAAAGTGGCAGCCTTAAAACTAAATATAAATAGAACTGCAAGAGTTATTCTGTACGCTAACGAACACAACGTGTTTAACGCCACGCAGCGTGAAACGTGCTGTAGGCATAAGGAACACCACGATCCCTACGGCGTAGAGTGCAACGTCCTGTTTAGGTAGTTTCGTTACCACACTAAACCCGGGTTATTCACGAGGCAGGCCTGAAAACAAAAATAGTGGATGGTAATCTCTAATGTAATCAATACGTTCCGGCAAGAACACGATTCCA
>NZ_JARWAN010000012.1:0-102382 GCF_031451755.1 Vreelandella vilamensis | reverse complement strand
GTCTGGACTTCAATCGTATAAAATCCCGACCCGACTTCGACGAGATATGTCACTACGGTGCTATTGCGTCATGAAACTGTCCGAACCATTGCAATATAAAAACCCAAAAAATGGGGGGAGATCATGGCCATTAGCGTATTTGATTTATTTCGTCGGGGGATTGGGCCATCAAGCTCACACACGGTAGGCCCCATGCGTGCTGCTCGTGATTTCGCGCTGTCACTGGGAGAAGCGCCTGTCACACGCATTAACGTTACCCTACGCGGTTCGCTTTCCGCCACGGGAAAAGGCCATGGCACCGACCGCGCTGTGGTGATGGGGTTGCTGGGCGAAGCGCCGGAAACGCTCGACCCCGACGGCATTGCCGCGCGCTTGCAAGCGCTTGAGAGCGGCGCACCCCTTGATCTCCCTAACGGTCAGGCGGTGGCGTTCTCGATGCATGAGCATATTGCCTGGGACGATACGTGTTTGGCGTTTCACCCCAATGCGTTACAGCTTGTGGCATCCAACGGCGAGCAGGAAGTGGCGCGCAATACCTACTATTCGCTGGGGGTGGGTTCTATATTGATCAGGCTCAAGCTGACGCGGGAGACATCGGGGAGGACGCTTCATTGCTTCGCTACCCGTTTGATACCGCCGCCGAGCTTCTTGGCCAGTGTCAGGCGCACGGCTTGAGTATCAGCCAATTGATGCTTGAAAACGAAAAAGCCTGGCGTGATGACGCGTCTATACACCGTGAGTTACTCACTATTTGGGATGTGATGCGCGAAAGCATCGATAACGGCCTACACGCTCGAGGCCATTTGCCCGGTGGGCTGAACGTCCGCCGCCGGGCGTATGAGCTGCATCAGCGGCTTTTTTATCCGGCTGAGAACGAGCGCTTAATCATCTCGACCTTTTCAGCCATGGACTGGGTCAACCTCTTTGCTCTGGCCGTGAATGAAGAAAACGCGGCTGGCCGACGCGTGGTCACGGCGCCCACCAATGGCGCGGCGGGGATCGTGCCAGCGGTGCTGGCGTACTACTTAAAGTTTGAGCCTGATGCTACCGATAGCGAGGTGGTGAATTTCCTGCTGACGGCGGGGGCGGTGGGTATTCTGTGCAAAAAGAATGCCTCGATCTCCGGCGCTGAAGTGGGCTGCCAGGGCGAGGTGGGGTCTGCCTGTGCGATGGCCGCGGCGGGGCTAGCCGAAGTGCTTGGCGGTACGCCCGCACAGGTAGAGAACGCTGCTGAGATTGGGTTGGAGCACAACTTAGGCCTCACCTGCGACCCGGTAGGTGGGCTTGTGCAGGTGCCGTGCATTGAGCGTAATGCGATTGCCTCGGTCAAGGCGATCAACGCCGCGCGCATGGGGCTTAACGGTGACGGCGAGCACTTTGTCTCGCTGGATAAGGTGATTCGCACCATGCGCGATACCGGTCGCGATATGCAGGATAAGTACAAAGAGACGTCAAAAGGGGGGCTTGCAGTGAATGCGATTGAATGCTGATGTATCAGTTTTGTACGCATTTGGTTTATCCCACCGGCCCGACTGGCCTACACTAGCGCTTGCTATTCCCTGAACGACTTGGAGACGATAATGAAATCACGTGCTGCCGTTGCACTAGAAGCGGGTAAGCCGCTCGAACTTACCGAGATCGAGGTGGAAGGCCCGAAAGCGGGAGAAGTTCTGGTCAAAATGGCAGCCACCAGTGTCTGTCATACTGATGCTTATACGCTCTCTGGTGCTGACCCAGAAGGCAATTTTCCTGCTGTGTTAGGCCATGAAGGCGCCGGTGTGGTGCAGGAAGTGGGTGAAGGTGTGGCCAGTGTCAAACCGGGCGATCATGTGATTCCGCTGTACACCGCCGAGTGTGGCAAGTGTAAGTTCTGTCTATCGGGCAAAACCAACCTATGTGGCGCCGTGCGTGCGACCCAAGGCAAGGGGGTGATGCCGGATGGGACCTCACGCTTTACCCTTGATGGCAAAAAGCTGCATCACTACATGGGGACTTCGACGTTTAGCGAGTACACCGTGCTGCCGGAAGTCTCGCTCGCTGTTGTCTCCAAAGAGGCGCCGATGGACAAAATCTGCCTACTTGGTTGCGGTGTCACAACCGGTATTGGCGCGGTGCTAAATACCGCAAAAGTCGAGCCGGGGGCGACCGTCGCGGTCTTTGGCTTAGGCGCGATTGGCTTGGCGGTCATCCATGGGGCGATGATGGCGAAAGCCTCGCGCATTATCGCCATTGATGTGAACCCCGATAAATTCGCACTGGCCAAACAGTTTGGCGCCACTGACTTCGTTAACCCCAAGGATTACAGCGATCCGATCCAGCAAGTGATCGTGGACCTGACCGATGGAGGCGTTGATTACTCTTTCGAGTGTATTGGTAACGTCAACGTTATGCGCTCGGCACTTGAGTGTTGCCACAAAGGGTGGGGCGAGTCGATCATCATCGGCGTGGCCGGTGCAGGTGAGGAAATTTCCACTCGTCCTTTCCAGTTGGTGACCGGGCGCGTGTGGAAAGGCTCCGCCTTTGGCGGCGTAAAAGGGCGCACCGAGCTGCCCAGCTACGTTGAGCAGTATATGAACGGTGAAATCAATATCGACGATTTCATCACCCACGATATGCCGTTTGAGCACATCAACGAAGCCTTTGACCTGCTCCATGCGGGCAAGAGCATCCGCACTGTGCTGCATTACTAAAGTTTGCTTATTGATAAGGGCGCAAAGCGCGGCGGGATAGTCCCCGGCGCGCTTGCGTGTTTTAGCACTTTTTCGAGGTATCCGCTTTTTTAATCCCGTTACCAGGAGCCTGCCGATGAGCATGAGTGAAAGGTTAGAATTGGTCTCAGCCAACCGCAGTTTTGGCGGTTGGCATAAGCGCTATCGCCACTATTCGCGGGCGCTTGATTGCGACATGATTTTTGCCGTGTATTTACCCCCGCAAGCTGAAAACGAGCGCGTACCGCTACTCTGGTGGCTTTCTGGGTTAACCTGCAACGATGAAAATTTCATGCAAAAAGCCGGTGCGCATCGTATGGCGGCAGAGCTCGGCGTGGCGATTATTTGCCCCGACACCAGCCCACGCGGCACGGAGCTTCCCGGTGAGCATGAAAGCTATGACTTAGGTTCGGGTGCTGGTTTTTATGTTAATGCCACGCAGGCGCCATGGAAGTCGCACTACCGCATGTACGATTATATCGTTGAAGAGCTCCCTTCCGTGGTGCGTCAGCACTTCCCGGTTAACGGCCGCGAATCGATCAGCGGTCATTCGATGGGGGGGCATGGCGCGTTGATTCTGGCGTTGCGCCATCCTGGGCGTTTTCGCTCGGTGTCGGCGTTTTCCCCTATCGTCAATCCCATGGAAAGCCCTTGGGGCCAAAAAGCCTTTAGCGCCTATTTAGGCGACGATATCTCGCGTTGGCGCCAGTATGATGCTTGCGAATTGGTGGCCAATGGTGCGTCGCGCCAGCGGCTATTCATTGATCAGGGTGAGGACGATCAGTTCCTTAAAGAGCAGTTGAAGCCCGAGCGGTTAGAAGACGTGTGCGAAGCGCATGATCATCCGTTAACGTTGCGTCGCCAGCCAGGCTACGATCATAGCTACTTCTTTATTGGCTCGTTCATTGACGACCACCTGCGCTACCACGCCGAGCATTTGTACAAACGCTGAGTGGATGCTCAATGGCACCGGATGAGAACAGGCGAGGAAACCCATGGTGAAACGCGCGCTGCGCCGATTGGCAAGTAGGTTATGGCGCTGGCTATGGCGTGGCGCGGTGGCGTTTGTGCTCCTGACGGTAGTACTGGTGCTGCTTTTTCGCGTGGTACCGCCACCAGGGTCGATGGTAATGGTTGAGCGTAAAGTACAAAGCTGGCTTACGCGCGAACCGATTCAGCTTAAACGTGAGTGGCGTGATTGGGATGACATGGCTTCTGTGGCTAAGCTTGCGGTGATTGCGGCAGAAGATCAGCGTTTTCCCGATCACTACGGTTTTGATCTGATAGAACTTAGACGTGCAGTGGAAGATAGGCTAGCAGGGGAGGCATTACGCGGCGCAAGCACGCTCAGCCAGCAAACGGCAAAAAATGTGTTTCTTTGGAGTGGGCGTAGCTGGGTGCGCAAGGGGTTGGAGTTTTGGTTTACGCTGCTGATCGAACTTGCCTGGGATAAACAGCGTATTCTTGAGGTATACCTTAATGTGGCCGAATGGGATGTCGGTGTTTTCGGGCTGGAAGCGGCCGCTCAGCACTATTTTGGCGTTTCTGCCAGCAGGCTGAACGAGCGCCAAGCGAGCCTTTTAGCCGCGATTCTTCCAAGCCCGCTCAATCGCAGTGCGTCAGTACCGAGTGCCCAAGTAGAGCAACGCAGCCAGTGGATTCGCCAGCAAATGCGCAACTTAGGCGGCGCGCACTACCTTGAGCGTATTGCCAAGCCTTAACTCGCCAGTGACGTATTGCGACTAATCGTAAAGCGCGTCGTCAACCTTTACTAATGCTTCAAGGCTTGGGCGTGCAAAGTAAAAACCCTGCTGCACCGAAAGACCCAGCGCTAATAGGCAGCGCGACTCTTCTCGCGTCTCCACGCCTTCGGCGACGAGTGTGACGTCTAGCGCTTCGGCAAGCGTCACGACGCTTTTCAGGATAGCTTGTCGGCGCGTGTCGGTATCACACCCCATGACCAATGTGCGATCAATCTTTAGCGTATCGGGGCGAAGATCAGTGAGCAGATCAAGATTCGCGTAGCCATTGCCAAAATCATCCAGTGAGGTGGTGAATCCCATCGCGCGGTAGCTATCGATGATGTTGCGCATGTGCGCGCGATCTTTCACCCGTTCGGTTTCGGTAATCTCAAAATTAAGCCGCTCAATAGGAAAGCCGACCCGCTTTGAGGTTTCCAGCGTGGCCTGGATACACGCTTCGGGTTCGTATACCGCATTGGGTAAAAAGTTGATTGAGAGGCGTTCTTGCATATCGAGTTCACTGGCAAGCTCAATCGCTCTAATGCGGCATTCTTGGTCAAAGCGGTACATCAAGTCATCGGTAACTTGTGACAAAATGCTGCCGGCGGACTCTCCTTTCGAACCTCGCACCAGCGCTTCGTAATAAACAATACGCCGTTTAGATACATCGACAATTGGCTGAAATGCCATCGTAAATGAAAACGGCACGGGGCGATCGCAGCGGTTGCAATGACCGTTGACCCGCGCGCATTGATGATTCGTTGAGCTGTTCATATAAGCCTTAATTTACCCATAACATCATGCTTTGGTGCTATTTTGCGCTGTTTTGACGACTAATACCACGCCAAAAATCGCAATGGCCATCCCCAAAAGTCCTAACCAGGGTAGGCGTTCGTCGAAGAGCCACCACGCCTGTAGTGCGGTAACCGGTGGTACTAAGTAAAACAGGCTAGCAACTCGCGAGGCCTCACCCTTTTTAATCAGTGCCATGAGTAACAAAATAGCCGAAATAGACAAAATCAGCACGAGCCATCCAAGCGTCAACATAAAGGTGGTCGTCCAATCGACATTACGTGTCTCAAACAGTAAAGCGCCGCTACCGAGTAGCAGCGCGGCCGCCATGTACTGAATTGCCGTACCCGGTAAAAGCGGCATGCGCGTGCAGAATCGCTTTTGGTAGAGCGTGCCGATCGAAATTCCCAACAGTGCAGCGGTGACACTAAACAGCGCCCCAAGGCCAAAACCATCAAAAAGCGACTCTGATGGATCAAGCTTACTGCCCAGTACCAAACTGATCCCGACGAGCCCTAATACCAACCCTAACCATTGCCGTTTGGTCAGTGCTTCCCCCAACAGCGGGCCGGCGCAAGCAGCGGTTAAAAGCGGCTGAAGCCCAACCAAAAGCGATGCTAATCCCGCCGGCATACCCAAATAGATGCCGTAAAAAACACCACCTAAATACGTGCCGTGAACCAAGCATCCCGTTACGGCAATATGTCCCCAAAGCTTAGGAGAGGTGGGCCAGGGCACGCGCATAACCATGACTAACGGCACAAGGAGTAGCAACGTACAAATAAAGCGAATAAACAAGAACGTAAACGGTTCTGCATAAGGAAGGCCGAACTTTGCCCCGATAAAGCCTGTGCTCCACAGCAACACAAACAGCACGGGCATCGCGGCAAGCCCCAGTTCACTTGGTGTCGCATGACGCAGCGAGTCAGCCAAACGCGTTAGAGAAGTATTGCCCATAAGGCTTCCTTTTATTGCAAATATGGATAAGTCGCGTGTTGAGGTTTATTACAAACTGTTACTTAAAAACTTGAACCTGAGCCGAACACAGTCATCATAGAGGGACGTTCGCAACGCACCTGCATAGCAACGTGTTTTTCACAATCACTTTTTTTACGACCCATTTTTCAAAACCTATTTTTCACAACCTGTTTTTCACAACCAAAGAGGTATCTATGCAACGTTTGACGGCTCTATTTTCTGCAGCGCTTCTTGCCACTGGCTTAATGGCTACAACGGCTCATGCTCAGCAATCGCAAGACTCAGCACAAGATCCCATGGCAACACAACAAGCGCCAGCGCAGGACTTCTCTGATAACGAACTCCAGCAGTTTGCTGACGCCTCGAAAGAAATCGCCGTTATTTCTCAAGAGTACACCGAGCGTCTACAAGCTGCCGAAGGTGAGCAAGAGCAGCAAGAAGTGCGCTCTGAAGCCAACGACAAAATGATCGAAATCGTGGAAGATAGCGGCCTAGACGTCGATACCTTTAATGCGATTGGTCAAACAATTCAGCAAAATCCTGAAATGATGCAGCGTGTTCAGGAAATGGCTGAGCAGTCTTGATAAAGGCTGTCCTCTGATAGACTTTCAGTCTGTCAGATTTCGCTTAAATAGCGAATCCCGCCAGCGCTTTTAGCGCGATGAAAGGCCCGGCATTATTGAAAGTGCCGGGCTTTTTGCTGTACGCGCTTTACCTTTGTCAGTAGGCCTTCCAAACTAAATAGCATGATGATAATGGTCCATTTTTAAGGAGAGCGCATGGACGTGGAACTTCTGGAAATTCGCCAGCACATGAGCCAGTTTCCGCCGTTTGACGCGTTGTCAGACGAGCTACTTGATGCCATCGCGGAAACTATCGAAGTGCGCTACTTCAAAAACGGCAGTGACATTTTGCTTCTCAACGAGCAGGTTGATGAGCTGTGTTATATCCGCAGTGGTGCCGTCGAAGTGTATCGCCGTCAAGGCGAGCTCTATAACCGGTTGGGGGAAGGCGATATTTTTGGCCACTTCAGCTTGCTACGCAGCCACCGTGTGCGTTTTCCGGCTAAAGCCATTGAAGATACGCTAATTTACTTCATTCCTGAGGCGGTATTTCAGCGTTTGTGTGAAGAAGATGAGCACTTTGCGGATTTTGTGGAGTTAGAAAGGCCGCGGCTGGAGAGTGCTGCCGAAGAACAAAAAAAATCCAATGACATGATGGTCACGCGGATTCGCAAATTGCTATCGCGCTACCCCGTTATGGTGGAAATCACCACGACCGTGCAGAAGGCCGCTCAACAAATGAGTGAAGCCCAAGCATCGGCACTTCTCGTGCTTAAGCGAGGTGGCGACGATCCGCGCTACAGCTTTAAGGATAGCGAAGGTGAGACCTGGCAGATGTACGGCATCATGACCGACAGTGACTTTCGTACGGGCGTCGTGGCAAAGGGGCTTGATCCTTCTACGCCCATTGAGCAAGTGATTACGCCGCGGTTGATCACCGTGCAATCGGATGTGTCGATATACGAAGCGATGCTGATCATGCTGCGCAATAATGTCCACCACCTACCGGTGCTCTATCGCCAGCGCCCCGTCGGGGTGGTGCATCTATCGGATATTATTCGTTACGAAACTCACAGCGGCTTGTACTTGGTTAGCAATATTTTTAACCAATCGAGTGTGGATGGATTAGCGCGTTTAGCGCCTGATGTCCGAGCGGCTTTTGTGCGGATGGTAGAGGAAGGCGCTAATTCGCAGATGGTCGGCAGTGCGCTTTCCACTATCGGTCGAAGCTTCACGCGCCGCTTGTTAGAGCTTGCTGAGGAGTCGCTCGGACCACCGCCCGTGCCGTATTGCTACATGGTCAATGGGTCGATGGCACGAAATGAACAAACCATTGTGACCGATCAGGACAACGCGCTTGTGCTTTCGGACACTTTCGACCCTGAACAGCATGATGATTATTTCTACCAACTGGCAAAATTTGTCAGCGATGGCTTAGATGCGTGTGGTTATACCTATTGCAAAGGCGATGTGATGGCGACCAATACCAAGTGGCGTCAGCCCCTGAAAGTGTGGAAGCGCTATTTCCAGGATTGGATGACCAACCCCACCCCGGAAAAGCTGCTGCATAGCTCAATTTTCTTTGACCTCGACAGCGTTTACGGTGAGGACGTGTTTATTGAGGAGTTACAAGATCTCATTGCGACCCAAGCGCCCAAATCACCGCTATTTCTCGCTGCGCTAGGTCGTAATGCGCTCAATCGTACGCCGCCGCTCGGGGTGTTCCGTACCTTTGTGATGGAAAAAGATGGCAAACACAATAATTCCATCAACCTAAAGCGCCGCGGTACTGCCCCCATGGTTGATCTCATCCGTGTTCACGCGCTTGCGTGTGGCTCCAAAGCGCAAAATTCGTTTGAACGATTGCAGGCGATCAATAATACACAGCTGCTTGCCGGCGGGGTGAGCGATAAGTTGAGCTATGCGCTTGAGTTTTTATGCCTTTCGCGTATTCGTCACCAGATGATTGATCTGCAAGAGGAGCGCAGTCCAGATAATAATATTGAGCCTGAGAATGTGGAAAGTAATGAACGCCATGGCTTAAAAGACGCCTTTCAGGTGCTGAGTAACGCGCAGAAATTTCTCAAGTTCCGTTACCCAATGCCGTCTACCCAGCAGGGACGGCGCTAATGGTTGGCATTCGTCCGAGGAGAAAAATTACGCAGGCGGATTGGCACGCCTATATGAAAGCACGCGCGAAGGCGGCGAATGATCCTGAGCTAGCACGTTTTTTTAACACCCCGCTGCCTGCCGCTGACACGCCAATCGGCGAAGTGCCGATGGTGGCGCTGGACATGGAGACAACCGGGCTGGATGAACGCCGCCATGCCATTTTAAGTGTTGGGATGGTCCCGTTTACGCTGGATCGTATCACGTTATCTGAGCGCCGCTACTGGGTGGTGAAGCCGCCAAGCCTGCGGCCGCTTTCGGCGTCTTCAGTGACCTATCACCACATTACGCATTCAGAAATCGCTCACGCGCCAGATTTGGATGAGATATTAGCGCCAATATTGGAAATGCTAGCTGGGCGGCTGGTGGTGGTGCACTTTCGCAATATCGAAAGGCCATTTTTGGATGCCGCCGTCAAAGCGAGGCGCGGTGAAGGCGTGTTATTCCCGATGATTGATACGATGTCGCTTGAAGCACGTTTGCACCGTCAGTCGCTGCTGGCTCGTTTCAGGCGCTGGGTCGGGCAGCCGCCTGTTTCCATTCGCTTAAACGCAAGCAGGGAACGTTACGGTTTGCCTGCCTATTCAGGGCATCACGCGCTGATCGATGCCCTAGCCACTGCCGAGTTGCTGCAGGCGCAGGTGGCTAGCCATTACAGCCCCACAACCCCCGTGAGCGCGCTGTGGAGTTGATTGGGGTCGTCGGGTTTGGTTAAGTAGGTGAGTAAGTCAGTGGAAGTAAGTAAGAGAAGGTGAGTAAGAGAAAGTGGGCAAGCACAAACGAAAAAAGGCGGCCCGTAGGCCGCCTTTCTCGTTCGAGCCAGCGCCAAACGGCGCCGACATGGGCGTTGCCACTACTTGGCGCGTGGCTCGCTCATCAGCCCCTTGACAATGCCGTAGCAGCCCACCAGCAGCACAAGGGTGAAGGGCAGCCCGGTGGTGAGGGCTGCCGTCTGCAAGGCAGCGAGGCCGCCACCGAGCAGCAGCGCAATGGCCAGTGCCCCCTCGATCAGCGCCCAGAAGATACGCTGTGGTTTGGGTGCGTCTACCTTGCCGCCGGCGGTGATCGAGTCGATCACCAGTGAACCGGAGTCGGACGAGGTGATGAAGAACACAATCACTAGCGTGATCCCGACGAAGGAGGTGATGGCCGTTAATGGCAACTGCTCCAGCATGACGAAGAGCTGCAGTTCCAGGGTGGCATCCTGCACTGCGGTGACCCCTTTATTGACCACCTGGTCGATGGCCGTGGTGCCAAAGGCGGTCATCCACACCACCGAGGCTATGGTTGGCACCAGCAGCACCGAGATCAAGAACTCACGCACAGTACGGCCGCGACTAACGCGGGCAATGAACATGCCGACGAAGGGCGACCAGGCAATCCACCAGGCCCAGTAGAAGGCTGTCCAGCCCTGGCTGAAGTTGGCGTCCTCGCGTCCGAACGGCATGGAGAGCGCCGGTAAGTGGGTCACGTAGCCCACTAGGCTATCGACGATGCCAGTTGCGATCATCAGCGTTGGGCCGACGATGATCACGAACAGCAGCAGTAGCGCGGCGAGCACCATGTTGAGCTGGGACAGGCGCTGCACACCCTTGTCCACACCGAGCATGATCGAGCCCAGGGCGACGAGGGTGATACCCATGATCAGGAACACCAGAGTGGTCTCGCCGGCGGGGATGCCGAACAGATACTCAAGGCCCCCGGCTGCCTGAGTGGCGCCGATACCCAGCGAAGTGGTCAGGCCAAACAGAGTGGCAAACACCGCTAGGATGTCGATACAGTGACCTGGCCAGCCCCAAATACGCTCACCCAGAATCGGGTAGAAGATGGAGCGCATGGTGAGCGGCAGACCCTTGTTGAAAGCGAAAATCGCCAGCGACAGGCCAACAATGGCGTAGGCACCCCAGGGGTGAAAGCCCCAGTGGAAGATGGTGGCGGCCATACTTAGGTCGATGGCACCCGCCTGGTCTCCTGCGGCTGCACCTAACGGAGCCCAATCGGTGCGTATGCCATCCTCGCCCATGCTGATACCGCCCATGGCAGTGCCATAGTGGCCTAGCGGTTCAGAGACGCCATAAAACATCAGGCCGATGCCCATGCCGGCGGCGAACAGCATCGAGAACCAGCCCGCATAGCCGAAATCCGGCTTGGCATCAGCCCCGCCGATGCGCACCCTGCCTAGCGGGGTAAAGATCAGCACCAGCGCCAGGAGCGCGAAGACGTTGGCACCGAGCAGGAAAAACCATCCCAGATTAGTGGTCAGAAAGCTGAACATGCTGTTGAAAATCGGTTCCATCTGGTCTTGCAAAGCCAGTGTCAGGATTACGAACAGCAAGATGACGATCGAGGAAAACAAGAAGACCTTGCCATGAAGGTCCACGTCGATCCCCAATGGGGAGGCGGTAATGTTGTCCTGACCGATCACATAATCGGTATCAATTAAGTTTACGGCGCCTTCCGGCGCTGGAATACCCTCTGACGACTTTGTGTCGCCTTCAGGTTGTTGTGTGTTTTTTTCCACGAGATATCTCCGTAGCGCGATAAGTTTACATTGCTTTTTTGGCGCTTTTTGGCGCAAAGGTCAGTTCAAAAAGCGTGCGCCGTTAAACGCAAATTGCAAAATACGCGTTAATGCGGTCTTACCAGGAAAACAGAGGCATCTGTATGGGTGGCAATCTTGCCACCGTGGGCGGGCATGACGGCGTCTAGTTTCTTGGGCAAGTGGGTGGCCATAATAATGAGGTCGGCACCAAGCTCGTCAACCGCTTTCACCAAAATATCATCAAGATCCGCCACCGGGTCTGTTGAGCCATACACTTTAGCCGTCACGGGTTGCCCGTGAACGCCATGGCGTTTTTGTGCGAATGCGTCGAGTTTTTGCTCGTACTCATCCGGGGTGCGCGCAACACTGTTGGGGGTGTTGGAGGTGACGCCAACGTAGGTGATTTTGGCATCGTAGTGCTTGGCCATATCGGCAACAACATCGAGTGATGGCTCCAGCACGTCGATGTGTGCCAAATCAATTGGCACCATAATATGCTTAAACATGCAAAACTCCTTAGCTGTTTTAGGTGATAGTCCTTTCCCTAATGCGGCCGCACCAAACGTGCGGCCGCTTAACCTTAGGCTTAACCGATTTTACGACTCGCCGTTGATCCAGCCATTGACGATATCCTGGTTATCTTCAACCCACTGCTTGGCGTTTTCGTAGGGATCTGCACCTTCTTCCTGGTTCATGAGCATGACTTCACCCATTTGCTCAGGCGTCCACTCAAAGGCGTCCAAGATGGCGTAGGCGCGAGGCATGTCGTCGCCCAAACCTTCGCGAACTATAGTATGGATCTGCTCAGCGCCGCCATAGACATTTTTCGGGTCTTCAAGGTATTTCAGATCCCAGCGGGAAAATTTCCAGTGCGGTGTCCAGCCGGTGACAACCACGTTTTCTTCGTTTCGAATGGCGCTCGCCAGAGCTGCCGTCATGGTAGCACCGCTGCCGCTGCGCAGCTGCAAGTCAAGGTCATAGGTATCCACAACCTCTTCGGTGAGGCTCATCAAGCCAGCACCGGGGTCGATACCGATGATCTCGCCATTAAAGCTATCAGCGTGATCGTTAAGATCGGCAATAGAGTCAACGTCAGCGTAAGCCGGTACGACTAGCCCAAGTTTTGTGCCGTCGAGGTTAACGCCTAAGTCTTCAACATCGCCACCAAGGCGCTCCATGTAGTCGGCGTGCGTGGTGGGTAGCCAAGCCGCGACGATCGCGTCGGCATCACTCGAGGCGAGGGCTTGGAACATCGCCGCTGCAGAAAGCGATGTTAGGTCAACGTCATAGCCTTCCTGCTCAAGGACAGCTGCAATGACGTTAGTGGAAGCTACCTCGGATGACCACTCGACATAGGCCAGGTTAATGCTGTTGTGGTCGTCTGCCTGTGCAGCGCTGCCGACAGCGAGGCCAGCACTGGCCATTAGCGCCAGCGAAGCGAAACGAACGTGTTGATTGAGTGTGTGCTTTTTCATCTAGTGGTCCTTCTTTGGGTTGATCGTCATATGCGTTACGAACTGTTAAGAACTCATTTCAAGGACTCATGCCAAGAACTTATGCCAAGAGCTCATGCTAAGAACTAACGCTAGGTAAGTAATGTAAAGGCGCCTGATTGCGCATTGCCTTTCTAGCATGGTTGTAAAAAAGCCCCTGATCAAGGGGCTGTATCAACGGGTTTTTTACATCTGCGTGCTCACGATGGCGAAAACGCGAGAGAAGAGGAGCGCTATTACTTAGCACGTGTCCGGCGTAGTGATTGCGTCAAACGGTCTAGTAGCATGGCCAAAATGACCACGGCGATACCCGCCTCAAAGCCGTCACCTGGGCGCAAGCGCTGAATAGCGCGCCAGACTTCACTGCCCAAACCATCGGCGCCGATCATCGCGGCAATAACGACCATCGAGAGTGCCAACATGATCGTTTGGTTAACCCCTGCCATCACCGTTGGTAGTGACAGCGGCAACTGAACCTTGAAGAGTTTTTGGCTACGCGTAGAGCCATAAGCGTCAGCCGCTTCAATCAACTCTACCGGCACCTGGCGAATACCCAGGGCGGTGAAGCGGATAGCCGGCGGCATGGAAAAGATCACCGTCGCAAAAATCGCCGATACCGAGCCAATGCCGAAAAAGGGAATTGCCGGGATCAAGTAAACAAACGCGGGCATGGTCTGCATAAAATCGAGAATCGGCATGACCCCACGATAAAGTCGTTGGGAGAGCGCGGCCCCAATGCCGACCGGAATCGCAATCACGATGGCGACGAGTGTGGCGATCACCACTAGCGTCAGCGTTTCGATCATTGGGTTCCAGAGCCCAAGATTCCAAATTAGGGCCAGTCCCGCTACCGCGCCGATTGCGAGGCGATATGAGGAAGCGCGCCAGCATAAGAGAGCGATAAGCGCCATTAACGCCCATTCGGGTAGCCACATCAGGCCGTCGTTTAACGCCTCAATACCGGTTTGGGTAACACGAGAAATAGCCCGGGTGACGACCGAATATTCAGTGGTGAGCCAGTTTAGGCCGCCTTCAATCCAATCGCCCAGTGGGATACGTGTGATTTCCATTATTTCTCTCCTGCGCGTGCCAGTTCGTCTAAGACGGCGCCTTTCACCACAACGCCAAGTAGCCGCTGTTCTTCATCAACCACCGCAATGGGGAAGCTTTTATCGCTAAACATCGCGAACAGGTTTTGCAGCGGTTCGTCCGGCGTTACGCGGCGAAAATCTTGGGTTAAATAATTCGCGATACCCTCGGCGCCGTCCTCGATGGCTTTGCTGGCTGCATCGACTTCCAAAAGCCCCACTAGCTTACGGTTGGTTTCGGTTACGTAGATGGAGTCCATGCTGTTATCGCGCATTTTGCGCAATGCCGTGCGTGGGCCGTCACCTTCACGCGCGGTAGAAAGTACTTTGCGCATGGCATTTTCGGCGGTAAGAATGCGCGACATGTCGACGCCTTCGATAAAGCGCCGCACGTAGTCATCAGCAGGCTTGGTGAGAATTTCCTCGGGGGTGCCGATTTGCACAATCTCGCCGTCTTTCAACAGTACGATACGGTCGCCAATGTTCAGCGCTTCGTCCAAATCGTGGGTGATGAATACCGTGGTTTTCTTCGTTCTGGCCTGCAGCTGAATGAGCTCTTCTTGCATGTCTTTACGAATGAGCGGATCGAGTGCCGAAAAGGCTTCATCCATCAGCAACACGCTGGCATCGTTAGCCAACGCACGCGCAAGCCCTACACGCTGCTGCATACCGCCCGATAGCTGATCGGGGTACGCGTCTTCCCAGCCTTCAAGCCCCACTTGCGTGAGGGAGTCTTGGGCGATTTTTTGCCGTTCGGTTTTATCGACACCTCGGATTTCTAAACCAAACTCGGCGTTTTGCCGTACCGTCCGGTGGGGGAAAAGCGCAAAGTTCTGGAATACCATCGAAAAATGACGGCGGCGACAATCGAGTAGCTCTTTCTCGCTTAACGAGGGAATATTTTCGCCATCAATGATGATCTCGCCTTCGGTGGTATCAATCAGGCGGTTGAGGCAGCGGATCAACGTGGATTTACCGGAGCCAGATAGCCCCATGATCACTAAGAGCTCGCCTTCGTACACATCAAAGTCGATGTTTGAAAGGCCGAGGGTTAGGCCGGTTTTGTCGAAAATTTCCGGGCGCTTAAGGCCTTCGTTGCGAAGCTCCAGCCCCTTTTTAGGGTTCTTGCCAAAGACTTTGCTTAAGCCGCGCACCTGAATTTTGACGTTACGTGTCTCGTCCATCGGCTATGCCTTTAATAAGTAGAAAAGTAGCCATGCCTTGGTCGATGAGTGGCCATCAAGCCGCAAATAATCGACGCTAACCTTTGAGAAGGCTAGCGTCGTATTATTAATCAACCATAAGTAAAAAGGCATGAAGTTTTGAGAAAACTATTATCGGTGATTATACATAAAAAGTGACAAACTTCCACAAAGTGCCACGTTTGTGCTGCTACTAAAGGTAACGATGCACTCTGTAACTATGCAGCATGAGGGGGAGACGTTAGCGTTTACTCGGTTTGCGCTTTTAAACGGTAGAGCGCTCCTGGGCTTTCATCCGTTAGCAGGTAAATCGCGCCTTCAGGCGATTGGCGCACATCGCGAATTCGCCCCAGTTGCCCTTTAAGTAGGACGTCTGTTTGAGTCACTTCTTGGCCCGTTAGCGACAATCGGATCAACGTTTCACTGGCAAGGCCGCCAGCGAGCAAGTCTCCTCGCCAGGCGGCGAAGTCGCTGCTCGTCACTTCGGCGAGGCCGGACGGCGCAAAACGGCCGGTAAAAACATAAACAGGGTCGACCATACCGGGGAGAGAGTCCACGCCAATCGGCTCATTGGTGGCGTAATCGTTGCCGCGGCTCACCTTGGGCCAACCATAGTTTTCCCCTGCCTGTAGGTAGTTAAGCTCATCGCCGGTGCGCGGGCCGTGCTCGGAGACCCACGGCTCGCCGTTTTCACGCACTACCATGCCTTGAATGTTGCGATTGCCCAGGGTGTAAATCTCATCAAGCGTAGTGGCGTCATCAATAAATGGATTGTTGCTAGGTACCTTGCCAGTCGCGGTTAAGCGTAGCGTGGAGCCCGCGTGGTCGTCGCGCGCCTGGGCGCGGCTTGGGTCGCGGCCGCGATCCCCAATGCTCATCAGCAGCGTGTCATCGGGTAGCCAGGCAAGGCGAGAGCCGTAATGACGGCCGGGCGATGATGCACGGTCTTGCTCAAACACAAGCTCAACCTCGGTGAGGGACTCACTTTGCCACTTGCCCCGCGAGAGCGCCGTGCGGCTTTGATTGCCGTCGGGCTTGCTCCAGGTGAAATAGACCCAATCATGCTCACCGCCTGCGCTACCAAAACGTGGATGCAGTGACACGTCCAACAGGCCTCCCTGGCCTCGTGTGCTAACGCTGGGTAATCCGGGGAGGACTTGTCTATCGCCGTTTTTTTCGACAAGGAGCAAGTTGCCGCTGCGCTCGCTGACCAGATAGCGCCCATCGGGAAAAAATGCCACCGACCACGGGTGCTCAAGGTTGCCGGCGACGCGCTCGATGTGAAACGTCAAGTGGTCGCTTTCTATCGTGGCGATCGGGTCGTTGGCATACGCTTGGGTAGTCAGCAGTGTGGCGGCGATAATCAAGCATGGAGTGATTAACGTGCGGGACAACATGGCACTCTCCTGTCAGCGATGAGTGCCCTTTAGCCTAGTTCACATCAAAAACGCTAGCAGCACCGGCAAGTAGATAAGTGCCAGCAGCGTTGAGCAAAAGACAAGACTCGCCACGTAAGCGGGTTCGCGGCCCGATTTTTGCGCAAACAGGTAGTTGAACACCGCCACCGGCATGCTCATTTGCAACACCAAAATGCTCTGTGCCATCGGCGGAAGGCCAAGCGCTTGACCAATCAGCCAGGCGACGGTCGCGGCAAGGGGAATCCGCACGAGGCTGAAGCTGATACCCGAGCGGAGGCTTTTCACTTGAATGCTAGCAAGTGATACGCCGAGAGTAATGAGCATCAGCGGTACGGTAAAACCGGACATCAAATCTACGCTGTTGGCGAGCCATAGCGGAAGTGCCGTGTCGGTGAGCAACAACGCCATGGCGATCACAATGGCGTAAACCGTGGGGGTTTTGGCTAAGGCTTTGAGAGGATTGCCTCGGCTTGCGAGAACAGTGCCAAGAGTGAACTGAAAAAGGGAGACGGTCACCATCACGGTAATACCGTAGGCAAAACCCGCGCTGCCAAACGCGTAAAGCACCACGGGCAAGCCCATATTACCGGTGTTGGGATACATCATTGGCGCTAGCAACACGCGCCAATCATGGCGTAACAGCTTGGCGACGATAAAGGTTGCGGCGGCCATGCTAATAATCACCAAGGCAGTTGCCAACATCGTGCGCCCAAAGGTGCTGGCGTCGATTTCCGCACCGCTGAGGGAGGCCAATACAAGGGCAGGTGTGCCGATGTTAAACACCAGGCGAGTGACAAAATCGACCGGGTAAGGGTGGTCTAAACGCACCCAAGTAAAACCCAGCCCAGCACCCGCGAGAACAGGTGCCATGACGGCAAAAAGTTCGGCAAACATGGCGCCTCCCAGCGCGGGCAACAGCGGGCAAGAGATGACGAGGCGAGCTATTTTGCTGATGCCCTTGTGTTGATGCAACAGTGCTGATGCAACAGTGCTGATATAATGAGGTTGGCGTAACCGCTGAGGTGCTTGGGAGGTGAAGCGGTGGTATAACCGCTTTGCTTCAAGCGAGTCGGGCAGATCGTGGTGATATCGTTAAGCGCGCAAAAGGCGAGGAGGTAGAAAGTGAATGCAAGCAAAATTCTGCAGCAATTAATGCAGCAGGCCGGTGGTAGCCAAAAAACTGGCGGTGTCGATGTGCAAGGGATGCTCAGTGGCCTGTCAAAACAGTTTGGCGGCGGTAGCCAAGCGCCGAGTGGTCATCAAAATACAGGTGATCATCAAAAATCGAGCGGATCGAGTAGCGGCTTTGATATGAAAAGCCTGCTTGGCGGCGGCGCGATGGGGCTTTTGGTGGGCTCCAAGCGTGGGCGCAAACTCGGCGGCAAGGCGCTCAAATACGGCGCGATCGCCGGCGTCGGGGTGCTGGCGTGGAAAGCGTGGCAGAGCTCTCAACAAAACTCTCAACAAAGCTCTCAGCAGAAAAACGGCCCGCAGACGCAAGACGTAAACGAAGGCGATCGAGTGGAAGTGCTCAGCGGCGAGCTGCAGGAGCGGCGCAGCCTGGAGCTTTTGCAGGCGATGATCATGGCCGCCCGCGCTGATGGTCATATCGACGAACAGGAGCAAATGCTGATTACCCAGCAAATCGACGCGCTAGGCGCCGATCAAGAGATGCACCGCTGGGTCGAACAGCAGCTTCAAGCGCCGCTGAATGCCCAGGCGCTCGCGCGGGAGGCGGATTCACCCCAGGCGGCCCGCGAAATGTACTTGGTGAGTGTGGCGGTGATCGACGAACAAAACCCCATGGAGCGCGCCTGGTTGGATCAGCTGGCCAATGCCCTTCATCTACCGACTCATATGACCGCCGAACTTGAACGCCAAGCGCGAGACGCCGGCTAATGCTAGAGACGCTTAATCTTTGGTTTGCCCTGGGCTTTGGTGCCGGGCTTTCGCCTATCGCACCAGGCACGGTCGGGTCGTTGTTGGGAGTTCCCTTGGCGTGGTGGCTATTGGGGCGGCCCCTTGCGCAGCACGCGGGCGTTACCGCGCTTTTGTTAGTGCTTGCCGTGCCGGTGTGTCACTTTGCGTCCGCGCAGTTTGCCGGCAGCGATCACGGTGGCATTGTGCTCGATGAAATCGTTGCCTTCCCGCTTGCGGTTATGGGCTTGCGGGCACTGCGCCATCCGTTGGGCATGGCGCTGGCGTTTGCGGTGTACCGCTTCTTTGATGGCTTAAAACCCCCGCCGATTCACTATGCGGAGCTTGTCAGCGGCGGCTTTGGCATTGTGTTGGATGACACGGTGGCCGCCATTGCGACGTGGCTGGTAGTGGCGTTAGGGCTTTATCTGTGGCGGCGTTATTTATTCGTTTAGTGCCCGGTTTGAAAGATGCGGGTTAGAACGTTGGGCCGCCTGCTTCCTCGCCCCATATCTCTTCTAAGCGGCCATCGCGGCCGCAACTAAAGCGATAGAACTTGTAGCGAACAGGGTTTCGCTCGTAATAGTTTTGGTGATAATCCTCGGCCTCCCAGAAGGTATCCGCAGGGACGATCTCGGTGGCAATATCGCGCTCAAAGCGTGCCTCCATTTCCGCCTTGCTCGCTTCGGCCAGTTCGCGTTGTTCGTCATTGCGGTAGAAAATCGCCGAACGGTATTGGCTGCCTACATCGCAAAACTGCCGTCCTTCGGCGAACGGGTCGATATTGCGCCAAAAAATGTCTAACAGCTGCGCGTAGCTGATCTCTTCGGGGTCATACTCGATTTTCACCGCTTCGGCGTGATCGGTGTCGCCGCCAGTGATGTCTTCGTAGGTGGGGTTTTCTAATTCGCCACCAATATAGCCTGATATGGTGGCACTGACGCCAGGCTGGCGGTCGTAGGGTGGCTCCATGCACCAAAAACAGCCGCCGGCGAAAATGGCCTGGGCTGTTGAGCCAGTGTTGGCATCGGTGTCGGCAGCAAGAGAAAAACTCATGCTACCTGCTGCCGCGGCAACCATAAGCGTTAGGGGGCGAAAACCTGTCAAAAGCGACATAAACACTCCACGCGTTGTGTGAGTCCAATAAATAACTCATCTGTAGAAAATTTAACCGCCGACAGGTTCCCATTTTTTATTCTGTTTTCACATGGAGGTTGATTTTTGTAAAAGTTGTGCGGCGTTACGCTGGCACCATCGTGCGCCGTTCTGACTCTTCGAGCACGAAAGACCCAATCAGGCCTCTTATGCTCCGCCTGCTGGGTGTTCTCAGCGCTATGGGAAACGGTAGCGGCAAATTCACGTCAAACGCGATGGCCATACCTCGTCTAGGGTGTCAAGTGCTATGTGGAGTGCAGGCTCGTTTTCGCGCCCACGCAGCCAGATAAAACTGAGCGCGCAGGGAAGGCGCACATCGTCCGCTACCGCCAGCCCGCTTTCTTGGCGCTCGGTCATGGCAAGGGCATCGCGGGCGAGGCTTAGGCCGACGCCTGCGCGCACTAAATCGAGCATGCAGGCTTCTTGATCGACCTGGGCAACCCGGTTGGGTGTAGCGCCGCTTTCACGTAGCGCGTTGTCGAGTAGCCGGTGGTGAACCGAGACCGCCGGGGTGACGATCCACGGCAGCGCCGCCAGCACTTCCCAACGCGTATCGGTCAGCTGCGACTCCCAACCGGGCGGGGCCACGACGTGGTAGTGAAAGTGGGTAAGTTCGCGAAAGGCAAGTGCTGGATGCGATGCGCCTGGGCCTTCAC
Source organism: Vreelandella vilamensis (assembly GCF_031451755.1). NCBI lineage: Bacteria > Pseudomonadati > Pseudomonadota > Gammaproteobacteria > Oceanospirillales > Halomonadaceae > Vreelandella > Vreelandella vilamensis. Next base: position 81,959 of record NZ_JARWAN010000012.1, on the reverse strand, counting down.
CGGGCGGCGCGAGGTAAAACCCGACGTCGAGTTCGCCATGTTCAACGCGCGCCAGAACGCTGCCGCTCATGCCGTGGTGGAGCTCGGTCTCCAGTTGCGGTGCGCCTTGCATCAAGCGGCGCAAAAAGGCGCCCAAACGAATAAATTCCGGATCGACGATGGTGCCAATTTTCAACTGTCCGCGCACCGTTGTGTGTAGCTGGCTGGCCGTTTGCTCAAAGGCGTGGGCACTGGCCAGGGCTTTTTCGGCGGCTGGCAATAACGCGCGACCGTCGAGGGTTAACGTAAGCCCTTGGGGGCGGCGGTGGAAAAGCGTAAGCCCTAGGCGTTGCTGAAGTTGCTTCAACTTTAGGCTGATGGCGGGCTGTGTCAGGTGCAGCTGTGCGGCTGCTCGCGAGACACTGCCCGTCCGCGCGACCGCCACAAACGCCCGCAGCATCGCATACTCTTGCATGATGCCTCTCCCGCACGTGATCTTTCGCAAGTGATATTTAGAAACATTATACCCACGTTTAGAAAGACTCAATTGCTTCGTGCTTAAAGGGCGTTACCCTAGCACTACATACAGTCTGACTTTTATTCTTCTTATAAAGGGTGCCCCATGACCAGCACGGCGAATCCAAACACCGTCCCGCATTACATCAACGGCCAAACGGCGGTAGGTGAGTCCGGTAACGCGCAGTCGGTCTCTAACCCTGCCACCGGACAAGTCACCGGCCAAGTCGCGCTGGCCTCGCCCCAGGACGTCAATACGGCCGTCGAGAGCGCGCAAGCCGCGTTTCCCGCCTGGGCGGACACCCCGCCGATCCGCCGTGCGCGGGTCATGTTCCGCTTTTTGGAGCTTTTGAACGCGCACAAGGATGAGCTTGCCGAGGCCATCACCAAAGAGCACGGCAAGGTTTTTACCGATGCGCAGGGAGAGGTGGCGCGTGGTATTGATATCGTCGAATTTGCCTGCGGAATTCCGCAGCTTTTAAAAGGTGACTACACCGATCAGGTAGGAACGGGTATCGATAACTGGACCATGCGCCAACCCCTTGGTGTCGTCGCCGGTATTACGCCGTTTAATTTCCCTGTCATGGTGCCGATGTGGATGTTCCCGGTCGCCATCGCCACCGGCAATACCTTTATCTTAAAGCCCAGCCCGCTTGATCCAAGCGCCTCGCTGTTGATCGCCGATCTGCTCAAAAAAGCCGGGCTACCCGATGGCGTATTCAACGTGGTGCAGGGCGACAAAGTGAGCGTTGAAGCGCTGATCGATCACCCTGACGTGAAGGCGTTATCGTTTGTTGGCTCCACACCGATTGCCAACCTCATTTACGAGCGTGGTGCCAAGCACGGCAAGCGGGTGCAGGCGCTGGGCGGGGCGAAAAACCACATGGTGGTGATGCCGGATGCCAACCAAGATAAGGCCGTTGATGCACTGATCGGCGCGGCTTACGGTTCAGCCGGCGAGCGCTGTATGGCGATCAGCGTCGCGGTCCTTGTTGGTGATGTGGCGGATAAAATCGTGCCGCGTCTGGCAGAACGTGCCAAAGCGCTGAAAGTAAAAGACGGTATGCAGCTTGATGCGGAAATGGGGCCGATCGTGACCCGGGAAGCGCACGAGCGGATTACCGGCTATATCAACAAAGGCGAGGAAGAAGGCGCAGAGTTGGTGGTTGATGGCCGCACATTCGATGCCTCGCAAACCGGCGAAGGCTGTGGCGAGGGTTTCTGGATGGGCGGTACGCTGTTCGACCACGTGACCTCCAAGATGACCATCTATAAAGAAGAGATCTTTGGCCCAGTCCTCGTTTGCGTGCGTGTGCCCGATGTCGCGACCGCTATTCAGCTGATCAACGACCATGAGTTTGGCAACGGCGTTAGCTGCTTTACCGAAAGCGGCAACGTGGCCCGCGAGTTTGGCCGCCGTATTCAGGTGGGCATGGTGGGCATCAACGTGCCGATTCCGGTGCCGATGGCGTGGCACGGCTTTGGCGGCTGGAAGCGCTCGTTGTTCGGCGATACGCATGCTTACGGCGAAGAGGGCGTACGCTTTTATACCAAGCAGAAGTCCATCATGCAGCGCTGGTCAGACACGATCGATGCGGGCGCTGAGTTTGCCATGCCGACGCATAAATAAGGCTGGCCGGGAGAGCATGCCATGGCGGAACACACGTTTGACTACATTATAGTTGGGGCAGGCACCGCAGGGTGTCTGCTGGCCAACCGGCTAAGCGCCGACCCGGCTAACCGGGTGCTGCTGATCGAAGCGGGTGGGCCGGATTCCTACCACTGGATTCACATTCCAGTGGGGTATCTTTACTGCATCAACAACCAGCGCACTGACTGGCGCTTTCGCACCGAGCCGGATCAAGGCCTCAATGGCCGCTCGCTTATCTACCCGCGTGGTAAGACATTAGGCGGCTGCTCCAGCATCAATGGCATGCTCTATTTGCGCGGCCAGGCACGCGATTATGATCAGTGGGCGGAGATGACCGGCGACGACGCCTGGCGTTGGGAAAACTGCTTGCCTGACTTCATGAAGCACGAAGATCATTGTCGCTTAGATACCGGCGGCGACGCTGATGAGGAGCACCGGCGTTACCATGGGCATGGCGGCGAATGGCGTATCGAAAAGCAACGCTTGAGCTGGGAGGTGCTGGACGATTTTGCCGAAGCGGCGGTTCAAGCGGGGATTCCACGTACCAAGGATTTCAATCGTGGCGATAACGAGGGTGTCGATTACTTCGAAGTCAATCAGCGCAGCGGTTGGCGTTGGAATACGTCTAAAGCGTTTTTAAGGCCCGCAAAAAAGCGCTCGAATCTCACCATTTGGCACTCAACCCACGTCAATCGGCTGCTGTTTGAGCGCGAGGCCGACACGCCGCGTTGCATAGGGGCAGCGCTTGAGCGGGACGGTGAAACACTGACTGTTAAGGCAAATAAAGAGGTGGCGCTAAGCGCAGGCGCAGTCGGCTCACCGCAGATTTTGCAACTCTCCGGCATTGGCCCAAAGGCGCTTTTGAACGAACACAGTATCGATGTGGTGGCAGACCTGCCGGGAGTAGGCGAAAACCTTCAGGATCACCTGCAAATCCGCTCGGTATATAAGGTGAAGGGTGCCAAAACGCTCAATACCATGGCCAATTCGCTGATAGGTAAAGCCAAGATTGGGCTTGAGTACGTATTAAAACGCAGCGGCCCCATGAGCATGGCACCGTCGCAACTGTGTATTTTTACCCGCAGTTCAGAGGAATATAAGCACGCCAACATCGAATACCACGTTCAGCCGCTAAGCCTGGATGCCTTCGGTCAACCGCTGCATAACTTTCCGGCAATCACCGCGAGTGTTTGTAACTTAAATCCCACCAGTCGAGGCACGGTGCGCATCAAAAGTGGCGACCCCAAGGCACCGCCCGCGATTTCGCCTAATTACCTGAGCACACCGGAAGACCGTAAAGTGGCGGCGGATTCGCTACGCGTCACGCGAAAGATTGCCAAGCAGGACGCTTTTGCCAAATATCAGCCGGAAGAGTACAAACCGGGGTTTGAATACCAAACCGACGACGAACTGACCAAACTGGCCGGCGATATCGGCACGACTATCTTTCACCCGGTGGGAACGACAAAGATGGGGGGAGACGATGACCCGATGGCAGTAGTGGATTCAAAGCTTAACGTGCGCGGCGTAAAAAGCTTGCGCGTAGTGGATGCGGGCATCATGCCGACGATCACCAGTGGCAATACCAACTCGCCCACCCTGATGATCGCCGAGAAGGCGGCGGGTTGGATGTTGGAGATGTCATCGTCCTGACATATTTACAAAATAGTGTTGACGTGCGCTGCACTTAAGCGCAAGATAAGCGCAGTAGGTTAGCAAGTCGAACGATGTCAGCAGTATCAAAACGCTTAGCGTTGAGTCTGGTGAAAGTTTCTTGTTCTGCCCACTGCAACTCGGGTATTACCCGGCTTTAAATACGCTAAATCGAGGACTTCGATCATGGCAACTGGTACTGTAAAGTGGTTCAACGACACTAAAGGCTTCGGCTTCATTTCTCCTGACGACAATGGCGACGACCTGTTCGCACATTTCTCCGAGATTCAAGCTGACGGCTTCAAAACTCTGCAAGACGGCCAGAAGGTTTCCTTCGACGTCACCCAGGGTAAAAAAGGCCTTCAGGCTTCTAACATCAAAGTTCTATAATTAGACACTCTGATGTTCGCTGTTAGCACCTAATGCTAGCATGCTAAAAAACCCCGCCAAGCGCGGGGTTTTTTGTTTCTATGCAATCAGCTATGCAACCAAATTAGCCCTTTTTATCCTTATCTCGCTTCTCGCAAATCGTATATTTATTTTTTAAATTAATATGTTTATAAAAATAACTTTTTAGAATATCTGCGAGACAGCACAATATTTGATACCAGCACTAACTTGGTGGTGCATGGTTTGCTGGTCGAGCGCTATCCAGTTTTGCTATGGGGCTGTTTGATTTGGTCTGGGTGGGTATCCTTGTCGCCGTCGCCGGGCTTATCTATTTAATCTTTCTGGGGCCGCGTCTGCTACCTTTGCGGGATGGCATGGCAAAAGCATTTGCCCAACTCCGCGAGTTCACCATTGAAATGGAAGTCGACCCTGTGGGGGTGTTTGTTGACCACGCGGTAGAAGGAGTGAGTCTGCGCCATTTGCATGAACTATTTCTGGTCGAAATTGAGTGTGCCGGTAACGCGGTTAGTGTGGGGTGGCAGGGGAGCGGTTAAAAGCAGGGGATCGGTTAGTATTGGTAGGTACCTTCGAAGCAGCCGTTGAGATTTCCGGTGGTCATGGCGGCAGCGGAAAGCTTGGGCGTCAACCCGATGCCCTATGTGGTGACGGTGATGTTTGCTGCCTCCGCAAGCTTTCTAACTCCGATTGGGTATCAAACCAACTTAATGGTTCACGGCCCAGGTGGTTACCGTATTAGCGATTTTTTGCGCGTTGGCGGTGGCTTGAACCTACTTACCGGCGCGATTGCACTAACGCTTATTCCGCTGATTTGGCCTTTTTAAGCTGGCAATGTCTCGCTGTAAGCGTTGCTTTGCGCTAGGGTATCGCTTTTATTTGTAAGGACGATATTAATGAATGAATCAGGCGAACTGATTATTGAACCGAAAAGTGGCCAACCAGCAGATGCCTGCGTTTTTATTCTTCATGGTCTAGGGGCTGACGGTCATGATTTTGAACCGCTAGTGCCAGCACTCTCACTGCCCGAAAACGCGAACGTGCGTTTCATCATGCCTCATGCGCCGCGCTTACCCGTCACCGTCAATGGCGGCATGGTCATGCCTGCATGGTATGACATTCTTTCGATGGACTTAGGGCGCCGGGTGGATGAAGCACAGCTAAAAAAGTCTGCCGAGCACATTCAAGCGCTGATGGAAGAGCAGATTGATCAAGGCATCGATAGCCGTCGGATTATCATGGCCGGCTTTTCGCAGGGCGGCGCTGTTGCCTATCATGCGGCCCTTTCTTTTCCACAACCGCTAGGCGGACTTTTGGCGATGTCGACTTACTTTGCCACCGCGGACAGCATCGAGCTCGCCGAGGCGAATCGCGCTATTCCCATTGAGGTGCATCACGGCAATTTTGACCCCGTCGTGCCGGAAACACTTGGGCGCGCGGGGGTTGATAAGGTTAAAGCGCTTGGCTACCCGGTCAATTATCGCCAGTATGCCATGGCGCACGCGCTTTGCCCTCAGCAAGTGCAAGATATCGGTAAATGGTTAAGCGAACGCTTGGCACCGTAGGCCTCGCCCAAGGTCGTCTCGACAGCGTCGAAGTGGTCGGGCAAACTGCCTTAAGATTTTGTTTGCCTTAAGGAAATGCGATGAGTCACTCCCCCTTTGTTAACCTTCCTGATGCTCAGGGCTACTTTGGTCGCTTTGGCGGGCAGCATATCCCGCCTGAGCTTAAGGCGGTAATGGACGATATCGACGCTGCCTATGAGGAGATTCGCCATCGCGAGGACTTTCAGCAGGCGCTAGCTGAGCTTTTAGCCGACTACGTCGGTCGGCCCAGTCCGATTTTTCATGCCCGGCGCCTTTCTGCGCAGCTTGGCGGCGCGCAGATTCACCTTAAGCGTGAAGACTTGAACCACACCGGTGCCCACAAAATCAATCACTGCTTGGGCGAGGCGCTACTGGCCAAGTTCATGGGCAAGACCAAGGTGATTGCCGAGACCGGTGCTGGTCAGCACGGTGTGGCCCTGGCGACCGCCTGTGCGCTGGTAGGGATTCCTTGCGAGATCCATATGGGGCAAGTGGACATCGAGAAAGAACATCCCAATGTTACCAAGATGAAGATTCTTGGCTGTAAGCTCGTTCCCGTCACGCGAGGTACGGCAACGCTCAAGGATGCAGTGGACAGCGCCTTTGAAGAGTACCTTAAGGATCCGCAGCAGTTCATCTATGCCATTGGCTCGGTGGTGGGGCCGCACCCATTTCCCAAAATGGTGCGTGATTTTCAGTCGGTGATTGGGCGTGAGTCGCGCAGCCAGTTCCTTGAACGCCATGGCTGCCTTCCTGATCATGTCACTGCATGCGTAGGCGGTGGCTCCAACGCTATTGGTATGTTCACTGCTTTCCTGAATGACGAAAGCGTTCACCTGGTGGGCGTTGAGCCGGCGGGCGAAGGGCTCGACACCCAACGCCACTCCGCCACACTGACGCTGGGTAAGCCTGGTGAGATCCACGGCATGGCGTGCTACGTGCTAGAAGACGAGGCCGGAAATGCCATGCCCGTACATTCGATTGCCTCGGGGCTTGATTACCCCGGCGTAGGGCCGCAGCACAGTTATCTTAAGGACGTGGGGCGGGTCGACTACCAAAGTACGACCGACAGTGAATGCTTGGACGCTTTTCTCACACTTTCGCGGGTCGAAGGCATCATTCCTGCGCTGGAGAGTGCTCATGCCGTGGCATGGGCTGTGCGCGAGGCACCGAAACTGCCAAAAGATCAGCATATTCTGGTGAACCTATCCGGGCGAGGTGATAAAGACGCCGATTACGTTGCTAATTACCTCGGGCTGTAACGAAATCTACCAAGGCGGATGGTAAATAGGGGCTAGCCTCGCTATCCGTCTTCCGCTATCATAGCCGCGCTTTACGGGCCCATAGCTCAGTTGGTTAGAGCAGGGGACTCATAATCCCTTGGTCGTGTGTTCGAGTCACACTGGGCCCACCATCTTTCCCTTGGAATATCCCTTCTTTACCAATCTCACTGGTTTTTTTCTCGCCTTTTCCGCTTCATATCGCGGTGGTAACGCTCTCCTTTGCTTTTAGTATCACTTGCCTTAACAACGAGTGCGTCTTTTTAGGCGTGGTATGCATCCTTGTGTCAATCCTTGGGGCTCGTATCGCAAGCCGATTCGCACTAGAGTAAAACAATACTGACTAAAAGGTGTGCGATGATTGCTGAACATGAAATGCCGTATCTGAAGCGCTGTGTGGTGTTGGCAGAGGAGGCGCTGGATGCGGGTGACGAGCCATTTGGTAGCGTGTTGGTGAGCTGCGACGGTAAGGTGTTAGCGGAGGATCGTAATCGTATTGCGGATGGGGATGCGACTCGGCATCCTGAGTTTGCGTTGGCGCGTTGGGCGGCGCAAAACATGACGCTTCGGGCGCGTGCTGAAGCAACCGTTTATACTTCTGGTGAGCACTGCCCAATGTGTGCGGCGGCGCATGGTTGGGTAGGGCTTGGACGGATCGTCTATGTCAGTTCGTCCGCGCAGCTAAGCAAATGGTTAGAGGAGTTTGGAGTGGCGCCGCCGCCGGTGGCAACGCTGCCGATTGAGCAAGTGGTGCCGGGGCTTGTGGTGGAAGGGCCAGTGACAGTCCTGGTGGAGACGATGAAAGTGCTTCACCAGCGCTGCCATCAAGGGGCTGAATGAGCCTCCTAATCTAGCTGAGTCACCAGAACCGGCGCGACACCACGCTTAATCATGCCCAGTTGACGCGCGGCGCGTTTGGAAAGGTCAATAATCCGGCCTTGCACGTAAGGGCCGCGGTCGTTGATGATCACGTCGACTGCCTGTCCTGTGTCAGGTCGGGTGACCCGTACTTTCGTGCCGAAGGGTAAGCTTGGATGAGCCGCCGTTAAGGCTTGCTGGTTAAAGGGTTCGCCGCTAGCGGTGGTCGCGCCTTGAAAGTGGTCGCTGTAGTAAGAGGCTTTGCCTTTCTGGATGACATCATCTGCATAAGCGGTATTGAGACCACCGATTAGCAGAATGATAAAACACAGTAACGGGGTGAAGCGTAATGGGGTGAAGCATTGGAAATCTACCATGGAGATACCTCATGGTGTTTCTTGCGTTGAGCACATGTATCGATTAGATGCCATGCTGGACTGTAAATGATAACGGCTAGAAAAACGCTGGGCAAGAAATATCAATTTCGGCGATTTTAGCAGCAGAATTGCCTAAACTAAGTTTTCATCAATTGATGAGGCGAATGCCAAGGAGTTTTTCATGCATGAATTGGATCACTATATTTATCCGCACCGGGTACTGCATTGGTTAGTGGCTTTGGGCGTTTTACTTTCATTGGCAAGCGGACTGACGCTTGGCTTTTTGGGTTTTGAGCGCACGATGGCGCTAATGGGGCAAAATCTCACGAACGCGCTTTATACAGCACATAAAACACTGGGTATCGTGCTTCTGTTGTTGATGACATTGCGTATTGTGACGCGGCTAGCATTTGTTGTGCCGGATCACGACCCGCCCTTAAACGCCTTTGAGCGTATCGTCAGTACGAGCGTGCATCATCTGCTCTATTTAGCCCTAGTGGTAATGCCCATACTTGGCGCGTTGGCGACGGCGACGGGTGGATTTCCCGTGCAGTTTTTTCAGTGGACGCTGCCAAATGTGGTCGGTGAAAACAAAGCGCTTTCAGAGACGTTGTTTCTTTGGCATGAGCGCATTGGCTGGTTGCTTATCGTGCTGATTGCCCTTCACGTGAGCGGCGCGTTGTATCACTGGTGGATTAAGCGCGATAACGTGATGAAGCGCATGAGCTTGTTTGAGTGAACGGCAAGCTTACTGACGTAAAAAGTAAGCGGTTGTTTTCTCGATTACTTTCTCGATATCGCGTGCGCTAATATCGCGGTGAATCACTAGGCGCGTTTTGCCGTCAGCATAGAGCGGATCAAGTAAAATATCGTGTTCTTTAAGCCAGGCGGTTAAAGACGCGGCGTGGGCAGTGGGGAAGCGCACGAACACCATATTAGTCGCGATATAGGCAAGCTCGACACCAGGTAGGGTGCTCAGAGCGTTGGCGAGCTGTTCGGCGCGACGGTGGTCGTCGGCAAGCGAATCGACGTGGTGCTCTAAAGCGTATTGGCAGGCTGCCGCGATGATGCCCGATTGACGCATCCCGCCGCCCACTACTTTTCGCCAGCGACGTGCACGGTCAATCAATGCTTGAGAGCCGACCAAAACCGAACCAACGGGGGCACCAAGCCCTTTAGAAAAACACAGCGATACGCTATCAAAAGGCAGACAGAGGGTTTTTAGCGGCGTATTGCTGGCAACAGCGGCATTAAATAACCGGGCGCCGTCAAGGTGGGTAGCAAGGCCGTATTCGCGAGCGAGATCGGTTGCCTGGGTCACATAGCCGGCAGGCAGCACTTTGCCGCCAATGGTATTTTCTAGTGCCAGCAGACAAGTGCGGGCAAAATGGAAATCGTCAGCCTTTACGGCGGCACGTATTTTCTCCAGTGGTAGGCTGCCATCTGCGGCGTTCTCGATCGGCTGAGGCTGGATGCTGCCTAATACGGCAGCACCTCCGCCTTCATAACGATAAGTATGCGCGGATTGGCCAACGATGTACTCATCGCCACGTTCACAATGCGCCATCAATGCCACTAAATTACTTTGGGTGCCGCTAGGAAACAGTAGCGCAGCGTCTTTACCGGTTTTTTCGGCAATGCGTTGCTGAAACGTATTGACGGTTGGGTCATCGCCCCACACATCATCACCCACCGGTGCCGCACGCATCGCGGCATACATTTCTGCCGTGGGTCGCGTTACCGTATCACTGCGTAGATCAATCATTGCGGCTCCTAGCGGCTGCACCATGAACACAACAGCATACAACTAGAGCTCATGGTGCGAAAAGCGCTTCCCTAATGCTAGCGAATAAAGGCGGCGATCGCTTCGAAGGCGGTACGTTGTTGCTCTGCGCGCTTGGCCCAAACATCAAGAACGTCGATTGACATAGCGTAGTCTCCTCAAGAATTGGCATTTAACGGTGACGGGGTTTCACTTTTGCGTTATGCACACCCTGTGCTTAAAACGAGCGTAAGAGAGGGTGAGATCAAATATTAATCGCTTTGGGATGAGTCTGCTAGCACTAATCGGCTAGCACCAAAAGTTAGTAAAGTGCTTGCGGCGTGTAAGTGATAGTTTACGAAATGCTTGGATAGCGCTTACTTATTTGAATGAAAAGGTTTTTCACAAACAATAAAAAGCCGGACGTTTGCCCGGCTTAGTGACTTGCTTGCATCTAAAGTCGTAGGCTATTTATCGCAGTAAACGTTAAAAGCCTCGACAAAATCGCGCTGCCATTGCGCTTGGCGTAACCAAGCACGCAGTACTTCGCAATCGTACAGGGGATAATAAGTCATGGTTGGCATTCCTCCTTTGGGATTGCCTTACTAGTGTAGCTGATTTTTGTTGCAATGCAGCATGGTATTATTTCACTTACTCACCTCTTGCCATGCAAGCGTGTCATATAGGAATAAAAACGCCCTCAATGTTGAGGGCGTTACCTTGCGATTTACCTGTGGGTTCATTGGTCTCGCTGGTTTACTCGATTTGCGGTAGCAGTGACTCGATACTGCCTTTGGCATCACCGTAGAACATCCGGGTGTTTTCCTTGAAGAACAGCGGATTTTCGATGCCTGAGTAGCCAGTGCCTTGGCCGCGTTTGCATACGAACACCTGCTTGGCTTCCCACACTTTCAATACCGGCATGCCAGCGATGGGACTATTGGGGTCGTCTTCCGCCGCCGGGTTGACGATATCGTTGGAGCCGATAACGATGACCACATCGGTGGACGCTAAATCGTCGTTGATTTCGTCCATTTCCAGCACGATATCGTAGGGCACTTTGGCTTCGGCGAGGAGCACGTTCATGTGCCCGGGCAAACGACCCGCTACCGGGTGAATGCCAAAACGCACATTCTTGCCGGCGCTGCGCAGTTTGCGCGTTAGCTCGCTGACCGCATTTTGCGCTTGCGCTACTGCCATGCCGTAGCCCGGCACGATTACCACGCTGTCAGCATCGTTAAGCGCACTGGCGACGCCACCCGCGTCAATCGCGATTTGTTCGCCCTCTATTTCAGCGGCAGGCCCACTGGTGCCACCGAATCCGCCGAGGATGACGCTGACGAAGTTGCGGTTCATCGCCTTACACATGATGTAAGAGAGAATCGCCCCCGAGGAGCCGACCAGCGCACCGGTCACGATCAGCAAATCATTGGAGAGCGTGAAGCCGATGGCCGCCGCCGCCCAGCCTGAATAGCTGTTGAGCATTGACACCACTACCGGCATATCGGCGCCACCGATGCCCATGATCAAGTGCCAGCCGATGAAGAACGCAAGGGCTGCCAATATCAGCAGCGTCCAGAAGCCCGCGCCGTTGAGGTAAACAATGGCAAGAACCAGACTTAGCACCGCCGCGGCGGCATTCAGCATGTGCCCGCCGGGCAGCTGCTTGGCCTTACCGTCTACTTTGCCGGCTAGCTTGCCGAAGGCGACCACCGACCCGGTAAAGGTCAAGGCCCCGATGAAGATGGCAAACACGACCTCGATCTGCAGTACGGTCAGCTCGTCAGGTGCCTTGGTCGCCACAAGAGCGGCAAACGCTGAGAACTGCTCGGTGGCGCCTTCCACCGCTTGAACGGCCAACACTCGGCGACGTTCGAGGTCTGCGTTCCAGGCCACGAATACCGCAGCCAGGCCGACAAAGCTGTGCAGTGCGGCAACGAGTTGCGGCATTTCGGTCATGTCGACCTTTTTCGCCACATAAACACCAATGACTGAGCCGATCACGATCATTGGGATCATCAGCCAGTAAGCGCCAATTCCTGGGCCGAAGGCGGTGAAAAAGACCGCCACCGCCATGCCGACAATGCCGTACCACACTGCCCGTTTGGCTTTTTCCTGATTACTCAATCCCCCCAGGGAGAGGATGAAAAGTACACTTGCCGCGATCGCCGCGGCAGACACGAATCCTTGACTTAGCATGGGTTGTCTCCGCGGTTTAAGATTTCTGGAACATGGCAAGCATGCGACGGGTGACCAAGAAGCCACCGACAATATTGATGGTGGCAATGAGCACTGAAATGGCCGCCATTATTGTCACAATCGCACTACCCGAGCCGATCTGTAGCACCGCCCCTAGGATAATGATGCCCGAAATGGCATTGGTCACTGCCATCAAAGGGGTATGCAGCGAATGGCTGACGTTCCAGATCACCTGGAAGCCGACAAAGCAGGCGAGTACGAAGACAATGAAATGCTGCATAAAGGAGGCTGGCGCGATCTGCCCCAGCACCAGCATCAGTACCCCGCCCACGCCAAGTAACGTGGCCTGACGTTTGGTTTGCGCCTTAAAAGTGGCAAGCTCAGCGGCTTTTCGCTCTTCAGGCGTGGGTTCTTTCTCTTTGGGCTTGGGCTTCGCTGCCGCGATGGCCTTTACCTTGGGCGGCGGTGGCGGGAAGGTGATGTCGCCCTGATGCGTCACCGTGGCGCCGCGAATCACATCGTCTTCCATGTCGTGCACGATCTGGCCATCTTTTTCTGGCGTGAGATCCGTGAGCATGTGACGGATGTTATTGGCGTAAAGCAGAGAGGCCTGCGTTGCCATGCGTGAAGGGAAATCGGTGTAGCCGATAACGATCACGCCGTTATCGCTTACCACGCGCTCATCAGGCTTGGTTAAATCGCAGTTGCCACCTTTTTCCGCGGCCAAATCGATAATCACCGAACCCGGCTTCATCGCCTCGACCATATCTTCAAGCCACAGCTTGGGCGCGGGTTTGCCCGGAATTAGGGCGGTGGTAATGACGATATCGACATCGGGGGCTTGCTCGCGAAAGCACGCAAGCTGCTTTTCGCGAAACTCAGGGCTAGACGGGGCGGCGTAACCACCGGTTTCCGCGCCGTCTTGGTTCTCGTCAAAATCGAGAAACAGAAATTCAGCGCCCATGGATTCAATTTGTTCCGCCACTTCAGGGCGTACATCAAAGGCGCGTACCACCGCACCAAGGCTGGTGGCCGTACCGATGGCGGCAAGCCCGGCAACACCGGCGCCGATAACGAGCACTTTTGCCGGGGGGACTTTACCGGCAGCCGTGACTTGACCGGTAAAGAAGCGCCCGAAATTGTTACCGGCTTCAATCACCGAACGGTAACCGGCGATGTTGGCCATGGAAGAGAGCGCGTCCATTTTCTGAGCGCGGGAAATACGCGGCACCATGTCCATCGCCACCACTGTGGCGCCTTGGGCCTTGCACTTCTCTAAAAGCGCCTCGTTCTGGGCCGGCCAGAAAAAGCTGATTAACGTCTGGCCTTCGCGCAAATGCTGCGTTTCGTCATCGCTAGGCTCGCGGACTTTGATTACCGTATCGACGGCTTGCCAAAGTGACTCGGCGCCTTCAACAACACTGACGCCGGCGTCACGATAGGCATGGTCATCAAAGCCTGCCAGAGCCCCGGCCCCGGCTTCGATAAAGCAGTCATGCCCGAGTTTTTGCAATTGGAGCGCGCTTTCCGGGGTCAGCGCAACACGCGCTTCGCCCTTGGCAAGCTCTTTGGGTGCACCAATCTTCACGTTGGATCTCCCTAATTAGTGGTTATTGATGTTGCGTTAATGTCTTATTAGCTATACCTGAGTCTTGGGCTGTACACAACGGGAAAAATACGCATTCAACCGCCGAGAACCCACGCAGCGGCGCCTTATTGATAGCCTTTGGCTTGCAAATGGAACAGCGTGGCGTAGCGCCCATTTTGCGCCAAAAGCGCCTCGTGAGTGCCGTGTTCGATGATGTGGCCCTGGTCAATCACTACAATATCCTCGGCGCTTCTTACTGTTGAGAAGCGATGAGAGATCAAGATGGTCATTTTGTCGCGGCTATGTTCGCGAAAGCGGGCAAAGACCTCGGCTTCGGCGGCAGCGTCCATGGCGGCGGTGGGTTCATCGAGCACAAGAATATCGGCGTTTTCGCGCATATAGGCGCGAGAGAGGGCGATTTTTTGCCACTGGCCACCGGAAAGCTCCTGCCCGTTTTTGAACCAGCGCCCGAGTTGGGTACGGTAACCTTTTGGCATACGGTGAATAAAATCGTCGGCCATACCTTGGTGGGCCGCAGATTGCCAGCGCTGCTCGTCGTCAAAAGCATGCATGTCGCCAACGCCTAGATTTTCTCCCACTTGCAGTTGGTAGCGAACAAAGTCTTGGAAAATTACGCCGATTCGCTGGCGAAGGGTCTCGGCATCCCAGTCACGAAGGTCGCTGCCGTCGAGCAAAATACGCCCTTGCGTCGGTTGGTAAAGCCGCGTTAAAAGCTTGATCAAAGTGGTTTTACCTGAGCCGTTTTCTCCCACCAGGGCCAGGCTTTGCCCTGGCTTAAGGTGCAGCGAAATGTTGTGCAGAACCTCTTCTCCACCAGGGTAGGCGAAACTTACGCCTTCAAAGCGTAAGCCGTCACCGGGCACTTCGCCTTGCGTTAACGTGCCGTGTTCTACGTCGGTGGGCTGTTCCAGGTATTCGTATAAATTCGACAGGTAAAGGTTGTCTTCGTACATGCCGCTGATGGCGGTAAGGCTTGCCGACAGCGCGGCTTGTCCTTGCTTGAAGACCATCAAATACATGGTCATCTGCCCCAACGTTAGCGCCCCGGTGATGGTTTCCACCACCACCCAGCCGTAGGCGGCGTAAAAGGTGAGCGTGCCGAGTAGCCCAAGAATAAAGCCCCAGCTTTCACGGCGCAGCGTGAGCAGGCGCTCTTCGCTAAATAGGCGCGTAAAAATATCGCGGTACCGCTGCAAAAAAAGCGACTCTAAGCCGAATAGTTTGACCTCTTTGATGCTGTCCTCGCGGGCGAGCACGGTTTCGAGGTACATCTGCATGCGTGTTTGCGGTGAGCGCCAACGAAATAACCGAAACGCGTCGCCAGAAAATTTGGCTTCAGAGATAAACACCGGCAGCGCGCCCGCGACGAGAATCAGCAGCGCCCAGGGCGAAAATTGCACCAAGAGCACGCCAAAGCTCGTCAGTGAAATGGCATTTTGTAACAGACTAAAAGTTTTGTTCACCAACCCCAGCGGGCGCGTGGACGCTTCTCGGCGCGCGCGGGTGAGCTTGTCGTAAAGTTCAGAATCTTCAAACTGACCAAGCGAGAGCGTGCCGGCCTTTTCCAGAATCATGACGTTGACTTTCTGCCCCAGTAGCGCGCGCAGCAGCGACTGCTGCGCCGAGAGGCCGCGCTGGGCCAGTGCAATCAGCGCGATGATGCCGCCTTCCAGTGCGACCCAGCCAAGCACCGGTGTAATCGTGTCCCATAAATCGGGCTCTTCTGCGGTCCGGTAAGTCTCCATCGCGCTCACCACGCCGTCGACGATCAACTGCCCGACCCACGTCGCCACGGCAGGGAGTACGCCCGCCACCAGGGTACACAGTGCTAAGCCCAGCATCATCGCGGGGGAGGTTTGCCATACGAGCGAAAGCGCCCGGCGGCTATAGCGGAATACGCCGAAAAAACTGCTTAGCGGATTGGCGGGGGGTGGATAAGGAGCGGTAGGGGACATAAAAAGAAGACAGTGGCCTAGAAGTCGAGAAAGAAAGCGCTATCATGCGCGACTTGAATGCGAACTGCCAGGCGTAAGCCCGGGCGAGAGGGGCGTTAAGCTGGGCGCACGTATGTAGTAAATGGGTTCACGGTTAAAAATTTTTATCACAACGAGGCCTTTATGGAGCACGGGGATCACTCAGCGAACGCCGATCATTCGGTTGACAGAGACAGTGAGGTAAAAGCGCAAACGCTGTGTTGGGTGCGCGATTTTATCGTGGCGCATACCATTTGCCCGTTTGCCCAGCGTGAAGTCGAACGCGAGAGTGTGCGCATAGAGGTCGTGCGCTCGAAGAAGTTAGCGGTAGCGCTTGAAGAGCTAATGGCGGAAATTGCCTGGCTCGACGAGCACGAGCAGACCGAAACCTCGCTACTGGTATTTCCCACGCTGTTTCGCGACTTTGAGCATTACTTGGATTTTGTCGACCTTGCGGAGTCGCTGTTGGTGGAGCAGGGGTATGAAGGCGTGTATCAGCTCGCTACCTTTCACCCGGATTATTGCTTTGCCGATGCCGTGCCAGAAGATGCCGCGAATTACACTAACCGCTCGCCTTACCCCATGCTGCATCTGCTGCGCGAGGCGAGCCTAGAAAAAGCCATCGCTGCCTATGGCGATACCGAGCAAATCCCCGCGCGTAATATCGCCTACCTAGAGGCGATGGGGAGCGAGGCGGCAGAAGCGATTTTGGCGCGCTGCATGCGGGAAGAGAGCAGTGAGTAGGCTTATGCCAAAGGCATTGCCAGGGTGCTACGCCTAACGCGCGACCTCCGCGACAATTTCATAGCTGCGCAGGCGGTCGGCGTGATCATAAAAGTCGCTATTGATCATTAGTTCGTCCGCGCCCGTGCGGGCCTGGATGTCTTCCAGCCCGGCTTTTACGGTCTCGGGCCCACCAATGATTGCCGCGCCGAGAAATTGCTCCACTTGCGCACGCTCCATGCGCGTCCAATCCAGCTGCTCGACCGGCGGCAGCGATTGCGTGCGCTGACCACGGATCAAGTTCAAAAACTTCTGCTGCGCGGTGGTGGCCAAATAGTGGGCCATGGCATCGTTTTCAGCGGCCATCACCGGTAGCCCAACCATCGCGTAGGGGCGATCTAGGTGTTCGGAGGGGCGGAAATTGTCGCGGTAAAGGCGCAGCGCTTCAAACAGATAACCAGGGGCAAACTGCGCGGCAAAGGCAAACGGCAACCCTAAGTGTGCGGCGAGCTGGGCGCTATAACCGCTGGAGCCCAGAAGCCAAATAGGGACGTGAGTCTCTTGTCCGGGAATGGCTTTCACACGTTGATTGGGCTCAGGCGTACCCAGATAACGGCGCAGCTCTGCCAGTTGGTCGGGGAAGTCATCCCCGCCGCTGTCGAGACGGCGGCGCAGCGCGCGCATGGTCATGCCGTCAGAGCCGGGCGCGCGCCCAAGGCCAAGATCAATCCGTCCCGGATAGAGCGTTTCCAACGTGCCGAACTGCTCGGCGATTACGAGCGGGGCGTGATTGGGCAACATGATGCCACCGCTGCCTACACGCAGCGTAGAGGTGTTGCCAGCAATGTGACCGATTAATACCGAAGTGGCGGCGCTGGCAATGCCTTCAATGTTGTGGTGTTCGGCCAGCCAAAAGCGTGTGAAGCCCAGTTGTTCGGTCTGCTGGGCGAGCGAAACACTATTGGCAAAGGTTTCAGCGGCACTGCCGCCTTGGCGAATCGGGGCGAGGTCCAAAACGGAGAGCGTTGTGGAGGCGAGTTGACTCATGTGGCACCTTATAATCGTCGGCCGTGGATACGGTGTGTAGATAATATGTCGTGGTGAAAGAGGCGTCGTGTGGAGGAAACGTTAGCATGCTTATAACGACGTTATGCGGCCATTGTCATTGGATTACAAGGCGTTCAAGTGGTGGCTAATGAGATGAGCTGAGAAAGTCATAAAAACGACTTATTTTGATCCTAGACAAAGGACTACATTGATCCCTGGCAAAGGGTGTGTAATCGTCGCTACGCGAATGGTTTCATGCGCGCCAACCGTTTGGTAGCGATAACACTCACAAGGCAATATGCCCATCACATTGGTGATGACAATGGGCAAGGCTTTTCAACGTTTAACTAGGTGGTACAACAAGAATGGCTGATCAACAGGGCTCACGGTTTAATATTAGTTTGCAGACCAAAATTGTCTTTCTGGTGCTTGTTCCCATGCTGGTGCTGGCGGTGGTGTTATCCGTGCTTGAGACGCGTGGCTCCGCCGAGCGAATTCAGGAAACCCTCGACGAACAACGCGAGCTGCTCGTCGAAGAGCGCGAAAATACCGTGCGCTATCTGGTCGAATCGGCGCGTAATGCGGTATCGCATTTGGTCGATAACCCCGCGCTGAGCGAGAGGCAAGCGCAAGCGCGGGCTCAAGAGATTCTGCAAAACTTCCGCTTTGGCGATGAAAACTATGTGTTCGCTTTTGAGTTTGACGGTACCGCCATTGCTTTAGCCGCGGCGCCTGATCGCATTGGCACGAATATGTCAGGCACGACCGATAGCGAAGGCAATGCGTTTGTTGACGACCTGATCGATCGTGCTCGCAATCGTAACGACAGTTTTTACGACTATCAGTGGATCAACCCTGCCAATGGTGAAACAGAGGCCAAGCATTCGATGGCAATTTCTATTCCCGAGTGGGACTGGATGATTGGCACCGGTATCTATTTAAGCGATATCGACGCAGGGCTAGCCGAAGTGGAATCCTTGGCATGGGCAGAGTTTCGCCAAGGACTGGTGATCAAAGGCATCGTGACGCTGCTGATTCTAGTCGGGGTGGGGTTTATTGCCACTTACTTGGTACACCGCGCGCTGCGCCCGGTTCGCCGTGCCGCCACAGCGATGCACGGCGTGGCCACCGGCGAAGCTGACTTAACCCAGCGTCTCGCCGTCGAGTCCAACGACGAAGTAGGGAACTTGGCACGTCAGTTCAATGCGTTTGTCGAGCGTATGCAGCTCACGCTACAAGACGTTCACCGCACGTCGCGTTCGGTGCTTCAAGCCTCGCAGGATATTGACAGCGGCACCAATGAGCTTGCCACGCGTACTGAGCAATCGGCGGCTAATTTGCAGCAGACCTCCTCGTCGATGGAGGAAATTACCTCGACCGTGCAACACACCACCCAGTCGGCAGAGCAAGCCTCGCAGCTTTCACAAAGCGCGGTGGATGTAGCGCGCCGTGGCAGCGATGCCATGCAGCGGGTGGAAACCACCATGGGCACGATTAATGATTCCGCCACGAAAATTGGCGATATCATTACCATGATCGATTCGATCGCCTTTCAAACCAACATTCTGGCGCTTAATGCGTCTGTTGAGGCGGCGCGCGCCGGTGAGCACGGGCGTGGGTTTGCCGTGGTGGCGGAAGAGGTACGCAAACTGGCAAGCCGCTCAAGCGAGGCTTCAAGCGAAATCCGCGAGCTGATTGATGGCTCCATGAAGAATACTCGCGAGGGCACGGAGCTGGTGCGTGAAGCGGGCTCTACCATGCAGGAGATCATGGAAAGCGTGACGCGGGTAACCGATGTGATCGCCGAAATTAGCGCAGGTGCCCGTGAGCAGAGCGCAGGCATCGGTGAAATCAATACCGCTGTCGCGGAAATGGATTCAATGACCCAGCAAAACTCCTCCATGGTGCAAGAAAGCTCATCGGCCGCGCAGAGCCTGCGTGAAGGTGCCGAGCACTTGTCGCACCTGCTGGATGCGTTTGTGCTGGGCGAATCCTCTTATGCGCCGGCGCTTGAGCGCCCCTCTAACACTTTACCCGCAAGCAACGCGTCACAACGTCAGAAACCGTCGTGTGCACCAGCCAAATCGACGTCGGCTGATCACGATGATTGGGAAGAGTTTTAACCGCAGCGTTTACGCGCTAAATACTGACCGCCGCCTGGTTCGCCAGGCGGCGGTTTTTTATCGCTGCGCTAGCTGACTTTCGGTGCCACAGTTTAAAAACGTCGACGTGGCTAACCATTCCTCGTCGGGGTAATAGGCAAACACGTACTGCTCTTCTTTGAGGCTGTTAATCAGCGGGTAGGTGACATCGGCGCGCACGGCGGGGCAGCCTTGGCTCCGCCCCAACCGGCCGGTTTGGTCAATAAAATCCTCGCTCACGTAATCGGCGCCGTGGATCACAATGGCGCGATCAAAGGCTAAATCGTTGACCTCGGGCTCAAGGCCATCCAACCGTAGCGAGTAGCCGTTGCGGCCGTAGTAGCTGTTCATGGTACGAAATAGCCCTAAGCTCGTTTGGTGGCTATTGGGCGTATTGGAGAAGGTTTCGGCGAGGGCATCGCCAGAGCCCTGACCATGGGAGACCAGTTCTTCAAAGAGCAGTTCGTTTTGGTGAAGGTCAAACACCCACATACGCGGTTCACTAGAAGGCAGCGAGTAATCAATGACCGCAAGGCGCTCGGCACTCGGATCGGCGCAAGAGAGGGCTTCTGCTGCCATGTGTAAGGCTTCAGGCGTCGCTTGAGGGGCCAGTTGTTTGAGCTGATGATGCAGCGCAGAGGGCGCTAAAAGGGGAGTGGAGGCAACGTTGAAAAAGAAAGTCGCTGCTTGAAGTGGTAACGTCACTAAACTGATAGGCAAGCTGATAAGTAATGCTGACGCTTTCACACGAAGCACCATAGTTGTCATCCTGATTTAAAATAAAGGGGCAAGCAGTCAAAAGGCGGCACAGCCGCTAAGGCCGCTATCGTAACGCAAGGAGAGGGTAATGCACGAGACGCAGCGGCAATCGCAATCAACGATAACGAAATGTATTGGCATGCTGGCAGCGTGTGGGGTGCTTACGTTTATGGTGAATGCACCGGCCAGCGCGCAGCAAACATTACCCGTAAGTACTCAAAGCGCGCTAATAGCGCTGCCCAATACGCAAAATCCAGCGGAGGCCGAGAAAAGGTTGCCGCTGGCTGAGTTTTATCATCACGTAGGCCAAAAGCTCGTTTGGCAGGATTCAGCGAGGGTCGATGCCCTTGTGGACGCACTACAAGGCTTAGCCGATGATGGCCTTACGCCATCTCACTACGGTGTTGGGGAGTTAAAAGCCGACTTTCAGCAAAGCCATAGCCAAGACGCCGCGGCCCAGGCTGTGTTTGATTTGGGTGCTACGCGCGCGCTGTTAAAAGCGTTGGACCATGTGCAAAACGGCAAGCTGAATCCCCATGACGTGGTACCCGGATGGGATGGCCCTTCACGATTAAAAACGCTGCCCGTTGCCGGTATTGCCCAGGCAGTGATGCAGGGCGACATTGAACAAGCTTTTGCTCGGGCGCGGCCACAGCGGCCTTACTATTCCCCGTTGCGTCAGGCGTTGTCGGCATACCGTGACTTGGCTGCCCAAGGTAGTGTGCCTTCCTTTCCCCCGCGTGAGAAAGCATTACGCCCTGGCGAGCGCGATGATGACGTCGTGGCGCTGCGCCGGCGTCTTACGTATTGGGGGGAGCCGGGACTTCTTGTCGGTAACCCAGAGGCCTACCCGCAGGTGCGAATTGAAGAGCTGGATTTACGCGAGTTTGACGCTGAGCTTGAAGCCGCGGTAAAACGCTTTCAGCGTCGTCATCTCTTAGAAACCGATGGCGTGGTAGGGCGTAAAACGCGCCAAGCGTTGAATACGTCGATTAAGACACGGGTAGAACAGTTACGCGTTAACCTCGAAAGGGGCCGCTGGGTTGCCCCATGGCTTGCGCGCGAACCGCACGTGTGGGTTGATATTGCCGGTTACCGTATGGAGTATGTGCGTCCGAACGGGGAGCGTTGGTCTTCGCACATTGTGGTGGGTTCATCGCGCCGCGAAACGCCGGTGATTCACTCGGAGATTACCCGTCTCACGGTGAATCCGTCTTGGACGTTGCCACCAACGATTGTGCGCGAGGATATCCTGCCCAAAGTGCGGCAAAACCCCGATTACTTGGCCGAGCAAGGCATTACCGTGATCAATTATAGCGGTGAGGTGGTGGATGCCAGTGAGATTGATTGGGCATCGCCCGGTAATATTATGCTGCGCCAGCCCTCCGGGTCTTCTAACCCGCTTGGTGATGTTGTAATGCGTTTCCCCAATAATGCCATGGTTTATTTGCACGACACACCCGCTAAAGGACTTTTTGGGCGCGATCGACGTGCGTTGAGCTCAGGGTGCGTGCGCGTAGAAGGAGCGCGCGAACTGGCGCGGATGCTGTTGCAGGATACTGGCAGCCGCTATCAACTGAACGCTTTGATCAATACATCGCGTAGCGATATTAACGTCAATCTTCCACGCCATATTCCGTTAGCGCTGCACTATCTGACCACTTGGCCCGATGATGAGGGTGACGTTACATTTCGAGAAGATATTTACCGGCGTGATGACCGCATACTGAGTGCGCTGAATCAGCGCTAGCGTTAAAAACAGAAAAGCCGCTTATTCCTTTAAGCGGCTTTTCTAATGGTGCTAGTTTTTGCGTTGCTCAGCGTGAAGTGCTGACGTTCAGTCTTGGCTTTCGGTCGTATCCTCTGTGTAAGAGGCAACGCTTACAGTGCCGCTTTCTTCGTTCTCCAGCGCCGCTAGCATTGGTTCTGCCTGGCGTTGAAACGCAATCAACGTATCGCCACTTAGGCTTGTGTTTTCAGGGAGATCGACTTTCATCGCGTTAACCGGTGCGCTATTCACGTGTACTTCATAGTGTAAATGCGGCCCGGTACTGCGCCCAGAGTTACCGGAGAAGGCAATACGTTCCCCCATTTCCACCCGCTGACCGCGGCTCACCAAGGGCTTTGACAAGTGCAAATAGCGTGTGCGATAGCCGTTGTCGTGGCGAATCACTACGTAGCGACCTGCTGCGTAGTGATTCGCCACACGCTCTACGCGACCGTTGGCGGGGGACGTGATGGGCGTGCCAATCGGCATAGCGAAATCAGTGCCGTTATGCGGGCTAATACGCCCGGTAACCGGGTGCTTGCGGCGAGGGTTGAAGTTGGAGCTTAAACGGTAGCGGCCATCAAAGGGATAGCGCGAAAAAGCTGGATCTAAGCTTTGGCCTTCAGCGGTGTAAAACTTGTCGTCGGTGGCATTACGCACGACGGTCAAATTCATGCGCTCGCCCTCATAGCGCACAGCGAGCACGCGTGAGTCGAGGGTTTCCCCTTCAATCATGTCCGACTCAACCAATACCTGGAATTTGTCGTCTCGGCGGCTATCGCGGCGAAAGTCGAGTTTTTTCTCTAGTAGGCGAGTGAGTTCCGTGACCGCGGCGCTATTCAAACCCGTGGCTTGGGCTGAGCGGGCGAAACTGCCGCTAATGCTGCCTGCGTAAAGGCGCTGAACAGGCTCACCCTGGCGCTCAATAGTGGTAACGGCGTATTGCTCGTCCGCCCGTTCAATCAGCACTCCATCGCGGGTGTTTTTCATCATACGCAGCGATAACAGCTGATTATCTTTATCCAACTGATAGTCAAAGCTATGCCCGGCGCGCCAGTGGGTTAGAAGGCGAGCGTTGGGAAGTTTATCGAGAAGCGTCAATACCTCGCTGTAGCCTAAGCCGAACTTGTTTTGCGCTAGTACGGCGAAGGTTTCGCCGGGTTCTACGATATGGGTTTGCCACTTGGGAACGTAAGGTTCCTCTGCGGCAAGCTCTAGGTCAAAGTAGGAAATGTCATCGAAAAGCGTGATGCCATAATCTTCATATGAGGTGGCATCGGCGATATTAGCGTCTGTGCTGGTGTCGGCGTCGAGCATGCCACTGCTTAGCGTCCCAACGACCAACGCGATATGCAGCGCTCCATCATCGATGACGGGGCTATCAAGCGTGGAGGACTTGGGGGCGCTTGATGAAATATCAGGGGTAGTTGAAACATCAGGGGTAGTTGCGGTGCTTGCCGAGGCGCTATCGA
Organism: Vreelandella vilamensis; assembly: GCF_031451755.1. NCBI lineage: Bacteria > Pseudomonadati > Pseudomonadota > Gammaproteobacteria > Oceanospirillales > Halomonadaceae > Vreelandella > Vreelandella vilamensis. The sequence goes on along the minus strand of NZ_JARWAN010000012.1, from coordinate 58,201 downwards.
CCATGTCGAGGTCGATCACTTCCATCGCTTGGAGGTTGCTGAGCGGAATATGGTGGCGAGTTGCATCTAATGCGCGAGACGCTTTGCCAATTGCATTGGCCATGGCCGTGCGCTCTTCCTGAAGGGAAGGAACGCCGGGAGACGAGTGACTAGGAAGTGGGACAAAAACGCTCTCAACGGGCGTTTGGGTTACATTATGACTTTGATACGTTGTCACTAACTTTTGTGTGCCCAGCACCGTGACCATTGTCGCCACGGGTAATAACAATAACTTGTGCGTGCGGGGCAGCGAATGAAGGATTCGCAACATGGGTAAATAGACCGCCAAAAGTAATTAATAAAAATGTAACTAAAAAAGTACTAGTGACAGAACCTTAACCCATGAAGCAAGAGGTGCATAGACTGTACACGCATACACAAAGTGCTCGCGCCGCTCCTGGTGGCGCGATTTTGCAACACATTATCATTTTCAAACGCTGTTTGTTAACACAACGTACCCAATTATTGACTCAATGCCACAAAAAATGCGTTTAAGCGGCCATTAAAGATCATTAGATAGCGGGTGTTTGGGTGAAGGTGCCGTCCCGATAATCGCGCAATGCTTGATCTAACTCATGTCGTGTGTTCATGACGAAAGGCCCGTAGTGTGCGATTGGTTCATGATGTGGCTCGCCTGTCAGTAGCAGTGCTTGAGCGCCATTGTCTGTTTCAAGCGTGAGCGTATCACCGACACTGAAGCGAATTAGCTCACCTGCGCGAGCCGTTTCGCCCGCGCAAGTGAGTTCACCGCGAAAGACATAGGTACACAGCGTCGTGGCGGACTGCGTCAGCTCGAACTTTCCGTTAGCGGCAAGCGTGAGGTGACTTACACCGCTGTGCCCGGCGAGCGCATCAAGCGGGCCGCTAATGCTTTCGCCTGTTTAAGTAGCGCCACCCTCAGCGATTAATTTGCTGGAATGAGGGACATTATTGACGGTTTCCTGGCATTCTAATGGGGTTTTTTCGAAAATTAAGCGCATAGTTTTGCTCTAATGCGTCGAGGAAATCGAAATGTCACGTGTCACCCTTGCCCAGTGGCAAATGTTAGCCGCCGTGGTGGATCATGGCGGCTTTGCCCGCGCGGCGGAAGCTGTGCATAAAAGCCCCTCTACGCTTAATCACGCCGTTCATAAGCTGGAAGAGCAGCTCGGTGTGCAAGTGTTGGAGCCCGTTGGGCGACAGGTGCGTCTCACCGAAGCGGGCGAATTATTATTGCGCCGAGCCCGCCAGCTCATCGAAAGTGCGTCCTCGCTTGAGGATGTTGCCTCTAGGCTTGCGTCAGGGTTGGAAGCCGAGGTGGTCGTCGCCATTGATCAAACATTTCCTGAAGCGGCACAGGCGAAAGCCTTGGAGGTGTTTTCTGCCACTTATCCGCAGGTGCGCGTTCAGCTGCACGAAAGTGTGCTTAATGGTGGTATCGAAATGCTCTACGACGGGCGCGCCGATCTGGTTGTTTCCGGCCTTGAAGCCCAGGGTTTTTTGGGCGAGCCGCTGGTGACCGTGCGCTTTATCGCGGTCGCTCATCCGCAGCATGCGTTGCATCGACTTGGCCGGGCACTGGATCTGCGCGATCTGGCGCAACATCGTCAACTGGTGGTGCGCGATTCAGCACTGCGTCAATCGGCTAACGCCGGCTGGCTGAAGGCAGAGCAACGCTGGACAGTGAGCCACCTCAATACGTCGCTAGACATGGTTAAGCGCGGCCTAGGGTTTGCCTGGCTACCCGAAACGCGCATTGCCGATGAACTTGCCAGTGGTGAGCTGAAGCCACTGCCGCTGACCGCCGGCGGTGTGCGTGAAGTGCCCATTCAATTGATCTTTCGCGATCGTGACCGCGCCGGCCCCGCAGCCCATGCCATGGCAGTCGCGTTTAAACAGTCGGTTAGCGCCTGCGTGTCGGACGATTCGAAAGCATCGAACGTTGCACGGTAAAACATCCGCTTGAGCCGTGAGGGTCGAGGCGTATCCTGTTAATCATCGAACGATGACGTTAAAAGGAGGCGTCTCATGGGGTTGTTAGTCAACGGTGAGTGGCACGATCAGTGGTACGACACCCAAAAACATGGCGGTGAGTTTGTGCGCGAATCGGCACAACTGCGCGATTGGGTCGGTACAGATGGACCTGACGGCGTTGCGTCGCATCCGGCGGAAGCAGGTCGCTATCACCTTTATGTCTCGCTGGCATGCCCTTGGGCGCATCGCATACTTATCATGCGCAAACTCAAAGGGCTTGAGTCGCTAATGGGGGTATCTCACGTTAGCCCCTTGATGTTAGATCAAGGCTGGACCTACGACGAAGGCGAAGGCTCAAGCGGTGATCCCGTCAATGGTATTACCTATCATCGCGAGCTTTATACTTTAACTGACCCGCACTACACCGGTCGTGTGACACTGCCGGTGCTGTGGGATAAAAAGCGCCGCGCTATCGTCAATAACGAATCAGCCGATCTGCTACGTATTCTTAATAGTGCGTTTGATGAGTTAACCGGTAACCGGTTGGATTTCTATCCGCAAGAGCTGCGCGAGGAGATTGATGCCGTCAATGCCGACGTGTACGAGCACATCAATAACGGCGTCTATAAATCGGGGTTCGCGACAGAGCAAAGCGTCTATGAGAAACACGTGCATGCGCTGTTTGAGGCGCTTGAACGGATGGAAAAACGCCTAAGCGAGAAGCGCTATTTGGCCGGGGAGTGGCTGACCGAGGCAGATATTCGGCTCTTTACCACGCTGGTGCGCTTTGATGCGGTTTACCATGGCCACTTCAAGTGCAATCTTAAGCGGATCGAAGACTTTCCGAACCTAGCGAACTACTTGCGCGAGCTTTATCAGTGGCCGGGCATTGCACAGACGGTCAATATGGACCACATTCAGCGCCACTACTATTACAGCCACGATACGATTAATCCCACGCGTATCGTGCCTGCCGGACCGCTTTTAAATTTCCATCGCCCCCACGACCGCGAAAGGCTAGCGGGACAAGGAATTTTTAACGCTAGCGACGTTGCGCCGGCGCGCTGAAAAATACTAGCCAGCAAACAAGTGTGGTGTTAGTATGAGCGTTCCTCGCATGTGTTGACCCCTCCATCATTATGAATGCTTGAGACAGAAGCGCTTGAGCTAACGCAAGAGTCTTCCCCTTATGGAAGCTCATTGATGTGTGAAGATGGCGCGCCGCTTACCAAGCCCAACGGCTTGCTTTACAAGCCGGCGCAGAAGGTCGCCACAGCGGCTAGTTCGCAATTGCGAATTAGCCCTTAATGCTAGGTGCGACCGGCGTCTCCGACTCACTTTGACGCATTCCGATAAAACGGAAGCGGTGACTGATTGCACATTCTTTTGCATAACGTTTTTGTACACTTTACTTGTACACGGTTTTTGCAAATAGCGATTTTATAGCGCTATGTGAGTCATCGAGTCAGAGACGCTTTTGATGTTTTTTGCCGTGATAACCACGGCCTACCAAGGTGTGATTAATGACCACGACTTCTGTCGCCTCGCCGAGCTTCGGCGATCTGGCTCTGTTGCCTGCCGTTCTGTCTGCTGTTGAAACACAGGGTTACGAAATTCCCTCGCCGATTCAGGCACAAACAATTCCTGCGCTGCTAGAAGGGCGCGATATGCTGGGCCAAGCACAAACTGGCACCGGCAAAACCGCAGCGTTTGCATTACCGTTATTGTCACGTTTAGAGCTAACGCGTCGCGAACCTCAGGTGCTGGTCATGGCGCCGACTCGCGAGCTTGCTCAGCAAGTTGCTGCCTCGTTCAGCAAATATGGTCAAAACCTTAAAGGTCTAGAAGTGGCCACTTTGTGTGGTGGTCAAGAGTACCGTGAACAGCTCGGCGCGTTAAAGCGTGGCGCACAAGTCGTGGTGGGTACGCCAGGCCGTGTGATTGATCACCTGGATCGCGGAAGCTTGAAGCTTGATGGCCTCTCAGCATTAGTGCTAGACGAAGCCGACGAAATGCTGCGCATGGGCTTTATCGACGACGTTAAGCGTGTTGTTGCCGATACTCCCAAAGACGCTCAGCGCGTGTTTTTCTCCGCTACGCTGCCGCCAGAAATCGAACGTATCGTTAACCGCTATTTAGTCGATCCGGTGAAGGTGGCGATTGAGTCGGGTACCACTACCGGTGAGAACATCGAGCAGCGTATCGTGCGCGTCGATGGCGGTGCCAAGCTTGAAGCCCTGTCGCGTATTCTCGAAGTGGAGCCGGTTGATGGGGCCATCGTCTTTGTGCGGACTCGTGCCGCCTGCACCACACTGGTAGAGCAGCTAACGGCCCGTGGCGTAAATGCGGCAGGCCTATCCGGCGATCTCGACCAGAGCCTGCGTGAGCGCACGATCCAGCGCTTAAAGCGTGGTAAGGTCGACGTACTGATTGCCACTGACGTCGCCGCGCGTGGCCTTGACGTGTCGCGTATTACGCACGTTATTAACTACGACCTGCCCCAGGATGCCGAAGCTTATACCCACCGCATTGGCCGTACCGGTCGTGCCGGGCGCAGTGGCATCGCGATTACCTTTGCCGGTTTCCGTGAAGGCCGCAAAGTCGGCTGGATGGAGCAGGCAACTGGTCAGAAAATGACCGAAATGCCGCTGCCGGATGAAAGCGCTATTCGCGCCCATCGCGACGATGTCTTCTATCACCGCGTCATCGCCTCCTTAACCAAGGGTGCCGAAGAGCAGCGTGCGCTGATTGAGCGTCTGATCGAGGAGGGTTACGACCCCATCGAGTTGACCTGTGCATTTGCCGCCATGGCGCGCGCTGACGAAGCGCCGATTGGCCGCCTGCAGGCGCCGCGTAAAGAGAAGCCTTCGCGTGAGGGCGGCGGTAAGCCCGCTGGTCGTCGTGAGCGTGGAAGCGCCCCGAGCGAAGGCATGACCCGCTACCGCGTTTCCGTGGGCCATAAAGACGGTGTTAAGCCCGGCCAGTTGGTTGGCGCTCTGGCCAATGAAGGGGGTATCGAAGGCGCGCGTATCGGTCGTATCGATATTCGCAATGCTTTCTCTGTCGTTGAGTTACCTAACGGCTTGCCAAGCTCGATTCTGGCTAAGATGTCGCGCGCTCGTGTTGGCGGTCGTCCGTTGGAAATCAGCGAAGACAGTGCTCCAGATCGCGCACCGCGCCGCCGCCAAGAAGGCGATGCGCCGGTACGCCGCCGTGAGCGTGCGTGATCGGCTAGTGCTCAGGCGCTAAAAGGGGCTCGCGCTTTAAAAGCGTGAGCCCTATCGTTCCGTCTGGCACCGTGCGTTATCTGTGCCGACCCCATTGACCCCGTCGAGCCATCGGCGGGGTCAATGTCGTTTTATCACAGTTGCGCAATAAAATGCGTGAATAGCCGCGTGGCTTCCGGTGTTTCGCTAACCCCCTCCTGCAACGCGTGACTGTCTTGCCCCTGTTTTGCTAATGCGTCGCGCTGATGGGCTAAATACGCTCGCATCACCGGCGGGGTGAACTCCGGGTGAAACTGCACGCTCCACTGTCGCGGCCCGTAGCGCAGCGCTTGATACGCATCATGGGTGTTATTTGCCAACACCGTGGCGCCCGGTGGCGGCGTAATGACCGACTGTGCGTGAGTTAAGTGGGCAGGAAACGCGCTGGTCAGTTGGCGAAAAAGCGCGTCTTCCGTGCCCGCTGGCGTCAAGTAGACGTGGTAAGTGCCCGACTCGCGCCCCGCCGGGTGGTAGTCGCTAACCCCGCCAAAGGCCGCTGCCATTAGCTGATGGCCATAGCAAACGCCGAGCATCGGCACATTGGCGGAAAGCGCTTCGCGCAGCCAAGGTTTGAGGTTCTCGCTCCAGGGTTCGGCGTCGCTAACCATGCTGTGCGAGCCGGTAATCACGATGCCCGCAAGCGTCGATAGCTCGGGCAGCGTTTGGTCGCGTGGCGCGTCAACCACCCTAAGCGTCATATTGGCTGAAAGCGCCGGACGTATCTGTTGGGCGAATAGGGCTTCGAAGTCGCCGTGCTGGGCTACCACATCAGGAAAGGCGTCGCCGGTTTTGATAATCGCAATGTGTTTGACGGCTGAATCACAGGGCATTGAACGTCCTTCTCGGGTGTTAATCGATGTCGAGCTGCTATATTCGCTTCAGCGGCTGATTAGCTGTTAAGATTTTAAATGATTATGTTTCCCATGACGAAAGAGGATTGAACCATGCCACAAGTGACTCGCGCGGGTGAACCGATGGAAGTAGCCGGCACGCTGCCGACGGTGGGCGAGACGGCCCCGGCATTGACGTTGACCAACGTTGAGCTAAAAGACGTCACGCTTGATGATTACGCTGGCAAGCGCAAGGTGCTAAACATTGTGCCGAGTGTTGATACGCCCACGTGCGCCACGTCAGCGCGGCGATTTAATGAGGTGGCATCAACACTCCCTGAGACCGTAGTGCTGGTGATCTCGGCGGATTTGCCGTTTGCGACGCTGCGCTTTTGCGGTGCGGAAGGTTTAGACGATGTTGAGACGCTTTCGACGTTCCGCCATCCGGAATTTCGCGAAGCTTGGGGCGTGGCGTTTAAGAATAACCGGATGGAAGGGCTCTGCGCTCGTGCGGTGGTCGTGCTTGATGCTGATGACCGTGTACTGCATAGCGAGCTGGTCAGCGAGATCAAAAACGAGCCGGATTACGACGCCGCGCTTGCCGCGTTAAAGTAGCCGCCGTTTCGCCGCTTTCACTAAGGCGCTGATAAGGCGCTGCTGGGGGCGGTTGAAAATGAGCCACTCAGGATGCCATTGCACCCCGATGAGAAAGTCGTGGTTTCGTGACTCAATCCCTTGCACCAAGCCATCACGGTCGCGTGCCACGATATCGACGCCTTCCCCGGTGTGGTTAACCGCTTGATGGTGGAGGCTGTTGACGCGGCACCATGTCACTCCTAACAACCGGTGAAGCTTGCTATCTCCAACGATATCGACGGTCTTGCGTGGCAATACCGTGCGCCGCTGTTTTAACCCTTCATGGGTGGTATAGATGTCGGTATCCAGCGTGCCACCCAGGTGTATGTTAAGTAGCTGCGCGCCACGGCAAATACCCAATACCGGCGTTTGTTGCGGGATAAAGCGCGCTAACAGGGCCAGTTCTAGCTCATCTCGGTCAGGGTCGACGCGCACATCAAGCTGCACTTCCGCATCGTAAAGATGTGCTTGAATGTCATCCCCGCCGCCGATGATCAAACCGTCGAGATGTTCCGGGCGTGGGCGAGATGGGGAAAGCCGAACCGGGCGACCACCGTGTCGCCAAACGGCAAACCAATCAAACCAATAAGCCAAACGGCTTTTGCGGTCAGACGTAGTAATTCCAATCAATGGACGTGGCATTCAGCGGCACTCTCTGTTTAATCTGCAAATTCGATCAGTTCGACGCTATTAGCGCGTTTTAAGCGTAGCGCGGTTATACGCGTCGACGTTGCCACCAACGGCGGATATGCTCTGGCCAGCGAACATAGAAAGGCCGGTTTTGATCGCTGATATACGCCGCGCAGCATTTGTCGAGTTTATCGCGGTCCGCGGCGAGTTCTTCCACGTTGACCCAGCGGTTCCACTCTGTCACGGCTCCCCAATTGGGTTCGGATAGCTGCGCGTTAGGCAGGCGGTAATGGAACGTGGGGCGAGGTTTGGTGAGTTTGCTGTGCAGCAATTTATGTGGGTGATCCGGACAGCTGTGAGCAAATAGCGGCAACATATCCAATTCGCGGTTACGTGTCGGGTTGTCGTGTAAGTAGTCGTCAATCAAGGTCGTAAGATCAGGCCGATAAGACGCGGCGAGAATCTTGAGCGCGTACTCTTTGGGGAAAGGGTTGGCGTGAGGCAACACTTCGCGCGTGATGTCGACGTTGATTTCCTCGCGTAGCCAAGGAGCGAGCAGAACATAAGCGCGTAGCATCGAAAGCAGGTAATCAGCATCAAGCGACGCGGCTTCCGGGTTTAAGTGCAGGCCAAACCCGTAAAGTAAGCTGGCATCCGTGCCTTTGGCGCCGTGCGTGCGCAGGGCTTCGAAAAGCTCGTCAAGCTTAGGTAGCTCATCCCACGGCACGGGCGGGCAAACAATCTCGGTGGGTACCAGGCCGGTCACCATATCGCCGATCAGTTCACGTGTCTTTTGGTGAAACTCCACTCGCATCTGGTGCTGTTGGCGTGCCCATTCCGTATCAAGATACGCGCTATCATCCAATATCTTGCTATCCGGGTGAGCGTACTGGGTGTCGAGTTCAATACTGAAATTGCCCCAGCGCGTATCGTTGACTTCTAGCCGGTGGGGGCTGACAACGTTAAGCTCGCCGCCGAATATGTCACTGACAAGTTGCGCTGTATCGCGGGGCGGTAAACCGGCAAATTCAATTTCTACGCCAACTCGGCGGGTTTGGCCGTCAGCATTGACCTCGGCGGGAGGGGTTTTCAGCGTCATCTCGACATCCTGTGAGGTGAACAAATAAGTGCCCCAGCCTATCATAGACGGGCGTAGGGCGGTGAGTGCCATCGATGAGGAACGTTAAGAGTGAGGAGAGTTACGTGCGACAGCGCAAAACGGCAGTGAATGTGGCTGCCACCATGAGACGGGGCATGCTTGGAATACTGCTATTTTGCTTTTTGCTCGTGCCGCAAGCCAACGCGCAATTAGTTTCGCTACCTGGACTCACTAGCAGTGAAGAACAAAGCGAGGAGGTCAGCAGCGAATCGTTTCAGCAATCGTTGGATGATGTGGTCACGATGCTGGAAAACGAGCAGCAGCGCGAGCAGCTTTTACAATCGTTGAAAGAACTGCAAACAGCGAGCGCGGCAACGCAAGACGAGGTGATTGGGCCTCAAGGCTTGCTGGGAGCATTGGCCGACACACTGACCGATATTGGCCAGCAGGTGCAAAGCGGCGATTCGCCTGCCGAGCAGTGGTCTAAACAGCTCAGCCGTGGGGGAGAGGGGTTTAAAGCCCTCGTGCGTGATTTTAGCCGCGCAGAGCTCATTCGCACCGCGGCAGAGGGCGCTGTGCTCGCCGTGATTTGGGTAGTCTTATTGGTCGTGATGATCGCCTTGGGACGGATCTTTGCTACCCGCCAAGGCTGGCCGCACGATTTGCCCCGAGATCCACGTGGCTGGCTGCTCGCGGTACACTTTTTACGCCGTATGCTGCCGTGGGTGCTGTCGTTTGCCCTGGTTTTGGGGGTCGGGCAATTGCTGCCCTATAGCCCAGGGCGTGCTGTCGTACAGGTTATCGCTTATGTTTGTGTGTGCGGGCGCGCGCTCTCCGTTGTCTTTGAAACGGTCATCGCTTTCTTCAGCCGCGGTCACCGCTTTACCGCAGTGCGCTTGCTACAGCAGCGCGCACTGCGGGCGCTCTTTGTGATTGGTGCGTTGATTGCGCTTGGCGATGCTGTTAGCTCCAACCGTCTCGTCACCATGCTGGGCGATGAGCTTTCCGGGCTGGTATCGGTATTAGCCAACATGGTGGCCGCGCTGATTTCGGTGCGCTTTATCGTTAAGTTTAAGCGACCGATTCGCCATTTGATTTGCAACCGTCCGTATCGTCAACGCCGCGATGCCAGTACCACCGTAGAGCTAAGCCGGGTGCTGGGCGGCATGTGGCATATCCCTGCGCTATTGCTGGTGGTGGGGTCGTTGCTGGCGATTTTTATCACCGCGGGTGATGTGGGGACGGCATTGGCGCGCTCCATTGTTTCCGCCAGCCTCTTGGTACTCACGCTGGTGATAACGGGCCTTTTGCGTCGTCATGCCGAGCGGATGAGTAAACGTCGTCGTCACCGCCGGCATCGTTACAGCGAGTACCGCAAGCGCCTTGAACGCTTTGGTTTTGTGCTCGCGCACCTCTGCTCGTGGGGTGTTTTTGCTGAGCTCTTCATGCAGGTGTGGGGCAGCTCGCTTTTTGGCTTGGGCCAGCAGGGGGTGACAGGTGCCGCTATCGGCAAGGCGCTTTTGAGCTTAGGGGCAACGATACTGCTGGCATGGCTCGTATGGATATTTGCCGATACCGCGATTCAGCGGGCGCTGATTTCGTCGGCGCGCTCAAATGGGCGCCGCGTTAACAAGGCTAGGGCGCAAACCATCACGCCGATGATACGCAACGTGATGTTTGTCACGATCTTGATCATCGCCGGGATTGTGGGGCTGGCAAACCTAGGCGTTAATGTCACGCCGCTGCTGGCCGGTGCCGGTGTGATTGGTTTGGCGCTCGGTTTTGGGGCGCAAACGTTAGTGCAGGATTTGATTACCGGTATTTTTATACTGATCGAAGACTCTTTGGCAGTGGATGATTTCGTCGAAATCAACAACCACATGGGGACGGTCGAAGGGTTAACGCTGCGTACGGTGCGACTGCGCGACCTAGACGGTGTCGTTCATATCATTACGTTTAGTCGCATTGAGTCGATTCACAACATGTCACGGCAATTTGGTATTGCGTTAATGAAAGTGCGGATTCCCTTCGATATGGAAATTGATGCGGCGACGACGCTGATGCAAGAAACCGCCCAAACGCTGCGACAGGACCCGATGATGCGTCACCATATCTGGTCGCCGCTGGAGATGCAGGGCATTGACGCATTTGAAGACGGCTGCCCGATTTTGCGTATGCGCTTTCGCACCGCGCCGGAAATGCAGTGGGACGTCGCGCGAGCGTTTAACTTGTTGTTGAAACAGCGTATGGAAGCACAACACATTGATCTTGGTGTGCCGCGTTTGAGTGTCAATATGGAGGCGCGCTCCGAGTCGTCAAACGACGCGCAAAAAGATGAGAAAGAGGCAAACGATACTGCCTTAAGCCGCCCACAGGCGCATGCACAGGGCAAACCCCGCGGCGAGTCCCGCGCAAGCGCCAATCCCGAAGGTGGCAACGAATAGCCATGTGCCCCGAAAGCGCCGCCAGCGGTTATACAGCGTGACGGCGTGGCTGACCCGATCGACGAGCTCATCATGGCGTGAAATCGCGTGGTCCGGCGGTAAAGAGAAATCGTTGGCCACGCTGCCTTGCCAATGAGCGGCGTGGGTTAGCCCCAAGCGTGAACGCAAGCGGCCAATATCGCTCACCGTCGCGTGCACGTGGTCGTAGGCCTCGCGGCGCTCGGGGATGGCTAACACCGCTTCGGCATCTTGCTTTAATGCACTGTGCTGGCAAGTTGCAATGGCGCTTTGTAGCTCCTGCGGCGTGGCATGGGGCGATAGCGCTAAGCGCTGATACAGGTCACGCATAGAGAGTTAGTGTCCGTGGCTGCCTGTTAACCATAGGTTTGCATTAAGTAATCATACGCATTTTTGATGCGTTGAAAACGCGCCGACGCCAATGCGACTTGTTGCTCGCTTTCTGAGAAAAAGCGATCAGGGTGATGCAGTTGTGCCATGCGCCGATAAGCGCGGCGAATATCGTTTCGGTTAGCGCCCTGCGTCAATCCCAAAACCGCAAGCGCCCGTGATGTTCGATCCGGCGGCGTATGAGTGTGCGGCTTATCGTGTTGATGGCGTTGTTCGTGTTGTTGCTGATGGCGATGATTATCGCGCTGACGCTGCTGCGAGTCTTGTTGCTTTTGCTGGCGCTGGCGGGCTTTCTCCTGTTGAGCGCGCTCACGCTTAGCGCGTGTTTGTTCTTCACGCTCCTGGCGGCGACGCTGTTTTTCCTGCTCGCGCTCTTCGCGTTGCGCTTGTTGTTGCCGCTCGGCTTCTGCGGCACGTGCTTGGGCTTGCTCTTTTTCGGCGGCTTCTTGGGCTTTACGCTCGTAGTACTGTGGGTCGTGACGTTGCCAGTAAGCCTCGGTGCTAATGTCTTCCGGTGCCTTCAGCGTTTCACCGGTGAGTTCTTTAAACAGGGTGCTCAGCGTCTCAGGCGTCACTCCTAAAAGGTCCGCCAGAAAGCGCAAGATATAATGATTCGCCAGCGAAAGTGTACCGTCGTCGGTCGCCAAGGTAATCGCTTGATGCATAATGCTTAAGCTGCGCTCTTGCGTACACTCTTTGCGCAACACCTCAGAGGCGAGCTGAATTGCCTGCAAATCTTGCTGTTGGGCAATATCCATCACCGGATTCAATTCATGACCGTGGCGAAATTGCGCGGTCACCTGGGCAAGGCGACGGCGTCGTTGGCCGTCAGTAATTGGCTGGCGGTTAACAAGCACCCACGCCAGCAGCAGCAGCGTTGCCGTATCCACTTGGCTGCGGCTTTGGAGCAGCACCAGCTCAAAAGGGGAAAAACGGGCAATCGACATTCCCAGGCTCCAGGGCAATGGGGTAAATAATAGGTAATGGGATAAATGACGGGTAATGGTCGCTTTACACGCGGCAGATGGCAAGCCTCACGCGCCCAATGTCGAACGTTAGCTTAGTATGCGCCAGATCAACGTCGGTTGTATTGGAGGGTGAGGATATGGAAACTCACCTTTGAGACAACTACTCTTTAGTTAACGATACTTCTTTTCAAATTATCAAAACCGAGCTTATCAAAACCGAGTGGAGGAATGCTGAATGCAAGCTGCCGATATTATGACCCATGATGTGATCAGCGTCGGGCCGGATGACGATGTGACTGCGATTGCCAAACTGTTGCTAAACCACCGCATTAGCGCCGTGCCCGTTGTGGATGACGAGCAGAAAGTGATCGGCATTGTGTCAGAAGGCGACCTGATGCGTCGCGTCAAAAACGAGGGTGGCGAAGAGCGCTCGTGGTGGCTTTCACTGTTTTCGGGGCAGAAAGACCCCGGTGAGTACGTCAAATCGCATGGGCGTAAAGCAAGCGAGGTGATGACCCCCAACCCCTTCACCATCGATGAAAGCACGCCGCTGCATAAAATTGCGCGTTTGCTAGAAAAGCATCACATTAAACGCGTTCCCGTGGTGAGTGACAATAAATTGGTTGGTATCGTTAGCCGTGCCAATTTGCTTCAAGGCCTGGCAAGCGCTGAGGTTACCCACGCTGAAGCCCCTAGCGATGATCGCGCTATTCGCGAAGCCATCCATAAAGAAGTTGATGAAAATACCGGTGTGCGAGTCGCGGGAATTAGCATCATCGTAAGCGATGGGGTTGCTGAGCTTTGGGGGTTGGTTGACTCTAACGAGCAAAAAAGAGCGGTCCAGGTTGCTGCCGAAAACACCCCAGGGGTAAAACAAGTGGAGAACAATTTGGGCTTGGTGCCTAAAGGCGTAGGCGGCTACTAAACGCGCTTTCTTAAACCGGCTGATATGAGCATAAAAACCGCGCAGTGCAAGCTGGGCGGTTTTTTAACGCATTTATGCCCAGTGACGCGTAACAGCAACCACAAGAAAACGCAGTCATACGAACATGATTGCGGTCTGACCGTTATTCCTATACAGCATTGTCATTGATTGAGGTGTTATCGTACAATATTTGTACGAATAGATTTTGCCCTCACCTCAACGCGAAGATGCCATGCGACGCAAAGCTGACCTACCGCAAAAATCGTGCGCACACTGCAATCGCCCGTTTTCCTGGCGTAAAAAGTGGACGCGCTGCTGGAACGACGTGCGTTATTGTAGCGAGCGCTGCCGCCGCTCAGCCAAGCCGTTTCGCCGGGCTAAAGAGGCTAACGCATGATAACGCCTACCGTGGATATTGTTTGGCTGCACAATGAGTTGCGTGTGGCCGATAACCCGCTCTTGCGCTTTGAAAAGCCCCCCGAGCAACTTTTATGTGTCTATGTATTGGATCAACGTTGGCTGGAAGCCTCTTTTCCTGGTGAAACGTCTGCTCGGATTGGTCCGGCACGCCTGCGTTTTTTATGGCAAAGCTTAATCGAGCTGCGCGGCGAGTTGCTGCGTCGTGGTAGCGATCTTCTTGTACGCATTGGCTCGCCAGCAGAAGAAGTGGCCGCATTAGCGCAGCAGCTTAACGCTCAGTGTGTCCGTGTGGCGGCTCAATCCGGTGCCGATGAAATTGCCGATATAAAAGCGCTCAAGACCGAGCTTCCTGAAAGTGTAAGACTCGACGTGATAGAAAGCGGAATACTGATCAATCGAGAGGGCTTGCCGTTTCCTCTTGAGGCGCTTCCTGACAGTTTTTCCGCTTTTCGTCGCCGCGTAGAGGCGCATTGTACCCTCAACGAGCCGCTGCCTGCCCCGGTGACGCTACCGCCGTGGCCCGAGGCCTCGCGAGGCTTTCCTCCACTACAAAATGTGTGTGATATTACCGCCGCATGGGAGCCCGATGAGCGTCAAGGGCTGGCGTATATGGGGGGAGAGGCGGCCGGGTTAGAGCGCTTGGCAGAATATGTTTGGGAGCAACATGGCCCAGCGACTTACAAGCAAACCCGAAATGGTTTACTTGGGTCGAACTTTTCTACGCGTCTCTCGCCTTGGTTGGCACACGGTTGCATCTCGCCCAGCCAAGTGCATCAGGAAGTAAAAGCCTGGGAAGCCAAGCATGGCAGCGGTGAGTCAAGCTATTGGATTACGTTTGAATTGCTCTGGCGCGAGTATTTCCATCGCGTAGCCCAGCTTGAAGGCACGGCTATGTTCGGTGCACGCGAGCTACCCAAACCCTGCGCGCACTTCACGGCCTGGCGCGAAGGGAACACGGGCTTACCGTTTGTTGATGCCGCCATGCGTGAGCTGCGTCTAACGGGATGGATATCCAATCGCGCACGTCAGAACGCGGCAAGCTTTCTGGTAAAGGATTTAGGCGTTGACTGGCGCTTGGGTGCCGCGTGGTTTGAACACTGTTTGATCGATTACGATGTGGCCAGCAACTGGGGCAATTGGGGCTATATCGCAGGTATAGGCCGCGACCCGCGTCAGGAGCGTTATTTTAACGTGCTAAAGCAAGCGGGCCACTATGACCCGAAAGGTTTTTATGTCGCCAATTGGCTGCCGGAACTTCGCGCGTTACCCTGTGACCTCGCGCGCCAACAGCCCTGGCGTGTGCTGCCAGAATCCTTTTCACCCCCCGTGGTGGAGCCCGGCGCCTGGCAGCGCTGGCTAATTAATCACGCAGGCGCTTCGCACACCTAAGCGTAAAAGGAGAGCCAATGTCGCCACCGCAAGAAAAAAACACGTTGAACAGTCGTGGCAAAACGGCTTGGTTACTTGGCTTGGCGGGATTGTTGCCTTTTGGGTTGTCTCTCGGGATTGCCTTTTGGGGGCCAAGGGTGTGGCAAGTTAGCGCGGTGTACGGGTTTCTTTATTACGGCGCCGTGATTTTGTCGTTTTTAGGTGGTGTTCATTGGGGGGCCGTTATTCAACGTGCCGATCATCAGCGCCACCCGGGGGATATCCGTCGTTTGCTCATGGCGATGGTGCCAAGCCTTATGGCGTGGCCGGCGTTAATGTTCAGCCCCGTCACCGGTGTGTGGGTGATAATGATTGGCTTTGTGTTGGTGTGGGCGTATGACCTAAGCCGTGAAGGGCGCCTGGGTTGGCCGGCTTGGTACTTACTACTACGCTCGGTGCTGACCGTGGCCGTGGTGCTTGCGCATATCGGCATGATCACACGGCTTGGTAGCAGCGCTTGGGGCTAGCGTTTGAGGTCATTGTGAGTGATCATCGTGGCCATACTATGGACCCCCAAGGAAGACACTTGATGCCTCTATTTACCCCGCGCAGCGTGCTCGTAAGCTCTCTTTTGAGCCTGACATTGGTTGGATTACCCGCCGCTGCCGAACAAAACCTCCTGGCCGAAGTGGACACCCAAGCAGCCGTAGAGGTTCACTACGCTGATTTTCGCGCCTGGCGGGAAGATTTTCGTCAGTATGCCGCCTCGCAGGGCATAAGTGAGCGCACGCTAACGCAGGCATTAGATAACGTCCGCTTGCGCAAACGTGTGATTGAGCTTGATCGTTACCAACCCGAGTTCGTGCGCCCCATCTGGGAATATTTAGATACCGCCGTCTCCCGCACGCGGATTAATAACGGACGTGAAAAACTGGGCGATTACCGCGGCACAGCGGAACAAATGGAGCAGCGCTACGGTGTTCCTGCTGAGACCGTCGTCGCTATTTGGGGTATCGAGAGTAATTACGGTAGCAACTTTGGCAGCTTCTCGGCCCTCGATGCGTTTGCCACCCTGGCGTACGACGGGCGTCGACGTGACTTCGCTCGCGGAGAGCTTCTGGCCGCGCTGCGTATTATCGACAGTGGCGATATTGCCGCCGATAAAATGATCGGCTCCTGGGCCGGGGCCATGGGACACACACAGTTTATTCCCTCAAGCTATGAAGCGTACGCCGTCGACGGTGACGGCGATGGCCGGCGTGATATCTGGGGCAGTATTGCCGATGTGATGGCCTCTACCGCCAACTATCTCGCTAAGGCAGGTTGGCAGCCGGGCCAAACGTGGGGCACTGAGGTCACGCTGCCGGATGATTTCGATTACGCGCAAACTGAGCGTCGCAGCCGCGATGCCTGGTCGGCTCAGGGCGTGCGCGCGGTCAGCGGGGAACTTCCCGATCTTGGCGACGCCGCCGTGATCGTGCCAGCCGGAGCGGATGGCCCCGCGTTTATGGTCGGGCCGAATTTTCGCGCTATTTTGCGCTACAACAACGCCACCAGCTACGCCCTGGCGGTGGGCACGTTAAGCGATGCGATTGCCGGTCGCGAGGGTATTCAGCACGGCTGGCCCCGTGAACAAGCGCCGCTAACGCGTGACGATGTACGCGAATTGCAGCGCCAACTCAATGCCGCTGGTTACCACGTCGGCGGGGCTGACGGCATTATGGGGCCGAATACCCGTCGCGGCCTGCGTGAGTTTCAGCGTAATCAAGGCCTGACACCGGACGGCTTTGCTACCCAGGCGCTTTTAGAACGGTTGAAAAATCGCCAATAAGACACGTTTTCAGGAGACATATGATGCGCCGTTTTGCGCTGGCTGCATTTTGGGTCGCCATACGTTCTGCGATCAAAGGTTCTGCGATCATAGGTTTCGCAGTTATAGGTTTCGCGATCAGTGCGGCTCAAGCAGAAAAGATGCCGCAAGATTCAAACGCGGACCGCGTTTTTGGTTGGGTTGAAAATGCGGTCGTCAAGCCTTGGGATATCCAAGTAAAAGCGAAGTTGGATAGCGGGGCGTTAACCTCATCGCTTGATGCCCGCGATATCGAAACCTTCAAGCGAGAAGGCGAGGAGTGGGTGCGCTTTCGCCTAAAGCTTGAGAATCTAGCGAGCGGCGACGTGTTTAGCGACGTGATCGAACGCCCCCTGTACCGCGATCTGAGGTTGCGAGGCGCCGGTGGCCTAGACGAGCGCCCGGTGGTTCTTATCGAGGTGTGCATCGGCGATACCATCTACGAAGAACAGTTTAGCCTGCGCGACCGTGGGGATATGAATTACCCGTTGCTTCTTGGGCGCCGTACCATCCGCCATTTAGGGTTGCTGGATG
The DNA here is from genome assembly GCF_031451755.1 of Vreelandella vilamensis. Classification (NCBI taxonomy): domain Bacteria; kingdom Pseudomonadati; phylum Pseudomonadota; class Gammaproteobacteria; order Oceanospirillales; family Halomonadaceae; genus Vreelandella; species Vreelandella vilamensis. Next base: position 40,832 of record NZ_JARWAN010000012.1, on the reverse strand, counting down.
TGCGCAAAACGTTCTTGCGCAAAACACCTGCGTGCGATGACGATGCACCGGTGGTGCCTCATAAATCCGATGATTAATGCTCGGTGTATGTCGTGAACGCTCAAAAAAGGCGCGCTAACAGCGCCGTCACGGCGGTTTCGACCCGCAAAATGCGAGGGCCAAGGTGCATGCCCTCGCAGCCCGCCTCAAGCAGTTTTTCGACTTCCCAATCAATGAAACCGCCTTCCGGGCCGATCAATAACAGCGCCGGCGACGTAACGCCGCGCGGGCAGGCGTTCGCCATCCCGGGGTGGGCGAGTAGCCCACGCCGCTCGGTGAGAAGCGTTGGCAGTATGTCCTCAACAAAAGGGCGAAACCCTTTACGCAGCGTCACCGTGGGCAGCATGGTATCTTTGGCTTGTTCAAGGCCGAGGATCAGATGCTGATGTATTTTTTCTGGCGTAAGCTCCGGCGACTGCCAGTAGCTTTTTTCCACGCGCTTGGTGTGCAGCAGCGTAATGTCTTTAACGCCTAAGGCCGTGACGTGCTCGAGGGTGCGGGCGAGCATGCGCGGGCGCGGAAGCGCTAGCACCAAATGCACTGGCAGCGCCGGAGGCGGTGGGGTGTCTAGCGCCTCTAGAGTAAAGCTTGCGTGCTCGCCATCCAAAGCGGTCAGCGTTGCCGTGCCCATCAGCCCCCCTTCAAGCCCCACCGTCAGGCGAGCGCCGGGCTTCGCGCGGTGAACCTCTTTCAAGTGGCGTAAACGGCGCAAGTCGCGAATAATCACGCGGTTTTGCGTGCTCGTGTCTTGCGGGTCTAATAAAATCAAATTCATGCGGTTGTTGTGCTCTACTGGGGCGTGGTGGCTAATGGACCGCGCGCTGTGCTTGCATAGCAGCGCAGGGCAGGCACAATAGCAATTAAGAGAATAACAGCTTTTTTCGTGTTTTAAGGAGAGTCGCCGTGCGCGTGATTCGTAAGTATGCCAATCGCCGGTTGTACGATACGCAGCAAAGTCGCTACGTCACATTGGAAGATTTGCGTCAGCTGATTTTAGACGAAGCGCCTTTCCGAGTGGAGGAGGCCAAAAGCGGCGAAGACATCACTCGCACGATTTTGCTCTCGATTATTATCGAACAAGAGCAAGCCGATAGTGAGGCTGAAGTATTTTCCAACGATTTGCTTGCCAAACTGATTCGCGTGTATGACATGTCCTCGCCGCTGCCGCTGGCGCGATACCTAGAGCAGGGCACGCAGCTGATGATGCAGCAGCAAAAACGCATGCAGAATCAGTGGCAGCAAGCGATGCGCCACTCGCCCATGGAGCTGATGCGGGAAATGGCCGAGGAGAATATGCGTTTCTGGCAAAAAACCTTTAACCAAGCCGGCCCTCCCTTCCACGAAGGAGAGAAAAGCGAAAAAAGCGATGAGCCTGATACATCAGAAAAAACCAACGATAAGTCCGGTAGCTAGCACCTAGCATCGCGGTGTTTATTGATACCGCCGCGATGGCACCAACCAGAAAAAAACCTACCCAGTGAAAGGATAAGCATGAAGGTTTTGATGATCGGCGGCGGTGGCCGCGAACACGCGTTGGCGTGGAAACTGGCCCAGTCTGAGCAAGTGGAAGAGGTGCTGGTCGCGCCAGGTAACGCCGGCACCGCGATTGAGCCGAAGCTCACCAACGTGGACGTTGCCGCCACTGACCTTGACGGCCTGGTGACGCTGGCCACCCAAACGCAGGTGGGCTTAACGGTGGTGGGGCCGGAAGCACCGCTGGTGGAAGGCGTAGTCGACCGTTTTCAGGCGGTAGGGCTCACTATCTTCGGCCCGACCCAAGCGGCCGCGCAGCTGGAAGGTTCAAAATCCTTCACCAAAGACTTTCTGGCCCGCCATCAGATCCCGACCGCTGATTACCAAACCTTTACCGCCGTTGAGCCTGCACTTGCTTACCTAAGCGAAAAGGGCGCGCCGATTGTGATCAAGGCCGATGGCCTTGCGGCGGGCAAGGGCGTCATTGTGGCGATGACCGAGGTCGAAGCCGAAGCCGCTATTCGCGACATGCTCGAAGCCAACGCCTTTGGCGACGCTGGCGCGCGGGTGGTGATCGAGGAGTTCCTGGACGGCGAAGAGGCGAGCTTTATCGTCATGGTCGACGGCGAAAACGTGGTGCCCATGGCCACGAGCCAAGATCATAAGCGCGCCTATGACGGCGACAGCGGCCCCAACACCGGTGGGATGGGCGCTTATTCGCCCGCGCCGGTGGTGACGCCCGAGGTCGACGCGCGCATCATGGAGCAGGTGATTTTGCCCACCGTGCGCGGCATGGCCGACGAGGGCAACGCTTACACCGGCTTTCTTTATGCGGGGCTGATGATCGACCCCGCGGGCAACCCCAAAGTGATCGAATACAACTGCCGCTTTGGTGACCCGGAAACCCAGCCGATCATGCTGCGCTTAACCTCGGACTTAACCGAGCTGTGCCTCGCGGGTGCCCAAGGCAAACTGGCCGGTAAGGCCTGCGAGTGGGATCGCCGCTCCGCCGTTGGCGTGGTGATGGCGGCCGGCGGTTACCCGGGAAGCTACCGCAAAGCGGATGTAATTGACGGTATCGACGTCGCCGAAAAGCGTGGCTGCAAAGTCTTCCATGCGGGTACGGCGCTTTCGAACGCGGGCGAAGTGACCACCGCCGGCGGGCGTGTGCTGTGCGTGACAGCACTGGGAGAGAGCGTATCAAAAGCGCAAGAGCAAGCGTATCAAGGGGTTAGCGCGATTCACTGGGAAGGAGTTGAATATCGTCGCGATATTGGCTACCGCGCGATTGTACGGGAGCAGGCACGCGATTAAGGTCAGGTACCGCACAACCAACCAAAGGAAACCGCTATGGAGCGCGTAAAGCTCGACTTTCCAGATGAGGCGCTGATTCACCGTCACCCTCTCGCGGTGCGGGTAACCGATATGAACTATGGCCGTCACCTCGGGCACGATGCATTGGTGTCGCTTTTGCACGAAGCGCGCTTGCAGGCCTTGCTAGCGCTGGACCTGCCCGAGTGGGATCTTGCCGGCTACCCTAGCGTGGTGGCGGATCTCGCCGTGCAGTACCAAAGCGAAGCGCACTGCCCGGAAATGCTGGTCGTCGAAACCGCCGTACCAATTCCGGAGGGCAAAGCGTTGACGGTGTACCACCGCGTGCTCAAGCGTGATCTTAATAAAGACAATAGCGAGCAGGTAGTGGCCACCGCGCGGCTCAATTTGCTGCTGATCGACCCAGCCGGCGGGCGCCCTGTTGCTGTACCTGAGGCGGTGAAGCAGGCGCTTTCAAACGCCCAATCCAAGGTGAGTGAGCACTAATGTCCCGCGAATACCCCATCATTGCCGTGACCGGTTCGTCCGGTGCCGGAACGACGACGGTCAGGCGCAGTTTTGAGCGCATGTTTCAGCGTGAAGACGTGCACGCGGCGATGGTGGATGGAGATGCGTTTCATCGCTATACCCGCAGTGAGTTGCATCGCATGTTCCGCGAGGAGCCTGAGCGAAAAGATGAGCTCTCACACTTCGCGGTAGAGGCCAATCTGCTTGATCGGCTCGAAGGGCTTTTTACCGAGTACGGCGAGCACGGCACTGGGCATTTTCGCCACTACATCCATGCCGAAGATAAGCAAAAAATCGAAGCCGGCTACCAGGTGGGCACGTTTACCGAGTGGCAGTCGCTCCCTTGTGGTACGGATTTGCTCTTCTATGAAGGCCTGCACGGGGGGTTGGTGACGCCCGAGTTTGATATTGCCCGCCATGTGGATTTGTTGATCGGCGTGGCGCCCACCATGAACTTGGAGTGGATCCAAAAAATTGATCGCGATACCAAGATGCGCGGCTACTCGCAGGAAGCGGTGATCGACACTATCCTAGGGCGCATGGATGACTACGTGCGCTATATCCAACCGCAGTTTTCGCGCACGCACATTAACTTTCAGCGTGTGCCAACGGTGGACACCTCCAACCCCTTTGAGGTGCAGGATATCCCCACGGATTCCGAGTCGTTCGTGGTGATTCGCTTTCGTGACCCGTCAACCGTCGACTTCCCGTGGTTATTGGCGATGATTCAAGGCGCATTCATGACCCGCCCGCATACGCTGGTGGTGCCAGGGTCGCGGATGTCGTTGGCGATGGAGTTGATCTTGGCCCCGCTGGTGCGTCACTTGCTCGCCCAGCGCCGCTTTCGCTAAGCTGGCGGTCAACGCAGACAACGTAGTCAATCACCTCCGGCTGAAGCCGGAGGCTTGTGAAAGCAAGCCAGGTTGACCAGGGAGAGCGGTAACCAACCCGCTACGTTGATAACAGGTCGTTAAGACTCACCAGTGGATGCTTCCTCAGTCCGCTGCTCTGAAAGGTCAGGATCATGCTGCGGTACGCCGCCCGGGCGAAAGGTAAAGCGCCGAAGGTTCTGATCGCTGCCGCGAGGCAGGAGCCGGTTATCGACATTCCCGAGGGGAGACGGGGCTCAAGCCCCGCGACACAAGGCCCGTAAGGGCATTAACACAGGAGAAAATCGCATGGCGGTTTTCGTATTGGACAAACAAAAGCGCCCGTTGATGCCGTGCAGCGAGAAACGCGCAAGGCTGTTGCTGGCGCGCGGTCGCGCCGTGGTGCATAAACGCTATCCGTTCACCATTCGGCTCAAAGATCGGGTGGGTGGTGACACACAACCGCTGCGCTTGAAACTCGATCCCGGCAGCAAGACGACCGGCTTGGCCGTGGTGCGTGAGGCCGATAATGGGCAGAACGTCCTTTGCTTGTTTGAGTTGGTGCATCGTGGCTTCCAGATTAAAAAAGCGTTGCAACAACGAGCCGCTTTTCGGCGTCGCCGCCGTTCAGCCAATTTGCGCTACCGTGCCCCACGCTTCGATAATCGCACCAAGCCCAAGGGTTGGCTGGCGCCCAGCCTTCAGCATCGTGTCGATACGGTGATGGCCTGGGTAGATCGATTGTGCAAGCTAGCACCGATCACCGCCCTGGATCAGGAATTAGTACGCTTTGATACGCAAAAGCTGGCAAACCCCGAGATCAGCGGCGTCGAATACCAGCAAGGCACCTTGCTGGGGTACGAAGTTCGCGAATACCTGCTGGAAAAGTGGGGTCGCGAGTGTGCCTACTGCGGCGCCACCGACACCCCGCTGGAAGTCGAGCATATCGTGGCGCGCAGCCAAGGGGGATCAAACCGGATTAGCAATTTGACCTTAAGTTGCCACGACTGCAATACCGAGAAGGATAGCCAGCCACTTGCCCGTTTTTTCGCCACGAGCAAAGGGCTGCGCCGTCGCTTGAAAGCCAACGGTCACACCGCCGAAGCGCGGCTTGAGCGGGTGCAGCGCCAACAGCAACGCCTGCTAAGTGACGCTAGCGCGGTCAATGCGACACGATGGGCACTGTTTAATGCCCTTAAAGCCACCGGCTTGCCGGTCGCCGTGGGTACGGGTGGTCGTACCAAGTACAACCGCCAGCATCTTGGCATCCCCAAAACCCATGCCCTGGACGCGGCCTGTGTCGGCCCACTCGATGCCCTGCACGATTGGCAGGTGCCGACATTAACGATCAAAGCCACCGGGCGAGGCAGTTATCAACGCACACGGCTGGATAAATACGGCTTTCGCCGGGGCGTTTTAATGCGCCAAAAGCAGGTACACGGCTTTCAGACCGGCGATATGGTCAACGCCATCGTGCCCACCGGCAAGAAAACGGGCACCCATACGGGCCGTGTCGCGGTGCGTAAAACCGGCAGCTTTAACATCCAGACCGAACAGGGTGCGGTGCAAGGCATTTCGCACAAACACTGCACCGTGATCCAGCGCGGTGATGGCTACGGCTATCACCTTTTACCGGCCATTAACCTGAGAGGAGATGTGGGGCAGGCGGTAGCGTAATCCAGGTCATGCTTCGCACGACGCGCTATCCCTCCCGGCACTAAAAGGTCCGGTTTTCCCGCGCAAAATCTGATGAAACGACAACGCAATGAAACTGTGTGAAAGATAACAACCTAGGAGCGTGCCATGGAGTGTTTGTTCTGCAAGATCATCAACCGCGAGATCCCCTCGGATATCGTCTACGAGGATGATGACGTGTTGGCGTTCAACGACATTAATCCACAAGCGCCCACGCATATACTTATTATTCCTAAAAAGCATATCGCCACCCTGAATGATATTGAAGAAGGGGACTTGACCATCGTTGGCCGGTTGCAGCACACCGCGGCCAAGTTAGCCAAAGAGAAAGGCTTTGCCGATGATGGCTACCGCGTGGTGATGAACTGTAACGAAATGGGCGGTCAGACCGTTTATCATATCCACATGCACTTGATGGGCGGGCGCGAATTTACCTGGCCGGCAGGGTAAAGGCGTAACAGAAGAGACGCCGTACACCCTTCGACAGGCTCAGGGCGAACGGTGATTGCGGACCTTGAACTCGTCAAAGGACGACACTAACAAAAAGGGGCGACCACGATGGCCGCCCCTTTTTGTAAGTACGCGCAAGCTTGTGTGCGCACAGCTTATGAGCACACACGGCGGTGGCGTTTACGCATCGATGCGCTTGTACTTCATCCGCTTGGGCGTGTCGTTGCCGACGCGTTTTTTGTGGTCTTCTTCGTAGTCGGTGTAGTTACCCTCGAAGAATTCGACGTGGGAATCGCCTTCAAAGGCGAGGATGTGCGTCGCGATACGGTCGAGGAACCAGCGGTCGTGCGAGATCACCATGGCGCAGCCGGGGAAGGCCAAAAGCGCTTCTTCCAGCGCGCGCAGGGTTTCGATATCCAGATCGTTAGAAGGCTCATCGAGCAGCAGCACGTTGGCGCCTTGTTTGAGCGTTTGCGCTAGCTGCAAGCGGCCACGTTCACCGCCGGATAACTCATCCAAGCGTTTCTGTTGATCGTTACCCTTAAAGTTAAAACGACCCACATAGGCCCGCGAGGAGACTTCATAACCGTTAATGTTAAGAATATCCTGACCGTCGGAGACTGCTTCCCACACGGTTTGCTTATCGTCTAACGCGTCGCGCAGCTGCTCAACGTAAGCGATCTCAACGGTTTCACCGACGATGACCTCGCCCGCATCAGGCTGTTCTTTGCCCGTGATCAGTTTGAACATCGTCGATTTACCCGCGCCGTTACCGCCGACAATCCCGACAATTGCCCCCGGCGGCACGGTAAAGGTAAGGTCTTCGTAAAGCAGCTTGTCGTCAAAGCGCTTGGTGACGTTGTGAAACTCGATGACCTTGTCGCCAAGCCGTGGGCCGGGCGGAATATAAATTTCGTTGGTCTCGTTGCGCTTTTGGAAATCGCCGGACTGCATTTCTTCAAAGCGATTGAGGCGTGCTTTGCTTTTCGCTTGGCGACCCTTCGAGTTCGAGCGCACCCACTCAAGCTCCTGCTTGATTGCTTTCTGGCGCGAGGCTTCCTGCTTGGCTTCTTGGCCTAGACGCTGCTCTTTCTGCTCCAGCCACTGCGAGTAGTTGCCTTCGAATGGAATGCCTTGGCCACGGTCGAGTTCGAGAATCCAGCCCGCGACGTTGTCGAGGAAGTAGCGGTCGTGGGTGATCGCCACCACGGTGCCGTTATAATCGTGGAGGAAGCGCTCAAGCCACGCCACTGACTCGGCATCAAGGTGGTTGGTCGGCTCGTCGAGCAGCAGCATATCTGGGCTGGATAACAGCAAGCGACAAAGGGCCACGCGGCGGCGCTCACCCCCGGAAAGGTTGCCGACTTTCGCCTCCCACGGGGGCAAACGCAGAGCCTCGCCAGCGACCTCAAGCTTACGCTCAATGTTGTGCGCATCGGCGGCTTCGATGATGTCTTCAAGGCGTGCCTGTTCAGAGGCTAACGCGTCGAAATCCGCATCCGGCTCGGCGTAAGCCATGTAAACCGCATCGAGTTTTTCCTGGGCCTCTTTCAGTGCCCCTAGTGCCTCTTCGACGGTATCGCGAACGTTTTTTTCGTCGTCGAGTTCTGGCTCCTGAGGGAGGTAGCCTACGTTGATGCCTGGCATCGCACGAGCTTCACCTTCAAACTCTGTATCGACACCGGCCATAATACGCAGCAGTGTGGATTTACCCGCCCCGTTTAAGCCCAGCACACCGATTTTGGCCCCTGGGAAAAAAGACAGCGAGATATCTTTGAGAATTTGTTTCTTGGGTGGCACGATTTTGCCGACCCGATTCATGGTGAATACGTATTGCGCCATGGAAATCCGATTAGTTGGTAAACGAAAATAGCAGCGTGCTGAAAGCACGATGACCAGGCACATGATGATAGTGCCGAGCGTCTGGAAAGGCCAGCATTGTGGGTGAATGCTCAGTGTATTCAGTGAATGAAATTACGCTGATTCATCCGCCCAATCGTCGGCGATGGCGCGTTGCAGGCGGCGTTCATCAAGTAATGCTTCAACTCGGCGGCGAGCGCGGAGTGTATCGCTTTTATGGGCGCGGCTGCGGCCATGGTAGTGATCATTCACCGCGTCATCATTAGCGGCATCACTGCTTTCCGTCTCATCGTGATCAAAATCAGCAGCGTTGTCGTCACGGCGTGAATACACATCACGATTTAAGGGGTCACGGCTCATTGTGAGGCTCTCCAACCCAGGCCGGCTAACCGGCAATATACGATTTCCCTACGCAACCGCGTATGAAATGCCTAGCGCATCAGCGCATAGCCGCTATATAGCGCTAGTAAGGCGAACGTTCAAGCTTTAATGGTATTTTTTAGTCGCCGCTTTTCTGCTGTTGTTGCAGCTTTTCCAGTGCTTGCAAGGCTTCTACCCGTTCGGTGACATCTTTTTGCACGCCGATGTAGTACATCAGGTGGTCGGATTCATCGTACACCGGGGTGATGGAAAGCTCGTTCCAAAACATCGTGCCGTCTTTACGGTAGTTGCGCAGCACCTCGCGCGAGGGGCGACCCTCTTTAAGCGCCTCACGAATTGCCTGAAGGGCATCCTGGTCACGGTCGTCGTTTTGTAAAAAGCGACAATCGCGATAGAGAATTTCATCGGCGCTGTAACCGGTTAAGCGTTCAAACCCTTTGTTGACGTAAATAAGAATATTCTCATCGCCTTCCTGCTCGGCAACCACAATGCCATCTTCGGAAGCATCAACAATACGTTCTAGCAATTCCGGGCTGATCAAGGGAGATCGTTTCATTAAAGGGTTCCTGTTGCAGCTCCAGTCCTTTCCGATGGCCATGAATCATTTGCCATGGCCAAGCGGCATTTCTGTTTGCGTTATCTTTGAGCGTCTTACCCTACATCTTGGCGAGCCCGGCCACGCTTTGCAATCATCGTGTTGAACGGCTTTTAGCGCAGCGTCACTCTACCTCAGGCAGTTGCTGTGCGCTTAGCATAGCGCCGAGCGCCGTCACCGCAAGCACGATCAGTAATGCTGAGCTGCCTAACCATTGGGCGAAGGCCCCGAATACGCCACCGACCACCAGCATTAAAACACCGGTCAGCGTGTTGGAAAGCGCGACATAAAGCGCGCGATTATCCTGGGTGGCCATGTCCATCAGATAGGTTTTACGCCCTAAGCGCACGCCATGGTGAATAATCACTAAAAGCCCGTAAACCAGTGCATAGGGCCAGATTTGCTGGGTCCAGGTACCCGGTAGCCACGCGAGTAGCGCGCCCAGTAGGCAACACACGGCAGTGCCTACCGCCGCATCCCTCATGACCCGGCGGCTGGAGGCATCAGCACGTTTGCCCCATACAGGGCTTGCCACCATGGCAGCAAGGCCGGAAACAATCACCAAAAAGCCTAAGCCGCCGAGTTCGGCGCCGCTTTGTTGTTGGCCGAGTAGGGCGATATAGGGCAGAGCTAAGGCGCTTGAGAGTAAAAGCGCCCGGGCGACGTTAAAGTGTAAAAAGGTGCGGTCTTCTTTTAACAGCGAGACCCCTAGCTTGACGCTGTCCCAGGCGTTTTCGCCACCTTCCACCGCACCGTCGGTTTCGCTAATACGCGAGGCACAAAAGGCATTAAGCGCCCAGCCCGCCGCGGCAACGCTTAGGAGTATGGCCAACGCCAACTCGCCCGGTCGGTCGTTGAACAGCATCAGCACCGCACCGGCAAGCAACGTGGCGCCACCGGCGACGCTGCCGCTCCATCCCATCAGCGTCCCGCGACGTTTTTTGGCGATGGTTTTGCCCATCACATCTTTGGTGGCAATCGATGACAGCCCCCGTGCCAGTGACAAGCACACCAGCGCAGCGAGCACCAAGGCGCCGCCGGGTGCACCGCTACCCATTAGCGCCAGCGCCGCTAGTGCCAGGGCCGCCAGCGCTTGGAGGATACCCCCTGCCACCCACACCCCTTTGCGTTTGGGTTTCAGGCGGATAAACCCGGCAACAAAAATCTGCGGCAGCAGCGCGCCGGATTCACGAATCGGCACCAACAACCCCACCATCCACACCGGCGCGCCGATAACTCCCATCAGCCACGGCAGCACTAAGCGGGCACTGGAAAGCTCATCGGCGAGCTTGTTGCCTAGTGATGCCCACAGGTGGCGCATAAAATTTTGTGGCTGATCCTCGCAGGCGCTCTCGGGAATGTCGTCGCACATGCGGGTGTTTTCATCCCCGGTGAGCCACTCATAAACCTGGGTTTGGGAAATCTCCGGCGCTGCCATTACACCTCCGTGACTGATATGTTGTGGCGCATTGCTGAATCCAGTAGGGCAAGCCCTAGTGTTGCTAAGCTCTGGTGTTGTTAAGCCTTAGTGTTGCCAAGGAGTGCTCGAATGTCACGTTTTAAGCCTATATCGTTATGACACAAGATCAACACGCCATTCTTTTTGGACTGGGTGCCGTGGCGCTGTGGTCGACAGTCGCAACGGCCTTCAAAGTCGCGCTTAACTGGATGAGCCCGCTTGAGTTGATGTGGCTCGCCTCATTGGTCTCTTGGGGGTTGATGGGGGCACTGGTGATCAAGCGCGGCCATTTAACGCAGGCGCTCAACCAAGGCTGGCGCACTGCCGCTTGGGCCGGGTTGATGAATCCGGTGGCTTATTACCTTGTGCTGTTTGCCGCCTATGACCGCCTCCCGGGTCAAGAGGCCATGGCGCTCAATTACACCTGGGCACTGGCGATGGCGTTTTTAGCGGTCCCCATTCTCGGTCAGCGCTTAACCCGCCTGGATATTGTCGCCGGGCTAATCGCCTACGCGGGGGTATGGGTGATCGCCACGCGTGGGGCGGTGTTTGACGTGGCTTTTGCTGACCCGCTAGGGGTCGTGTTTGCACTCGCCTCAACGCTTCTGTGGGCGCTTTACTGGCTACTCAACGCCAAAGATAAACGCGAGCCGCTGGTGGGGCAGTGGCAGAATTTTAGTGTGGGCGTGCCGGTGCTGACGCTGTTACTGCTCTTGGGGCCAGGGATGAACTGGCACGGTTGGCCCGCCTTGGGCGCGGGCGTTTACGTGGGGCTGTTTGAAATGGGGATAGCGTTTATTCTTTGGCAGTTGGCGGTGCATAAGGTCTCGCGCACGGCCAAGGTGTCGAACTTGATCTTTCTTTCGCCGCCGATTTCGCTTTTGCTTTTGCACGTAATCGTCGGTGAGCCGATTTTACCGTCGACGCTTATCGGCTTGGTGCTCATTCTCGCGGGGCTTGGCGTGCAGCAGCGCCAAAAAAGCCCATCACCATCGGTTCACTCTTGAACGGTTTGAGCAATCTCATTGCCTTGGGCTTTTAATAGCGGAGTCAGCGCGGGCCAGACGTTTTCCAGAATGACCGGTTGTGCTTCGGCGGTGGGGTGAATGTCGTCGTTCTGCATTAAATCATCGTCAAGGGCCACGCCTTCAAGTAAAAAGGGAACCAAGGGCACGTCGTAATGATCGGCAAGCTGGGTGAAAACGCCCTTGAAGGCGTCGCGGTAGGCTTGGCCATAATTGGGTGGGATATCGATCCCCAGCAGCAACACCTTGGCGTCGGCCGCCTGGCTCTGTTCAATCATCTGGGCGAGGTTAGCTTGCATCTGCTGCGGCGAAAGGCCACGCAAGCCATCGTTGCCGCCGAGCTCAAGAAGAACCAGCGAGGGGTTGTGTTGTCTGAGCAGGTTCGGGAAGCGCTGAGCGCCGCCGCTGGTGGTTTCACCGCTGATGCTGGCATTGATGACGTTGGCCTCATCGCCTAAACGCGCTTCCAATAGCGAGACCCAGCCGGCTTCTCGCTCAATGTTATAAGCAGCGCTCAGGCTGTCCCCCATGACCAAAATGGTAGGGCGCTCATCAGCACTAAGCGCACTTGGCAGGGTGAGCGCGATGATCATCAACAGCCAACCCATTTTGTGTACCAGCCATTGATAAACGTGCTGAATTGCGCCACGCCAACCTAATTTATACCAACTTACAGGGATGCTTTGCTTCATGTCCGACTCCTCTTCTTCATCCGTCTCTGCTTCCCGCGCCAATGCAACTGCCGCGCCCAGTGTGCTCAAGGCGCAGTCGCTGTGTAAGAGTGTCACGAGCGGCGAGCGTTCCCTTACCATCTTACACGAGCTTTCGCTCGACGTAGCGGCAGGGGAGAGCGTGGCCATTTTGGGCAAAAGCGGGTCGGGGAAATCGACGCTGCTAGGCCTGCTCGCGGGGCTCGATACCCCGACCGACGGCGAGCTTACGCTGTTTGGTAAGCGGCTCAGCCGCTTGGATGAAGATGGCCGCGCCGCGCTTAGGGCCGGGCGCGTCGGCTTTGTGTTCCAAAACTTTCAGCTTTTGCCCACGCTCTCCGCGCTGGAAAACGTGCTCTTACCGCTTGAGCTTTCCCCGCGGGCGGGGGAATCCCGAACCGCGCAAGATTGGCTCGCCCGCGTGGGGCTGGGCGAGCGCACCTCCCACTTGCCCAAGCAGCTTTCCGGGGGTGAGCAGCAGCGCGTCGCCATTGCGCGCGCCTTTGTCGCCGACCCCGAATTGGTATTTGCCGATGAACCCACCGGCAATCTTGATCCTGACACCGGCGCGCAGGTCATTGATCTGCTGTTTTCGCTTAACCAAGAGGCAGGCACCACGCTGATACTGGTCACCCACGATCACGCGCTGGCGCGGCGCTGTAACCGCTGCCTGCGGCTGGAAAGCGGCCGTTTAGTCCCGTTTTCACCTGAGTCGTTAGGGGAGGGCGCATGAGCCAGCACGCGCATTACCACAATGCTCGCCTTGCCTGGCGTAGCTTGAAGCGCGATTTACGCGCGGCTGACGTGCGGGCGCTTTTCGTCGCGTTGGTGTTGGCCGTGGCGGCCTCCACCATGATCGCGTTTTTTTTGGATCGCTTAGAGCGCGGGCTCGAGCGTCAGGCCAGCCAATTGCTCGGCGGCGATGTGGTGCTGGAACAGCGCGACCCCTTCGCGCCGGAATTGCGCCAAGAACTTGAAGAGGCCGGCTTTACCCTGAGCGATCAGGTGGATCTGGTGTCGATGATCAGCCGTGGCGAGCGGTTTCAGCCCGCCAGTGTTAAAGCGGTGGATGATGTCTATCCGCACTATGGTGTCTCGCGGGTGGCGCGCGGCAATGGCAGCGAGGAGCTCGCTTCCGGCCCGCCACGCGGGGAAGCTTGGGCCGACCCGCGCTTGGCTCAGCTGATCGATCTTGAGATTGGCGATCGCATTCAGGTTGGCCAAACCGAGCTTAGCGTCAGTGGCTTTATTGAGCGCGAGGCAGACCAATCCGCTGGCTTTGGCAGCTTTAACCCGCGCTTGATGATGCACCTCGATGATTTGGACGCCACGGGCCTGGTGCAAGAGGGCTCGCGGGTGGAGTTTGAAATTCTCGCCGCCGGCCCGCCTGAGGCGCTGGAGCGCGTGGAACCGCTACTGGCGGAATTACGCCAGCGCGGCGTGGAGGTGCGCGATATTCGCCAAGACCGCCCGCAGCTAGGTAACGCCTTGGAACGCGCGGAAAGCTACCTGGGCATCGCGGGGCTTGCCGCGGTGCTGCTCGCTGGCGTCGCGGTAGCAATGTCCACCCGGCGCTACGTCGAGCGTCATTTGGATACTGCTGCGCTTTTGCGCTGCTTTGGTGCTAGCCAGTACCAGTTAGTGAAAATTTTTGCTTTGCAGCTTTTAGGCTTAGCGTTGGTGGCAGCGCTGATTGGTGCGCTATTGGGTTTAGTTGGGCAGGCGGCGCTGTTGGCACTGTTGGTGAATTTTCTGCCCATGACGCTCCCCCCGCCTGGGGTGATGCCGCTTTTCTTAGGCATCTTCACGGCATTGGCGGTGTTAGTCGGGTTTGCCGGGCCAACGCTGCTGCGCATTAAACGCGTGAGCGCATTAAAAGTGTTGCGTCGTGAGCTCGACCCAATGCCACCTGCCGCTTGGTTGGTGGTTGGCGTGGCGGCGCTGGTGTTCGGTGGGTTGTTATGGCTCTACTCGGGAAGCCTGGCGCTGGCGCTGGCGTTACTGGTTGGCGGCACCGTCTTGCTCGCCGTGCTTTGGGGCCTTAGCACGCTGTTGTTAAACGGCGTGCTGCTGATCGTGCAGAGCTTGAGCGGGCGCGGCGAGTGGTCGCAGGCGCTGCGTTTGGGCGGGCGCCAGCTGGCGCGCCGTCGCCAGGCAGGGCTGGGGCAGTTGCTGGCGTTCTCGGTGACATTTTTCGCCATGGCAATGATGGTCTTGGTGCGCGGCGATCTGCTCACTGCTTGGGAGGCGCAGCTGCCGGAAAACACCCCCAACTACTTCGCCATTAATATTCAGCCCGATGAGCGCGACCCGTTCGAAGCCGCCGTCGACCCGCATGTCGAGGAGAAAAGTACGCTTTACCCCATGGTGCGCGGTCGTATTACCGCGATTAACGGTGTTGAGCCTCGTGAGGCGGTTTCGGCTGACGCGCGCGGCGATAACTCTCTGCGTCGCGAACTCAATCTCACCTGGCAGGCCGAGGTGCCCGAAGGCAATGAGGTGGTCGCCGGGGAGTGGTTTAAGACCGGCACCGACGCTGTTCGCGAGGCGAGCGATTGGATGAGCGCGGTAGACGCCACACCGCAGGCCTCGCCGGTGCCGATCTCGATGGAAGACGGCTTGGCCAATCGCTTGGGGCTAACGCTGGGTGATTCGCTGACCTTTAGTATCGGTAACGACGCTATTACCACCCAAATTACCAGCCTGCGTAGCCTAAATTGGGACAGCTTCAAGCCCAATTTCTTTGTCATCTTCCCGCCCGGCGTGCTGGAATCGTTCGCCCACAGCTACATCACCGCGTTTTATCTGCCTGACGGCGCGCAAGGGCTAACGCGCGAACTGGTGCAGGATTTCCCCGGGGTGACGCTACTCAACGTGGACGCCATCCTCGGCCAGGTGCGCGATGTGCTTACCCAGGTAACGCGGGCCGTGGAGTTGATTCTCGTATTGGTGCTGCTTGCCGGCATCAGCGTGCTCTACGCCGCGCTGACCGCCAGCCGCCCGGTACGTGCTCACGAGAGCGGGTTACTGCGCGTGTTTGGCGCCGGTAACCGCATGATCTCGCGTATCCAAGGTGCGGAGTATGCGCTGCTTGGCTTTGCCAGCGGGCTGATGGGCGCGGCGCTAGCGGAAATTGCTACCGGCGTGCTCTACGTTACCTTGCTGGATCTCGCACCACGGCTGCACCTTGGGCTCTGGGTCATGCTACCGCTCGGGGGCGCGCTATTGATTGGGGTCATTGGCCACGCGCTATCCCACAGCTTGCGCCGCCAAGCCCCCGCCGCAAGTTTGGGGCTTTTGGGGGAAGCTTAAGCTAAAACTAAGCTGGGGAAATGGCACGCTATTTGGACACCAAGGAATGTGTAACTATTATTGAGGGCGACGTTTAGCGCTTGGGTCAAAAAATAGTTTTGTAGCCGTTTACGGGAGACGTGCATGTACGCGATTGAGTTCGAAGCCGATATCAAAAACGGAGTGGTGAAGATTCCACCCGAGTACAGCGAACTGCAAAACCATCACGCCCATATTGTGGTGATGGTGAAAGACAGCGCTATTTCGCCATCATCTGGCTCACCGTTAGATTTCAGCAGTACTGAAATAGATGCATTTAAGCACCATGATGGCGTTGAAGTGCAAAGGAAAATGCGTGATGAGTGGTAGTTATCTACTTGATACTAATGCCATTATTTATGCGCTTAACCAAAAGCTTAAGTTGCCTGCTAACGGCTATGCGGTCTCAGTGATTACGGAAATGGAGCTATTATCATGGCCTTCTTTAACCCGTGAGGATGAAGCCAAGTTAAGAACATTGCTTGAGAAGTTAACAGTGATACAGCTAGAAAGGTCAATTCAAAGCACAGCCATCAAAATCCGCAGAACATCGTCCCTAAAACTTCCTGACAGCATTATTTCAGCCACTGCGTTAGGCGGCGGTTTGGTATTGGTGACGGATGATCAGAAACTTGCAGACCGCCACATTGGTCCTTCCATATCGCTAGATGAACTAGTCGCCAGCACGACATCTACATAACGCTAAGTTACCCAAAAAAATTACCTATAAAGAGAAAGGATGCCGATGACCGATCATGAGGAAAAAGCCCGCCGTTATGCGCTGCTAAAAGCACAGTTGGCGATGGCCAAGCGTCAGGATAAAGCCGTGGTACTGGTGTTGGCCGGGCACGCGGCGACGTACAAAAGTTTGCTGGTGAACCAGCTTAACCACTGGTTGGAAAACCGCCAAACGGAAGTGCATGCGCTGGCGCCGAGCGAAGAAGACCGTCTGCGTCCTTATTGGTGGCGCTACTGGCGGCGCGTGCCGGCGCGGGGGCGTGTGGGGATTTTCGTGCATGGCTGGTACGGCGATGCGTTGTTCGCCCGCGCCGAGCATCGGATTCAGGCCGGCGCGTTTGAGGATCGTTTAAACGAGATTAACGCGTTTGAGGCCACGCTTGCCCATGACGGGGTCGTGGTGATTAAGGTCTGGCTGGATATCGACGCCGCACAGCAGGCCAAGCGCCTGCACGAGATGAAGGCAGACCCCGCCCAGGCGTGGCAAATTAACGAGCGACATTGGCAGCGCCACGCACAGCATGAAACGATTGATCATCATGCCACACCCTTACGCGAGGCCACCCATGCGCCACACGCGCCTTGGCACTGTCTTATCAGCGAGTCGCTGGATCAGCAACTGCGCGATATCACGGAGCTATTGCAAAAGGCGCTGACGCAGCCATCGACGCTTCCAGCCCAGCCCGAACTCAACCGCGCGCAAACGGATACTCCTTCGCTTCACCGTTCGAAACATGATGATAAGAAACCCGCGAAAAGTGACTACCTGGAAGCGCTTACCGCCGCGCAAGCGCGCCTGGCCTATAACCATCGCCGCTGCCTAGAGCGCGGCATTCCGGTGGTGTTGGCGTTTGAAGGCCACGACGCCGCCGGCAAGGGGGGCAGTATCCACCGGGTGACTTCTGCGCTGGATGCGCGTTTTTACCGCGTTCACAGCATTGCGGCCCCCAGCGATGAGGAGCGCCTGCAGCCTTGGCTTTGGCGCTTTTGGCGTCGGCTGCCACAGGATGGCCGGGTGGCGATTTTCGACCGCACCTGGTACGGGCGTGTACTGGTTGAGCGCGTGGAAGGCTTCGCCGAGGCACAAGACTGGCAACGCGCCTACCGTGAAATCAACCACTTTGAAGCGCAGTTATTAACGCACGGGGCAGTGGTGGGCAAATTCTTCCTGGCGATCAGTAAAGAGGAGCAGCTAAAACGTTTTAAAGCCCGCGCGAATACGCCGCATAAACAGCACAAACTCACCGATGAAGACTGGCGCAACCGCAAGCGCTGGGGCGAATACCAACGTGCCATCAACGACATGCTGGCGCATACCCACACCCCCGGCGCCCCCTGGCACTTGGTCAACACTGACCAAAAACGCTGCGCCCGGCTTGCTGTGCTCGACGGCGTTAACCAATTGCTAGAAAGCCGACTGTAGGAGACCGATTTATCGGGCGAATTACCTTTATGAACCCCATTCATCACGATCCTGATCAAGATGCGATGAAACCCGTCGTGGGCTGCGTTATCATGGTGTACTTATTTTTCCTAGATCGCCCCTTCGCTACGAGGTTCACCGCCGATGTTCAGCCGCGACATGACAATTGCCGGATTCGATGATGTGCTGTTTGACGCCATGCAGAAAGAAGTGGAGCGCCAAGAAGCCCACATCGAGCTGATCGCGTCCGAAAACTACGCCAGCCCGCGCGTACTGGAAGCCCAAGGCAGCCAGCTGACCAATAAATACGCCGAGGGCTACCCCGGTAAGCGCTATTACGGCGGCTGCGAGTTCGTCGATATCGCCGAAAATCTTGCCATTGAGTACGCCAAAGAGCTGTTCGGCGCCACTTACGCCAACGTGCAACCGCACTCTGGTTCCCAGGCCAATAGCGCCGTGTTCCAAGCGCTGGTCAAGCCGGGCGATACCATCCTTGGCATGAGCCTCGACGCCGGTGGCCACTTAACCCACGGCGCCAAGCCCAACTTCTCCGGTAAGCACTACAACGCCGTGCAGTACGGCTTAAACGAACAAGGCTTTATCGATTACGATCAAGTCGCCGAGCTTGCCCGCGAGCACCAGCCGAAGATGATCATTGCCGGCTTCTCGGCTTACTCGCAAATAGTGGATTGGGCCAAGTTCCGTGAGATTGCCGATGAAGTGGGCGCTTACTTGCTGGTCGACATGGCTCATGTCTCCGGCTTAGTCGCGGCCGGTGTTTACCCAACGCCGTTGCCCCACGCTCACGTGGTCACCTCTACCACCCACAAAACCCTGCGCGGCCCGCGTAGCGGCGTGATTCTTTCTGCCGAAGGCAATGCGGACATCGAGAAAAAGCTGCAGTCCGCCGTTTTCCCCGGCGGCCAGGGTGGCCCGTTGATGCACGTCATCGCCGCCAAGGCCATCTGCTTTAAAGAAGCCATGGAGCCGGGGTTTAAAACCTATCAGCAGCAAGTGGTCAAAAATGCCCAGGCCATGGCCAAGGTGTTTATGGATCGCGGCTACGATATCGTCTCCGGCGGCACCGAAGATCACCTCTTCCTACTTTCGCTGATCAAGCAGGGCGTGACCGGTAAAGACGCCGACGCCGCCCTTGGCCGCGCGCATATCACGGTGAACAAAAACGCCGTACCCAACGACCCGCAAAGCCCATTCGTCACCTCCGGCTTGCGTATTGGTACGCCCGCAGTGACCACGCGTGGGTTTGGCGAAGAAGAATGCGCTCACCTAGCGGGCTGGATCTGCGACATCCTTGATGTGCTCGCCAGCGGTGAAGACACCAGCGCCATTGAGGCGGAAGTGAAGGGCAAAGCAGCTGAAGTCTGTGTACGTTTTCCGGTGTATAAGTAAGCGGAAATAACCCCACGAAAGCTTGGTAGGAGCGCAATTTGTTGCGCAAATAGGGCGCCGTAAGGCGCCCTTGGTGTTTAAGAGGGTTGGGTCATGAACTAGCCACTCTCACCAAAGCGATGTAACCTCACAGGGTCTTTAGGCAATAGAGGAAACTCCTATGACTTGCTCGCGTTGGTTTAATACCGCTGCATTAAGCAGTGTGCTTTTCTCATCCGCGCTTCTGAGCGCGCCGGCTTTTGCTCAGGACGATGCCGAGTCCGTGCGTTTTGCGGTACCGGCGTGGCCCGGGGTGACGGTAAAAACAGCGTTGACGGCTCAGCTATTGGAAGCGCTGGGTTACGAGGTTCGTCAGCAGGAGCTTGGCTCCACCATTACCTATGAGGCCATGAATCAAGGTGAGATCGACGTCTTCATGGCCGCGTGGCTGCCCGCGCAGAACGGCATGTACGAAACCGCCATGGAGCGCGGTACGATTGTCGATTTAGGCAATAATGTTGATGGCGCACGCTTAGGCTTTGCCGTACCCACCTACGCTTATGAAGCAGGATTTACCTCGGCTGAGCAGTTCGCCAACGAGGAATTTGCCGAGCGCGTTAACCGCACTATTTACTCGATCGAAGTCGGCTCCGGCATGAGCGATCTACTCAATACGGCCGCCGATAACAATGTTTACGGCTTAAGCGATTGGCGCCTGTCGGAAACCTCCACGCCCGGTATGCTAAGCGCCGCTGCCGATGAGATGAACCGCGGCGAGTGGGTGGTGTTTTCCGGCTGGACACCGCACTGGATGAACATTGAATATGACATTCAGTACTTGGATGACCCCGAAAACCTCTGGGGTGAAGGCGGCGGCGCAAGCGATGTCAAAACCCTTGTGACCAGCGACTTTGCGGAGTCCAACCCGAATGCCACGCGCCTGCTAGACCAAATCATCTTCACCGCTGATGATCAAAGCGCGATGATTTACGGCTTTAGTTACGAAGAGCGCGAGCCGGAAGCCGTTGCCCTTGACTGGATGCGCGATAACACCGAGCAAGTGCAAGCTTTTTTAGACGGTGTGACCACGCGTGATGGCGAGCCTGCCTGGGAAGCCGTAGAGCAGGAGCTTGAACTAAGCGCCGAATGAGCAATGTAGTACTCGTAGTTTAGCACTCGTAGTGTAGTGCTCGTTTCACACGCAACGGCGATAGCCTCTTATAGAAACGCCCCTACCACTTGTAGGGGCGTTTCTGTTATGCTTCCGCGAATAAATTCCCTCGCTTGACGTTTTTTCGATTCAACGGTGAACCCTTCATGGCAAAGCAACAGGAAGCAACGGATCTGCAACGCGCGTTGAAAACCTGTAAAGGCTCATTTGTATCAGTGGGCTTTTTCAGCATGTTCGTCAACCTGCTGATGCTCGTACCGCCTATGTACATGCTCCAGGTATATGACCGCGTTCTTAGTACCCAAAGCGTTGATACGCTTATCATGTTAACGCTTCTAGTAGTGTTTCTTTTTGCCGTGATGGGCGGCTTGGAATTGGTGCGCTCGCGCATGCTGGTACGGGTGGGCAACAAGCTCGATACCACGATTAATGAGCGCCTTTACAGCGCGATGTTTCGCCGTAGTTTGGTCGCGCAAGGCGGGCAAAGTGCGCAACCATTGAACGACCTTACCAGCCTACGCCAGTTTTTGACCGGTAATGGCTTGTTTGCTTTTTTCGATGCTCCTTGGGTGCCGGTGTATCTTGGCGTGCTGTTTCTCTTCCACCCTTGGTTGGGCATTTTTGCCACGTGCGCCGGCATTATTTTGCTTGTGCTCGCCATTGCTAACGAAAAAGCGACCAAAAACCTGCTAGCTGAAGCCAATAGCGAGCACATTCAAGCGCAGAACTTGGCGAACTCCAATTTGCGCAATGCCGAAGTGCTTCATGCGATGGGCATGCTGCCCGGCATTATGGGCCGTTGGTCTAAACGTCACCATGAGTTTCTCTCTAAGCAGTCGCAAGCCAGCGACCGCGCCGGCGCCCTGACAAATACTTCTAAAGTGCTGCGCTTGTTGTTCCAGTCGATGATTTTGGGCCTAGGGGCGTTCTTGGTGCTACGAGGCGACATGACGCCAGGCATGATGATTGCTGGTTCTATCATCATGGGGCGTGCGCTCGCCCCGATTGACCAGATGATTGGCGGCTGGAAAGGCTTCGTCAACGCCCGTGGCGCCTATGACCGCTTAAATGAGCTGTTGACGCAGATCCCGGCAGAGCAAGAGCGCATGCCGCTGCCTGCACCGCAAGGCAATATCAGCGTTGAGGGCGTGGCTGCAGCGCCTCCCGGCTCGCGTATGGCAACCATTCGGGGGATTAATTTCTCGGTAGAGAAAGGCGAGCACATTGGCATCATTGGCCCAAGTGCGGCGGGGAAATCCACGCTAGCGCGTGTGCTGTTGGGTATTTGGCCCTCACAAGTGGGCGAGGTACGCCTGGATGGCGGGGTGATTACCCAATACAACCGCGACGAAATCGGCCCTTACATTGGCTATTTGCCCCAAGATATCGAACTTTTTGACGGCACCGTCAGCGAGAATATTGCCCGTTTTGGCGATGTCGACCCCGAGAAAGTCGTCATCGCCGCGAAAAAAGCCGGCATGCACGAAATGATTCTAGAGCTGCCCAATGGCTACGACACGGTGATTTCCTCAACTAGCGGCGCGCTTTCAGGCGGTCAGCGCCAGCGTGTGGGGCTCGCCCGTGCGCTATACGGCAATCCCGTGTTCGTTGTGTTGGATGAACCTAACGCTAATCTGGATGACGCCGGTGAGCGCGCCTTGGCACAATCCATTGTGCAGCTAAAAGCGGAAGGCACCACGCTCTTTGTGATCAGCCACCGTACCAGCGTGCTGAAAAACATGGATAAATTGTTGGTGATGAAAGAAGGTCAAGTCAGCATGTTCGGCCCGCGTGACGAAGTGCTTGCTCAGTTTGCCAAGAAGCCGCGCGCGCAAGTCAGCCAAAACACCGCGCGCCTATCGGCCATCCCTGGCGGTCGCGGTGAGGAGAACTCGTAATGAGCGACGATCGTCCCAATAGCAGTTCCAATAACAGTTCCAATAACAGTCCCGAAAACACGCGTAACGTCCCCGCGACATCGGAAATTGACGTGACGCCCAAAGGCCCCGCCACCTTTGAAGGCGAGGCGCAAGAGAAGCTGCCAACCAGCGACAAAGGCTACCGTAAACTGGGGTTTGCCATTTTACTCGTGGCGTTTGGTGGCTTTGGCACCTGGGCGGCCACAGCATCGCTTGCCATTGCCGTGGTAGCACCGGGTAGTGTGTCTATTGAGTCATTCAAGCGCACGGTGCAGCACCTAGAAGGCGGCATCGTAGAAGCGCTACACGTAGAAGACGGTGACAAAGTCGGGGCCGGCGACACATTGATGGTGTTAAGCGACACCCAAGCGAGTTCGCAGTTAGAAATCGCTCGCTCACAGTACCTGATCAACCGCGCGATGGAAGCCCGCTTGCTGGCTGAGCAAGAAGGCGCCGAGATGATGACCGTCCCTGAAGACCTGCAAGACGTGGATAACCCCCGCGTTCAGCAGATACTTGCCGTGCAGCAGAGCCTCTTTGTCGCGCGAAAGCAATCGCTGAAGAGCACGCTCGAAGCGCTGGACGAGCAAATTGTACAGATGCGCGAACAGATCGATGGCCTCGAAGAGCGTATTAGCGTTAATCAGCGCCGTATTGCCTCCATGCGCAGTGAAGCCGAGGATTTTCGCTCGTTATTTCAAGAAGGGTTGGGGGATAACCAGCGCCTGCGTGAGCTTGAACGCCAGATTTTGCAGCTTGAAGGCAGCAGCGCAGAGTACCGCTCCAACATCGCACAGCTGAAATCGCAAATCAGTGAAAACCGCCTGGAGCGCGAAATTCAGCAGCAAGAATTCCAGAAAGAAGTCGGCGAGCAGCTGCGTCAAGCGCAATCGCAAATTGCCGAGGCAGAAGAGCGAATTGTCTCGCTGAGTGATCAGGTCGAGCGTACCGTGATCAAAGCACCGGTGTCGGGCACCGTGGTAGGGCTTGAAGTACACACCGAAGGCGCGGTGATTCGCGGTGGTGACAAGATCATGGATATCGTGCCCTCCAATGACGGTTTTGTGGTCGCCGCGCGCATTCCCACCCGCGATATCGATAATATCTTTGTGGGCCAACCTGCCGAGATCCGCTTTAGCGCTTTCAACCAGCGCTTGACCGATGTGATCGACGGTGAGGTGATCCACGTTAGCGCCGACAGCTTCGAAGATGAAGCCACGGGCGAGCAGTACTATCGTGCCCGCGTGCGGGTGACCGAAAAAGGGCGTGAGAAAATGACCGAGCAAATGCAGCTGCTCTCTGGCATGCCCGCTGAAGTGATGATCCGTACCGGCGAGCGTACTTTTGCGAGCTACATCGCCAAACCGATCACCGACATGCTGGCACGCGCCATCCGGGAGGACTGATGCAACGCACGACACGCGCCTGTTTTCGCCTTGTTCCTCTGGCACTGGCCATGGCCATGTCATCACCGCTTTACGCGCAAGACGACGTGCCTGCCGGTGATGACGCCATGGCCGAGTTTGAGTCGCTGGGTGACGCCGGTGTTGCAAAAACACAGTTGCCTTCGCTGCCCGGCCTTTTTGCCCGTGCATTGGACAATGACGCCAAGCTATCGCGCCAGCGCTACGAGCTAGAAGCCACTCGTGAAGAGCGCCCGCTCGCGCGCTCACAGTTGTTGCCCCAAATTAGCGCCAGTGGTGGGTACCTCTGGCAAGATTCCACCAACGTGCAAACCGAACCCGACGACTTCGGGCTCGATCAGCCCGCTCAGCGCCCCGGTGAGTTCGATGAGCATTACTGGCGCCTGCAGCTGCAGCAGCCGCTGTTTAGCCTAGAGCGTTGGCGTAAACTTAGCGTGGCCGATGCGCAAATCAGCGCCGCTGAAATTCAACTTGCCGTCGTCGAGCGCGACCTCGCCCTAAGCGTTAGCGAAGCCTATGTGAAAGCCTATTTAGCCTCGCAGCGATTGGGGCTTTTGACCTCGCAGGAAGAATCGCTGGAACTACAAGTACGTCAAGCCAGCCGCGCCTATGACCTGGGTGTTGGTAATCGCGTTGACCTGCTTGAAGCGCAGTCGCGCCTTGACCAAGCCATTGCCGATGCCGTCGAAGCCGAGAACGAGCTAGATAACGCCCTAAGCGAGCTTGAGCGCTTAACCGGCACGCGCCCTGATATGCGAGGGCTTGCGGTAGGCGAGCTTGCCGAAGTAGCACTGCAACGCGAATGGGGTAAGCCAGCAACGTGGATTGAACGCACCGGGCAGAACCTCAATGTGCAACTCGCGCGTGAAGAGCAAAACGCCACCGAAGCCGACACCAGCACCCGCCGAGCGGGCTACTACCCCGAGCTTAACCTCAACCTAAGCTACTCAGACCGCGAAAGTGACGATCAGCTGCGCAGCAGTGAAGACTACACGGCGACGGTTGAAATGAGCGTGCCGATCTACCGCGGTGGCTACACCAACGCCAGTGTCCGCCAGGGGGAAGCGCGCATCAAAGCCGGTCAGGCCGCCGTGGATAATGAGCGCAATCTCGCCGTGCAAGAAGTCCGCACACGGCTGCGCTCACTTAACGGCGGCATCCGCCGTTTAGAAGCGTTAAAGCAAGCCATTGAGTCCAGCCAGCTTTTCTTAGATGCCGCCGAGCGCGGCGAACAGTTTGGCCTGCGTGACATGGTCGACGTGCTTGATGCCCGCGCCAGCCTTTACGATCAACGCATTAAGTACGTTGATACGCTGGGTAATTACGCCCTCGACCGGCTCGCGCTGCAGTCCGCCGTCGGCGATTTGGAAAGCGATGACCTCGCCGACACCATGCAGCTGCTCGCCTCGATGACGGCGAACGTTAATGTGCCAACGGCTATGGAATAGCAGCCTGTGGCAGCAGACAAAGTCCAGCAAAGCAGTGACTGGCAGCGCCGTGCCATGCGCTGCTTGGATGCGGCTGTTGTCTTTGCTGGTGCCTATGTCGCACTGTGGTTCATGCCCCATGTGGAGAGCACGAATAGCGACTACCTTTTTCTTATACTAATCGGTAGCTTGCTATTCCCCGCGATGGGTGAGTTGTTAAGTCTTTACCAGCCGTGGCGTGGTCGCAGCCTCTATAGCATGTTAGGGGTTTATACCCTGAGCTGGGTAGCGACCATTTTGTTGCTAAGCTTGCTCCTTACACTGCTTCAAAGTGTACATCTCTTTTCACGCGTATGGATGGGCTCGGTAGCAGCTATCGTTTTTGTTATAGGCAATGCCACACGAATAGGTCTTTACCTTTACTTGCGCCACATGCGTGCGTCGGGCCGCAACATCAAACGCATACTTTTGATGGGTCCCACAGAGAATCTTGCACTACTAGAGAGCAATGTGATCAACGCGCCCCATGCTGGCTACGTGGTGTATGAACACTATATCGATGATGGCGATAAGCGCTTTCTGGTCAAGGTGAGGCAGCTTGCTCAGCAGAGCGTTTTTCAGCGCGACTTTGACGAGGTTTGGCTGGGGTACCCGCTTTCCGAGGGGGACCGCGTGCGCCAACTCATGGCGCTGCTCGCTGCAGTTCCCGCCACCGTGCGTTACTTCCCTGAATTGCCCGATATACGCCTGCTTAATCACCGTATTACCCAAGTGGCAGGGCTTTACTCACTGGAGCTCAATTACACACCGCTTAGTGGTTCGATGCGGGTAGTAAAAAACCTGGAAGATCGCCTGTTGGGGTTTTTGTTGTTTGTGCTTTTTTTGCCTGTGATGCTATCGATCGCGCTGGCGATTCGCTGGAAAATGGGCAGTCCCGTGTTGTTTAAGCAAGAGCGCCATGGTTTGGATGGTAAACGCTTTAGAATCTACAAGTTTCGTACCATGAGCCTTCACGAGAGCGGGGGGGCTAAGATTAAGCAAGCCATCTGCGGTGATCCGCGTGTGACAAAACTCGGCCTATTTTTGCGTCGTACCAGCTTTGATGAGCTGCCTCAGCTTTATAACGTTCTACAGGGCAGAATGTCACTCGTTGGCCCACGCCCACATGCGATGGATCATAACGACCACTATAAAGACCATATCAATATCTATATGCAGCGCCACCGCGTCAAACCTGGGATGACGGGTTGGGCGCAGGTCAACGGATTACGCGGTATCACCCAAGACGTGAAGCTGATGCATAAGCGCGTTGAATATGATCTCTATTACATTGATAACTGGTCGCTTGGTTTTGATTTCAAAATATTAGTGATGACGTTAACTCGCGGATTTGTTAACTCTCAACCATAGCGACACACTTAATTATGTCAACAATATGAGGAGTTAAGGTGATTATCCCCGTCATTCTATCCGGCGGCTCAGGGTCACGCTTGTGGCCCGTATCGCGCGAGCGCTACCCAAAGCAGTTCCTCAACCTTCATAAAGATGACATAAGCCTGCTGCAAGAAGCCGCAAAGCGCGTGACAGCACTTAAATATGCTCATGCGCCGATTGTGGTGTGCAACGAAATACATCGGTTTTTGGTCGCCGAACAGCTACATCAAATAGGTCTTGAAAACGCGCGTATTGTGCTTGAGCCCTGTGGGCGCAACACGGCGCCTGCACTGGCGCTAGCCGCTTTGGCTGCTGAACAGATAAAGCCTGGTGCTGAGTTATTGGTCATGCCGGCTGATCACGTCATCGAAGATGAAACGGCATTTATGCAGGCGGTGGAAGCGGGGCGGCAACTGGTTACCGCAGGCAACCTTGTTACCTTTGGCATTACACCTAATACGGCACATACTGGCTATGGCTACATTAAGCTTGGAAAGTGCTTGCAAAGTGGATTTGCCGTTGACGCCTTTGCCGAAAAGCCAGCACTGTCGCAAGCAAAAGCTTACCTGGCCAGCGGTGAGTATCTCTGGAACAGCGGTATCTTTCTCCTAGGTGCTACCGCTTATTTAGACGCATTGCGTGAATTTGCACCCGACATCCTTTTGGTGTGTGAGAAAGCATACGCAGCGGGTACCGAGGATATGGACTTTCTTCGCATTGATGCACCACTGTTTGCTGAATGTCGCAGCGAGTCGATTGATTATGCTGTGATGGAGCACACTCAAAACGCCGCTGTAGTACCCATGGACCCTGGTTGGAGTGATATCGGTGCATGGGATGCGTTGCATGAGCTGAAAGCGGATGAAGGTGAGGCAGGGAATGCGGTACATGGCGATGTGATGTTGCACGATACACGCAATAGTCTAGTCCGTAGCGAGTCGCGCCTGGTAGCGACTGTTGGTATTGAAAATATGATTGTCGTGGAGACGGGAGATGCCGTGCTGGTCGCTGATCGGCGTCGCGCGCAAGATATCAAAGAAATCGTCAACGCCCTCAAAGCCACGGGGCGTAGTGAAAGTCAAACCCATCAGCGTGTTTACCGTCCTTGGGGTTACTATCAAACCATGGTGTTGTCGGATAGCTTTCAAGTGAAAGAGATAGTGGTAAAACCAGGGGCCAAGCTCTCGCTGCAGATGCATCACCATCGGGCCGAACATTGGGTTGTAGTACAAGGCACTGCTAAAGTCACCCAAGGTAAAGGGCATGGTGATACCGAGCAGCTGAGTAGCTTTTTGCTATCAGAAGATGAGTCGACCTATATTCCCTTAGGCACTGTTCACCGCCTGGAAAACCCCGGCGTTATCTCGTTAAAGCTTATCGAAGTGCAAACCGGCTCTTATCTCGGTGAAGATGATATCATGCGCTACAGCGATGACTACGGGCGAAAGTAGTAATGATGGCTGATACATAGGTCGTGTTGAAGATGAACGCCTAAAATGTCACCTGCTGGAGCTAATTCACTGCTTGCTTTAAGCTATTACGCCTTGTTTATCTCGACATTATTAGCAGGCCATTATGCAAGCAGACTCCTTACAACATTTTCGTGATAAGCATGTCGCGATTGTGCATGATTGGCTGGTGGTCAATGGTGGGGCAGAGAAGGTATTGCATGGGCTAGCCGTGGCTTTTCCGCAGGCGGAGATATTCACGTTGGTCAACTTCATGCAGGAAGGCTCAGCGCCGTGGCTGAATAAGCACCGTATCCACACCAGCATGCTACAGCGTCTGCCATTGGCCCGTCGTTTTTATCGGCACTATTTGCCACTTATGCCGTATGCTATCGAGCAATTCGACCTACGCGGCTTTGATCTGGTGATCTCCTCAAGCCACGCTGTGGCTAAAGGGGTGATTACCCACCCCGGCCAGAGACATATCTGCTACTGCCATA
The DNA here is from genome assembly GCF_031451755.1 of Vreelandella vilamensis. Classification (NCBI taxonomy): domain Bacteria; kingdom Pseudomonadati; phylum Pseudomonadota; class Gammaproteobacteria; order Oceanospirillales; family Halomonadaceae; genus Vreelandella; species Vreelandella vilamensis. The sequence goes on along the minus strand of NZ_JARWAN010000012.1, from coordinate 12,234 downwards.
CGCCGATGCGCTACGCATGGGATATGAAAGAAGCCTATCTACAAGAGGCTAACTTTCGCCTGCCCGGCATGGAAAGTTACGTGCGCAAAACGCTCAAGCGTCTACGCCAGTGGGACTGCTTCACCGCCACTCAGGTAGATCACTTTTTGGCTAACTCCCACAACGTTGCTCGGCGTATCGCTAAATACTACCGCCGCGAAGCGGATGTGCTCTATCCGCCAGTGGATATCGAAGGGTTTGCACTCTATGAAGGACCACGAGAAGACTACTTCCTTGCCGCCTCTCGTTTAGTGCCCTACAAAAGATTGGATATTATCGTCCAAGCGTTTACACAAGATCCGCGAAAGCGCCCGCTTAAAGTTGTGGGTGACGGCCCAGAATTCAAGCGCTTGGCCCGCCTCGCCGCAGGGCACGACCATATCGAACTTTTGGGTTACCTTGAAGGAGGCGCGCTACAAACGCTTATGCAGCGCGCCAGTGCGTTTGTGTTCGCCGCCGATGAAGATTTTGGTATTTTGCCGTTGGAAGCCCAGGCTTGCGGTACACCAGTGATCGCCTACGGCAAAGGCGGCGCATTGGAAACGGTGAAAGGCGAAGAACACGGTGCCAGTGCAACTGGCTTGCATTTTGCCGAGCAGACGTCAGCAAGCCTTCTGCATGCGTTGGCACACTTTGAAACATTAACCTTTAATCCCCGTACATGCCGTCACCATGCTGAGGCGTTTAGCCATCACCAATTTTGGCAACAACTTGACATGCTGCTGTTTCGAACGGGGTTCTCACGTGCTTAAGTCCGTTTTGAAGCGGTGTTTACGCCCTATTTTAAAAAGCCTCCTTGCTTACGCCGCGCTTAGGCGGCTAGGGCAGCGCGTATTGATGCCATTTCCGCGTATTAAAGGGGCCGTCATCCGGCTCATTCAAGCGGGAAAGTATGGCAGTCTCGCGGCAAGCAACCCTATTGAGGGGTACGGGGAGCGCCAGCAGTGCCTCACCGAAGGACTTGAACAGCGTTGGAAGCAAGATATCCAATGAGTAATCTCACGCTATATATTGTTGATGCCAACCAATCACCTGCGTTGATGACGTCAGGAAGCGGCGTGCAAGCTTTAGTTGCTCAGCTGCCGTCAGTTGCTGAGTGTGCTAGCGTCCATGTACTGCTGCTGGGTTGCGATCAAATACAACTGATTAATTGGCACCGCGTACTGTTTCAGTACGGTATAGCGCCTTCTCACTGCCATGCACTGTTGCCTGATAGCGCCGAGATGCTGCACAGCATTGATCCTGCGCTTCTTGGGCAGGTGCAAAAGCATATGGTCGACGCGCTTGCGCCTGCCCGCATTATCGATGTGGCCAGTGCGGCGGTAATTAAGCCCGAGAGCGCAGAAGAGGCCGAGACCGGTCCATTACCTACACTGGCATTTATCTCCCCGCTGCCGCCACAGGCAACCGGCATCGCCAGTTACAGTGCAGAGCTACTCCCATACCTTGCCGAGCACTTTACCATTACTCTGGTGGTCGACCAGCCGGAAGTGGATCCTGAGCTTTCTACCTTTGAGTGCATTGATCCCCTAACCTTCAGTCGGCGCGCCGAGGAGTTTGCCTACACCCTCTATCAGGTGGGTAACTCTCTCTACCACGCTTACCAGTTCGGTCTGCTTAGGCGCCATCCCGGCACGGTGGTGTTACACGACTATTTCCTCTTCGATGCCATCTGGTGGTTAGAGGAGAGCGGGTTACGCACCAATGCGGTGCGTGAGCGACTCTATGCCGATCACGGGTATCCTGCTTTGGTTGACCACGCACGTGCTATTGATGGCGGTCGCGGTGCCGAGCAGTACCCGGTTAGCGGCTTGGTAACGCAATACGCAGGCGGTATTATTTATCACTCTGAGCATGCTCGCACACTGGCGCGCCGCTGGGGGCAAGGCGAACAGTCGCCGACCTATCACATTCCTCACCTACGCAATCTCCCCACGTGCATTAAATGCGCCCGAGCGCGCCAAACGCTCAACATCAGTAAAGATACCTTAGTAATCGCCAGTTTTGGTGGCATTAACCCCAAAAAGCTCACCCATGTGTTGGTGGAGGCCTTCTTTAACGCCGCGCCTGAAAATGCACAACTTGTGCTTGTGGGTGCCCAGCATGGCGGTGAGTATGGTCAGTTGCTTACGCACACTATTAAGCGTCACCCGAAGGGCCAGCGCGTCACGGTCACCGGTTATGCCTCACGCGATACCTACACCGCTTGGCTGCACGCTGCGGATATCGCTGTGCAATTGCGCACCCAATCGCGCGGCGAAACCTCCGGCGCCGTGTTTGATGCTATGGCGCACAGTATTGCTGTGATTGCTAATGCCCACGGCAGTAATGCCGAGCTTCCTGAGCATAGTGTCTACCTTTTGCCCGATCATGGTGAGCCCGCAGCGCTCATTGAGGCGCTGAGCCAAGCGTTGATCGCTTTGAGTCGCGATGCCGCCCGGCGCGAACGGCTTGCCTGTGCGGGGCGAGATCATGTAGCCAGCACGCTGGCTCCGGCGCGTATTGCCGCGCAATATCGCGATGCCATTATTGATGCGCCACGTCGCTCGCCGCGTTACCGCTACGAGCGCTACTTAGACCAACTCGCGACAAACCCTGCGCTACGCCAAGCAGCACGCACGCCGGATAAGGCCAAACGCCTGACATACGTACTCAGTGAAGCCGAGACAACGCCTACTGAAGAGCTGCCGAGGCTGTTGATAGATGTCAGTACCCTCGCGTGGGAAGATTTAAAAACCGGTATCGAGCGCGTTACGCGGCGAGTCTCCGATCACCTGTTGCGTCACCCGCCCAACGGCTGGCGCGTAGAGCTAATCCGCTGGGGTGGGGATGATTTTTATCTCGCCCGGGGGTTTGCCTGCGACCAGCTCGGCCTTGATGCTTCTCCCGGCCCCGATGTCCCTGTAGAAGCACGCCCGGGTGACTACTACGCCTCACTGGAGTGGGCGCCGCCGCTACTTAAACAAGCCGGGCATGTTATGCAGCGCATGCGCGCCAACGGGGTGCGCTTTTATTTCACTGTGCATGACTTGCTGCCGCTCTCATTGCCTGAGTGCTTCCCGGCACACATTCCCGCTACCATGCGGGAATGGTTCAGTGCCATTAGCGAACTTGCCGATGGCATCATGTGCGTTTCGCAACATGTCGCACATACGGTAGAAACCGAGCTAACGGCTCCGCATCGTGAAGGCCAGCACCGCCCCTGGGTGAAGCACTTCCACCTTGGCGCCGATTTTCAGCATCGAGAAACTCCATCGCCGCTGCTAACCAAAGCCGAACGCCAACAGCTCGCGCCGCTTGAGCAGCGCGATGGCCCGGTGCTGTTGATGGTTGGCACCATAGAACCGCGTAAAGGGCACCAACAAGTGCTGGACGCGCTGGAGCGGAGCTGGGCAGACGGCGCGTCGTTTAATTTAGTGGTGGTCGGTAAGCAAGGCTGGGATGTAGAAGCGCTCATCGCTAGGCTCAAGCGCCACCCGGAGCGTCAAAAGCGCCTCTTTTGGTTTACCAACGCTAGCGATGCGTTACTAAACACCCTCTATCAGCGCAGTAATGCTTTGGTAGCGGCTTCTTATGGAGAGGGATTCGGCCTGCCGCTGATTGAGGCTGCCCACCACGGCATTGCCATTTTGGCCCGCGATATTCCCGTCTTTCGTGAAGTGGCGGGCGAATATGCCGACTACTTCAAAGCGGATACTCCCGACGCGCTTGCCACTGCACTTAAACAGTGGGAAAAACGTTGGCAAGGAGGACGCACAGTCTCCTCAAATGGTATGCCATTTCTTAGCTGGTACCAGAGTGCGGAGCAGTGGGCTACCACTATTCTGAACGACCAGCCCAGCACAACCACCAAGGAACCCGTGTAATGCAGATGCTGCGCCGCTTACAGCACCAACTACCGCTGGTGATGCTGCTCACACGACAAGAGCTGATCGACCGCCACAAAAGCTCACTTTTGGGGCGTACCTGGACTCTACTCTCGCCTTTGATCAATATTCTGGTATTTGTGCTGATTTTTTCCACTATTATGGGGGCGCGCCTTGAAGGTTTTGGCGCCGAAGTGGATCAGTATACTTATAGTATTTATCTCATCAGCGGCATTCTCGCCTGGACAGTATTCGCCAAAAGCCTCAGTGCAATAACCAACATATTTATGGATCGCGCGGGAATGATTACCAAGGTCAATGTTTCGCTCAGGGCGCTGCCTTTTGCCCCCTTGTTGTCGGAAGCCATTGTGTACCTGATTGGCATGGCGTTTTTCGCTGTATTTCTGCTGCTCATTGGCTTTCCGATTAGTGAGCTGTGGCTCGGCGTACCGCTGGTGCTAGCGCTACAGCTCGCTTTTACTTATGGTCTTGGGCTACTGCTGGCTGTTTTGGCTGTTTATATCAAGGATATTCGCGAAGCCGTCGCTGTGCTGTTACCTGTGTGGTTCTGGCTTACGCCGATTGTCTACGTGGATGACATTATTCCGCCTTGGGCGCGTGAAGTGATCGCCCTAAATCCCCTCTTCCAGTTTGTCGACGCGTATCGTGCGCTGATTCTCTATCAGCAAATGCCTAATATAGCTGGGCTTGCCGTTATATTAGGGGTAACGCTCACGCTCCTTTATGTCGCGCTTTGGTTGCTCAATCGCACCGAGCGCGACTTGCGCGATAGTCTATAAGATGGCGCTATAACGCGTTCACTGACCAGGGAGCACTGTCGTGATTACCGTTGAACACCTACATAAGTCCTTTAAGCTCTTTGCTAGCCCTCGTGATCGCTTGAAAGAGGCGTTAACCGGTAAAAGTCACCATACACAGCATATGGCCCTGTGTGATGTGAGCTTTGGAGTACAGCCCGGTGAAATCCTAGGCGTGCTAGGACAGAATGGCGCGGGAAAGTCCACTCTACTCAAGCTAATGACCGGCGTTTTGTTGCCCGATAGTGGTCGGATCGATATTCAAGGCCGCGTGACCGGGCTGCTAGAACTTGGAACTGGCTTTAATACAGAGCTGAGCGGCGCTGATAACATCACCGCCAATGCGTTGATGCTAGGAATGAGCCGAGTAGAGATCGAACAGCGCCGCGAAGAAATAATCGCCTTTTCGGAGCTAGGCGATTATATCCACGAGCCGCTTCGCACGTACTCCTCCGGCATGGTAATGCGCCTAGGTTTTGCCATCGCCATTCATGCTGACCCTGCTTGCCTATTGGTTGATGAAGCGCTCTCGGTTGGCGATGGCTACTTTCAGCAAAAATGCATGCAGCGTATCCGCGACTTCAAAGCGCAGGGCGGTACGATATTATTTGTCTCGCATGATTTAAACGCTGTCAAAGTGCTTTGCGACCGCGCCATCGTGTTGGAAGGCGGACATATTGTCGCTAACGATACCCCGGCCACAGCGGTGAACCACTACAACCGCATTATGGCGAAGCAGGCTAGCCAAGAGGCCCAACGCCAGGGTGAAGAAAACGTTGCCTTTGGCACCCAGGAAGTCGTCGTAACCGCTTGCCAGGTGGAGGGCCAAGAAAGCCAAAGCCATATGATTTCCAGCGGTGAGGTGCTAAATATCCATTTGCGCCTGAAAGCCAATGCCACGCTTGAAGACATCGCCTTGGGGATTCTTGTCCGCGACCGTTTCGGTCAAGATGTGTTCGGCCAAAACACGCATCAACATCAACAAAAAATAGCGATGCAGGCGGGGGAGGTGCGCGATGTTTATGTTAGCGTCAAAGCAGATATTGCCGTGGGGAAGTACACGCTTTCCGCAGCGCTCCACCCTAGCGATCACCACCTCTCGCGCTGCTACTGGTGGCATGATCACCTTGCTACCTTTGAAGTGGCCGGTTATCGCGAAAGCAAGTTTTCCGGTATCTGCCGGCTGTCCTGCGAATTCTCTTTTCTGACCCGAGTAGACTAATGCAAGATGCAAAAGAGCAATCCCTTAATACGCTGATCAAGCGATTGCGCGAACAGGCTGCCAGTGAGGAGGCTCAATGCAGTGTACAGGCGGTCATGGCAAACCTGGCAGTCCAGTGGCGTAAGCGCCTAAAACCACTGTGTGAGCCACAACCTCCCACACTGTTTGAACCTAGAGCACCACGACTGGCTGAGCTTCTGTGCGCCCATCGCGATGCCGATACCTTCGTTGAGCGTGCCTACTGGCATTTACTTGGGCGTGAACACGATGAGGAGGGAGGTGCTTACTACCGTAAGTGCGTAAGTCTGCAAGGGCGCCTTCATGCATTAATTACGCTAGCCCAAGCAGAGGAGGCACAGCGTTACTGCCAACAATGCCACATTGCAATCCCGCTTTCTCTATTGCGATTGCAACGCTGGCAGCAGAGGTTTATGCAGCTGCGCCAACCAGGAGCGCGACTGTGGCAAGCTTTCCTGAATTGGCTATGGGAGCGGCAGGCGCCACGTTGGCGCGAGCAGGGTCAGCATTACGAAAGCTTGGCGCGAGCGAGGCACTTTCCTGATGAGCTTTATCTGGTTACTAGCACCCTGCTCGATATGGTCGACGCACTTGAGCATTTGCGGCTCAATGCTCCCAATAATGATGGCGCCTAAATCATGCGACTGCTTGTTACGGCTAACCACACCCCTTTTGTTAACGGCGGAGCTAATTACCACGTAGAGGGCTTGGTGTCTGCGCTACGCCGCTACGGGCATGAGGTTGAGTGCCTACGCTTACCGTTTCACTACGGTGAGAAGCACATAGAGCGCCAGATGGCCTTTGCCGAACAGCTCAACGTGATCGATCCTAATGACGCTCGCGTTGATCGTGTCATCAGTTTGCAATTTCCCGCTTACGGCGTGTGCCACCCAGACCATACCATCTGGCTAATGCACCAGCATCGCGCGTGTTATGAGCTTTACGATCCATCCCAGGCTAGCCCGGCACTCACGGCACTCAAATCTCAAGTTGAAGCATTTGATCAGCGCCATTTACACCAAGCCCGGGGGCTCTTTGCCAACTCGCCGCGCGTCGCCGAGCGGCTGAAGCAGTATAACGGCCTAGAAGCTGAACCGCTTTACCACCCCCCGCATCAAGCAGAGCGTTTCACCTGTGCTGATGATTGGGGGTATATATACTACCCTAGCCGCTTGGAGCCACTTAAACGCCAAGCCTTATTGATCGACGCCATGGCTCTCACGCGCAAGCCGGTACGGCTTATATTAAGCGGTGAAGGTAGCCAGCGCGAGGCACTGGAAGCACTCATTGAGCACCACGACCTAGGAAGCCGAGTGTGTCTTCTTGGTCGTGTAAGTGAAACAGAAAAGCGCACCCTTTATGCCCATGCCCGGGCCATTGCTTTTCCGACCTTTGATGAAGATTACGGTTATATCACCCTTGAAGCGATGCTGTCCGCTAAGCCAGTGATTACCTGTACTGACAGTGGAGGACCTACCGCCTTTGTCCGGCACGGGATAACAGGCTGGGTAGTTGGACCAAGTCCTCTCGCACTCGCGCAAGCGTTAGATGAGGCCTATTCGAATCGCGCCCATACACAGTGGCTTGGTCAACAGGCAAAGGAGGTCTATCACGCTGAGGGCATTTCCTGGCACAACGTTGTCACAAAACTGTTGCATGCCTAGATTTATATTTCCCACTATATTTATCTTTCCCCACTATCGCCCACTTCTAGTAGAGCCCAAAAAAGGGCCAAGATTCAGAGTTGATGTTTTGTCGTCGGCAAACGCGCAGCAAAATGCGTAAGCAGATCAATAAGGTATCAAAAATATATAAAGACATAGCAAGCTAGGCTTGACCTGTCTGCGCATGCTATTACAGTGAGTGCGAGGGGAGAGGTGATATGAACGAGTCTAGGCAGAAATAAATAAGCGCAACTGCCACTTGCATCGTCTCTGTACCTCACCTTATAGTAGTAGTTAGTGACCAGTGTTCGAAAACCTGGTTTCGTGTTTCATTTATGAACCACATGCAACGAGTGATGGTGGCTTATCGTGGTAACAACACCCTGCGCAAGGAGGCGTTCTTGAAGAACGTGTTTGGCAAGCGGTCCTCAAGGTTGCTCGTTTTGGAGCTTAACGTCCTTGGTAATGAGAGCGCGTCTAAAACAACTGTAAATGATCTCGCGCAGTGAATGATGTGACAATCATTGACTAAGTTTTGTGCGTGACATTACATTAGGCACGTTCCACTAGGTGTTGGTAATGTAGGTTGATCAGTTTAAGGCTCGGCCCATTCGCTGATAACCGCATTGCGATGAGGAACCCAACGAATACCTTGAGCGCTCAAGGTGGATAAGAGCCACCTCCCCTTTTAGGTGGTATCTTTTTTAAGCAAGGAGACTATAGTCCCATGGCAACACAAGAGAATTTGAATTTGGCTCAGCAATTATACGTAGCCTATTATGGCCGCCCCGCTGATGCGGAAGGTCTGGAATTCTGGGCAGAAGAAATTGAAGCCAGTGGCGCTGAAGCTGTCGTTAGCGCGTTCGGTAATTCAGCTGAGTACACCGCGCGTTTCGGGGATCTAAGCAATGAGGATCTAGTTAACGGCATCTACCAGCAAGCGTTCAATCGCGATGCTGACGCAGAAGGCCTGGCGTTTTACGTCGAGAAACTGGAAAGCGGTGAGCTGGGTCTGGCTAGCATTGCGCTAACCATCGTTCAAAACGCAACCAATACGGAAGAGCCAGATGCTACTACTCTGGCCACTAAAGTCGCGGCTGCTGACCTCTATACTGCTTCAGCAGGCGATGCGCATTCAGGCACGCAAGCCGATGATTACGCGGCAGAGTTTTTAGCGGATATCGGTGCAGATACTGATCTCGAAACGCTCGATATCGCAGCTGTTGTTGCTGGTATTCCGCAACCGCAAGAGCCGGCTGAGCCAGGCGTTCCGGGTGAAACCTTCAACCTCACTGAAGGTCGCGATGTTCTGACCGGTACCGACAACGACGACACCTTCTTGGGTCTGGTTGGTCAGAACCAAGACGGCGCCATCTCCAACGCATTCGCGACTGGCGATTACGTTGATGGCGGCGCAGGCCGTGACAAGATCGAAGCGTCTGTCATGGAAGATCAGGAAGTAGAGTCCGGCGCCGATGCTGCCGTCAACGCGCGTACCGTGAACGTCGAAGAAGTGTACTTCGAAGCGCTTGACCTTAACGGTGGCGAGTTTGGCGATACCGTGCGTGTTGACGCGGGTCGCATGGACTCCGTTGATCAGTATTGGTCTGACAACAGCAGTGCTGACCTCTTCATCGATGACGTGCGTTTGGGCAGCAAGCTGAGTGTCACCAAAGACGTGACGTTTGGTATGCGTGATGTCGATACCGATTCCAGCCTGACCGCTGCATTCGACACCAACTCGCTAACACGCGAAGGCGACACGCAGTCTAACTCTCAACTGCTGGTACGCGTAGCTGACGTGACAACCGCCACGCCTGAAGCGCCGCTCTCTAACGTTGAGCTGGACATCGGCTTCACCGTGGGTGGCAACGACTTTACGCTAGAAAGCGTGCAGTCTACCGACGGCACCTACCAAGGCTTGCAGGCGGCTGTTGAAGCAGCACTGGACGACCAGGGCTTAGGTAACTATACCGTTGAACTAGCGAACCCGTACAACCAAGTAACGGTTGGCGGCAACGTGGTTAACCTGCCGTTCACTGCTCAGGAAATCCTGGTCACTGATCCGGACGGTAATGAGTTCTCTCAAACCTCGTTCAACTACAACGCGATTGAATCCGTTGATGACGAGTTCCTGGTGGCGGGTAACGCCCAGCCAATCGATCCGGCGACTAGCACGCCGCTGATCGAAACTAACTTGGTGCTCGATAACGCCGGTCGTGGTTCCACAGCGGGCGACGCCATCATCGGTGGCATGTCCAACTCCGGTCAGGCGATTCAGAAGCTGAACCTGGTGGTTGACCGCGATAGCAAGGTGGATGACGTCACCTCAGCGACAGGCTTGTCTGAAGGCGAAGCGACTGCCTACAGTGCCTTTGAGCAGATTGTTGTAACCTCTGGCGAAAACCAAGGTGATCTGAGCATTGGTGGTCTTACGGGTGCCAGCGACATTGATTCCGAAAATCTTATCCCACTAGATGGCATCGGCAACGCCAAGCTATTCGACGCCACGGCGTTTGAAGGCGAGAACCTGAGCGTTACCGGTAGCGCCACGAGCGAAGCCGCTTACGTCTACAACACCGCTGGCAGCAATGACACCATCAATGTGGCTTACGATGTCGTAGATGCGGGTTCCAGCAACTTCTCTCTGAGCCTCGACACAGGTGCAGGTGACGACACTGTTGAACTCGACACTAACATTGTTGAACCCACTGCTTATTCTGCTTTCTTGGATCACCAAGACCTGCAAAACGTCCAGGTGAACACAGGCGCGGGCAGCGACTCTGTGATGATCGGTGACGATGGGTCAGTGGCGAACGTCGACGCCGGTGCAGGCAACGATTTTGTTCAAGTCAGCGACTCGACTGCTGCCAACACCGCGCAGTGGATTTTCAACGCCGACACCACGGGTTCTCCGTCTGGCCCGTTAGGCCAAGGCAACCAGCAGTTCAACGTCTTTAAGGCGAAGCTCCAGGTTGAATTCCAGGGCATCACCTCTGACGTGGTTGATATCGACTACAGCGACTATGTAACCACTAGCCGCAACATCAACGACGCCATCAAAGCGGCGATTGCCAACGACGAACAGCTGAGCCAGCTGCTTGCCGTCAGCGATCTGCGTGAAGAAGGCATCCAGGTGGATTCACTGGTTCATCGTGCGCTTAGCGAAGGCCAGCTGAACGTCGATTTCATCGCCCCGACGTACGACGAAAACACTGACGTTAACACCACGGATTTCGGTGACGACGCAGCCACCCTGTTTGGCGATCGTGCAGGCGTAAGCGAGCAAGAGCTTGAAGCCGCGTGGGAAACGTACTACCCGGATTCCGAAGGCATTAGCCAGGGTAGCGGTACCGGCATCTACAACGGTGTTGGCAACGCTGCTGACGTGTACGACGCATTGTTTGGTGAGCTTGACTACTCCACAGGTAGCAACAACCTGCCGGGTTACAACAAGCAGCAAACCGAAGGTGGTGCCAACACTACTGAGACAACGTTCAACGTTATTGAAGGCGGCTCTGGCGACGACATGATCGTCCTCAGCTCGCGTGAAGCCGGTGGTTTTGACACCGTCGTATTCGAAGGTAACTTCGGCGACGATACTGTCATGAACTTCAACACCGGTACTAACGGTGCTGTAAACACCGCAGCAGACCAGCAGGACTTCACCGCTTACCTGGATGCGACCGCCGCTGGCCGTGGTACTTCCGTGGAAGCTGATGAGCGTGTCAACCAGAAAGTGGGCTACAGCTTCACCAACGGCTTGAATGCCGGCGCGACAGCCAACTTGGCAGCAGACAGCATCGACCATAACGCCGTTGTCATGACCGGTATGAGCGAGCTGTTCACCGACTTCGCTGAAGACGCAGCGGATCGTCCGACCTCGTTCGACGGCATCACCAACGCGATGGTTGAGCGTGCTCTGGGTGAAAACCAGGCATGGGTTGACGAAGCCAACGCTTCTGGCGAAAACCTGGTGGGCTCTACCTTCGTTTTCCGTCTGGCCCACGATCAGCAGATCGAGCTAGACGCTGACGGCGAGCCGCTGGTGGATGACTTCATCGACGCGCAGAAAGAAAACGTCTATAGCGTGACGATTGGCTGGGACGCGGACGCTAACGACGGTGCCGGTGCTTACACCTTTGACGCGAACGAGCGCGGCTCGATCGAGTACGGCGACATGTTCTCGACGCTGGCTGACGTAGAAAGTAAGTCTGTTACAGGTACAGCAGACGCTACCGCGGCAGCGGAAGCGGCAGAAGAAGCTATTCGTGTAGAGCTGGTTGACGAAGCGCCGATCGACCCGATCGACCCGATCGACCCGCCCAATCAGGTCCCGACCATTACGGCCGAGACGTTCGAGGTTGCCGAAGACGCTGCTGATGGCGACGCGGTTGGCACCATTACCGCGAGCGATGCAGACGGTAGCATCACGAGCTTCACTATCGATTCCGGCAATGTCGATGTGGATGGTGACGATACGGCTGCCTTCAGCATTGATAGCAGCAGTGGTGAGATCACGGTTGCGGATGCTGACGATCTGGTGGCAGACGGCGCCAATGACCCGTTCAACCTGAGCGTAACAGTGACCGACAATGAAGGTGCTA
>NZ_JARWAN010000011.1:0-104603 GCF_031451755.1 Vreelandella vilamensis | reverse complement strand
GCCTCTTGGAATCGTGTTCTTGGCGGAACGTATTGATTACCTTAGAGATTACCATTCACTATTTTTGTTTTCAGGCCTGCCTCGTGAATAACCCGGGATGAAGTGAATGGGCTTGCCACTGACGCGGTGCTTATCGGCGTAGCCTTTGGCTTTGGAATGCCGCCATTGCCATGGTGGCCAAAACGTAGCAGCTTCGGTCCAATAGCGCTTTCGCTTGTTATCACCATGAGGTTTCTGTGTCTGAACTCACCCGCGAACAATGCCATGGCGCTGTTTATTGCCCTCCACCAGTGTGATTGCCCTTCCTCCCAGTGCGACAGGCAAACCGGGCGAGCAGGAATCGCTCAAGCAGCGTTGGGATAAGTGGATCAAGGAACTGGCGCAGCCTTCGGTACCTGCGGGTGATGAAAATCGCGTCGAGGCGACGTATCGTCTTGTGTTGTTTTTGGACAGCCACGGGCGGGCCAGAGGAAATAATAACCGCCTGTCTCAGCCATGGTGTGAATCAAGGGCGTCTTATCGACATAGCAAACCGGCCCTTGCGCAGCTTCTCAAAGGACTGAATGCCAATGGGCAGTGTCTGACAATCAGCAGATGACATTGAGGCCTCCCATGACGAAACCGTTCGCGTGTTGGCGTTGATGGGGAGTTTAGCACGGTGGTAGATAGGGCAGGTTTTGTGTGTGATGCATCGGTTACACTGACCCCAAACGATCACCAACCGACAACTGTTGAGCAGAGAGTTAGCCAAATGAAAGAGAGTGTCGTATTGCTCGATGGCGGGATGGGCCAGGAGCTTAGAAAACGCAGTAACCGTCCCGTGACACCGCTTTGGTCGGCGCAGGTCATGCTTGATGAGCCTCATCTGGTGGTGGCGGCGCACCGTGATTACATCGAAGCAGGCGCTCAGGTGATCAAGCTCAATAATTACAGCGCAACGCCGCAGCGCCTGGCGCGTGATGGCGACCCTGCCATGTTTGAGGCGTTGCATGCCGCCGCACTGAAAGCCGCGCACCAGGGGCGTCAAGAAAGTGGCCGTGAGGTTCGCATTGCCGGCTGTCTGCCACCCCTGGTGGCGAGCTATCACCCCGATAGCGTGCCCGATGAAGCCACTTGTCAGCGAGATTACCGTCGCCTGGTAGCGGAGCAGCAAGGAGGCGTTGAGCTTTTTCTGTGTGAAACCATGTCGCTGGCCCGTGAGGCGTTGGCGGCCACTCAGGCCGCGGTGGAAAGTCAGCTCCCGGTATGGGTGGCCTTTTCTGTCGACGACAACGACGGTACGCGTTTGCGTTCTGGCGAGTCCTTGGCTTTTGCAGCCCAGACGGTAGTTGACGCTGGCGCGCAAGCGGTGCTGGTGAATTGCTCGGTGCCTGAAGCGGTGACCACGGCGATGCGTGAACTGTCCGGTCTTGGTGTGCCGTTCGGGGGCTACGCCAATGGCTTTACTTCGGTCGGGCCGCTGCAACCCGGGGGAACCGTGGATAAACTAACCTCGCGCCAAGATCTTGACCCTGCCGCTTACGCCGAGATTGCCTTAGGCTGGGTTGAGCAGGGTGCCATCCTGGTAGGGGGCTGTTGCGAAGTTGGCCCAGCGCATATCGCAGCACTGGCCAAGCGCCTAGCGGAATCCGAGCGTAACGGGACGTAAGCCACGCTCTTACCCCAGGCCAATCAACAGCCGCAGATGATTCTGCGCCTGCGGGAAGGGCTGTAGAAATTCTGGCGTCGCTTGCTTATGCGCTTGATGGTTCAGGAACCTGCTCCCGACGGAATTGCTGAGAAACTCCCTGGCGGTAAGCATCAGATAACTTCTATAGTTCACTGGATATAGAAGTTCATTGGATATAGCGCATTGGATCATCAAGGACGCTACCGCTAAAGAGAGCTGCAAAATGCCCCAAACAACACTGCTTCCCACCGATGCGGTTCGCGACCGTTTCTCCAAGGCCATGTCGGCCATGTATCAAGCCGAAGTGCCGCAGTACGGCACGCTGCTGGAACTTGTGGCAAGCGTTAACCAGGAAACGCTCAGCCAGCAACCTGAACTGCATCGCCGCCTGGAAGCCCAGGGCGAGCTGGCACGTTTGAGCGTCGAGCGTCACGGGGCCATCCGTGTGGGAAACGCCGCAGAGCTTTCCATGCTTCGCCGCCTGTTTGCCGTGATGGGGATGTATCCGGTGGGGTATTACGATCTTTCCGAAGCGGGGGTGCCGGTTCATTCAACCGCCTTTCGGCCTGTCGACGATGATGCGCTGGCAATGAACCCTTTCCGCGTTTTTACCTCGCTACTGCGTTTAGAGTTAATCGAAAGCGAGACGCTACGCCAGCGTTCAGAAGCCATTCTGGCCCAGCGCGATATTTTTACCCCAGGCGCGCGGGCGCTCATTGAGCGTCATGAAGCTCAGGGTGGGTTAACCAGCGAAGAGGCCGACCAGTTCGTAAACGAAGCCCTGGAAACCTTCCGTTGGCACCAGGATGCGACGGTCGATCTGGATACCTATCAGGCCCTACATGATGAGCACCGTTTGATTGCCGATGTGGTGTGCTTCCGCGGGCCGCATATTAATCACTTAACGCCGCGTACCTTGGATATCGACGAAGTACAGCGTCGCATGCCGGCGTTGGGCATGAACCCCAAGGCCGTCATTGAAGGGCCGCCGCGTCGTGAATGCCCCATTTTGTTGCGCCAAACCAGCTTTAAAGCGTTAGAAGAGTCGATTCGCTTTGCCGGTGACGCCGAAGGGACGCATACGGCGCGCTTTGGTGAAATCGAGCAGCGTGGCGTGGCGCTAACGCCAAAAGGCCGTGCGCTGTATGACCAGTTGCTCAATGAAGGCCGCAAACAAACCGCAGGGCTGGATAATGAGGCGCATCAAGCGGTCATGGGCAAGGTATTTGCCGCGTTTCCCGATAACGCCGACGCAATGCGCCGGGAGGGCTTGGCGTACTTTCACTATCACCTGACAGCCGCAGGCCAGGCCGCTAACGAAAATGCCGGTCGCGATATCGAAGCGTTGATCGAACAAGGTCTAGTGGAAGCCCAGCCGATCACCTATGAAGACTTTCTACCGGTGAGCGCGGCGGGTATTTTCCAATCGAACCTGGGGGGAGGGCAGAGCGAGGCCTATGCGGGTAACGCGAATCGCGGTGCCTTTGAAGACGCGCTCGGTGCTTCGGTCACCGACGAACTGTCGCTCTACGCAGAGCGCGAGCGGGCATCGAAAGCGAGTGTGTTGGCGGGGTTGCAAACGGTGTGTTACTAGCGGGCGGTGCGGCAATAACCAGCTAAGTTTCTTCAACAAGACCGGGCGGGCCATTCTCAAAAAGGAATTCGAGACGGATGCTGGGGGATCAATTCGTCAATGTCATCACTGACGAAGGTGCCATAACGCAAAAACCCCGCACTTGGCGGGGTTTTTGACTTACCGGGCTAGCCGGCAATTAACATCACAGTTCGGATATTAATCCAGAACCTTGATGTTAGAAGCCTGAAGGCCTTTTTTGCCCTGAGTGACGTCAAAAGAAACCTTTTGGCCGTCTTGCAGAGATTTAAAGCCGTCTGCTTGAATTTCAGAGAAATGTGCGAACAGATCGTCGCCATTGTCTTCCGGAGCGATGAAGCCGAAGCCTTTAGTATCGTTGAACCACTTTACTGTACCAGTTGCCATGATCGAAATCCTCGATGTAGCGAAATTAAGCCGGGAAATACCCGAATTGCCGTGGGTAGAACAAGAAACTTTCACCAGACTCAATGCTATATGCTTCGATACTGCTGACAACGTTCGACTTGCTAACCAACTGCGAACATCTTGCACCTTTAATGGGGTGCCCGTCAATAGTGAATGTGAAAAATGTTAGTTGCACTCGCGGCGCTCTTTGCTGATACTGTTTTCATATACAGTTAAAGGGCCGCGAGTATGTCGTTGACCGTTTCATGGATAGGCAGGGCAGACCCCGCTGCCGTACCGCATTCATTGCCATTTTTCTCCAGTGCCGTTCGCGCGGGGTTTCCCAGCCCGGCGGATGATCACCTTGATACCGACTTGGATCTGCATCGTCATGTGGTGAAACGCCCGGCGTCGACGTATTTTGTCCGCGCCGAAGGCGACTCCATGATTGGCGACGGTATTCACCACGGGGACCTGCTGGTTGTCGACCGCAGCCTGGACGCGCTGCCAGGGCGCATCATTGTGATTGCCGTCGATGGCGAGCTGACGGTCAAGCGCTTAGAGCGCGTTGGGCAGCGGGCGTACCTGCGGGCCAGTAACCCGGCTTACCCACTAATCCCGTTGGAAGGGCGTGAGGCCCACGTGTGGGGCGTCGTCACCCACGTGCTGCACAGCCTGCCGGGAGCCCCGCTGCCATGATGGCCCTGGTGGATTGCAACAACTTCTATGTATCGTGCGAGCGGGTGTTTAATCCGGCGCTGGAAGGCCGCCCGGTCGGGGTGCTCTCCAATAACGACGGCTGCATTGTCGCGCGCTCAAGCGAGCTCAAAGCGTTGGGCGTGGAGATGGGCACCGCCATGCACCTGCTGCCCCCACCGATACGACGCCAAACGGTACTGCTATCGAGCAATTATGCGCTGTATGGCGATATGTCGCGGCGCGTCACCGAGGTGCTTGCGGCGTTTTCGCCGCATGTTGAGGTGTACTCCATCGACGAAAGCTTTATGGGGTTTCAAGGCTTCGACTCGGCGACGCTTCAAGCGCGCGGGCGGCAGCTTCGCGACACCGTGCGAAAGTGGACGGGCATCCCGGTATCGGTGGGGTTTGCCCCCACGCGGGTACTGGCCAAAATCGCCAACCACATGGCCAAAAAGCACCCGGCGTACCACGCCACCGGCGTGTGCCAATTAGACGCCGATAGCCCCGCCACTCACGCCGTACTCAACCAGCTACCGGTGACTGAGCTTTGGGGCGTGGCGCGACGTACCGCCGAACGGCTCAACGTGATGGGGATTAACACCGCTTGGCAGCTGCGCGAAGCCGACCCAAAACAAGTCCGCAAGCGATTCTCCGTGGTGCAGGAACGCATGGTGTGGGAGCTGCGCGGCCAGCCGATGATTCAGCTGGATGACATGAACGCGCCCAAACAGCAGATCATGGTCTCGCGCTCCTTTGGGCGGCTCACCGGCAACCCGCATGATCTCCGCGAAGCGCTCCGCCACCACGCTGCCCGCGCAGGAGAGAAGCTGCGCAAGCAAGAGAGCGTGACCAGTGCCGTCATGGTGTTTATGCGCACCAACCCGTTTCGCCCCGATTTGCCGCAGTACCGCCACCGCGTCATTGTCTCGCTGGATCGCCCCACCGATGACAGCCGCGACCTTATCGCGGCCGCCGTTCAAGGGCTCAGGCACCTATGGCGCAAAGGGTATCAATACCAAAAAGTCGGCGTGATACTGCTGGACCTTTCCCCCAAAGCCAATCGTCAACTCACGCTGAATGAGACGCCGCAAACGGCCGCCGAGGCAAAACGCAGCGAGCGGCTCATGGCCACGGTCGATAAGCTCAACCGTGAACTGGGTAAAGGCACGATTCAGCTGGGCTTGCCTCGCCAAGGCAACGCCTGGGCATTACGCAGCGAACGCCGCACGCCGCGTTACACGACCCAGTGGAGCGAACTCACCAAGGTAAAGCTGTAAAGCTGCGTTTATGCGTTAACGATCATCCTTGTTAATGGGTGGTGCCATCGGCGTATTATGACCTTAGCGTACAAGGAGGATGCCACGCCATGGCTCGACCCCGCACCTTATTCAATGCTGTTTTCCTGCTGCTCCCTCGGGTGGCTGGCTTCGCTTGGCGCGTACTGTGCCATTTCCTGAAAAACCGCGGGATCCTGCTGGCCGGTGGGGTGGGCTACAATATTTTGCTTTCCATCGTGCCGCTGTTTGCGTTGCTGGTCGTGCTGTTGACCCAAGTGGTGGACGAGCAGCATTTGCTCAGTGTGCTGAGCGTACAAGTGCGCCATCTCGCGCCGGCCCATGCCGAGGTTCTGCTGGACGCCGTCCGTGACCTGCTAGATTCCGGCGATGTTATCGGCATCCTCAGCTTTCCTATCCTGCTGCTTTTCAGCTCTTTTGCGTTTCGTATGCTCGAAGACGCCCTGGCGATTATCTTCCATATGCCAGAGAGCTCGCATACAAAGCGCAGTGCCTGGGTCTCCGTGATGCTGCCTTATGCCTTCATGCTGGTGCTGGGGGCAGGGCTAATGGCATTAACGTTGGCGGTCACTTTGGCCAGCTCGCTCAATACGCTGATACTGGCGATTTTCGAGCGGGAACTGCCGTTGGCCGGGCTTTCCGAACCGGTGCTTAACCTAAGCAGTTTTATCGGGATGTTTTTGTTGTTCAGTGCCATTTACAAGGTGCTCCCGGTCGTGCGCATCGCCTTACGCCGAGCGGTGATCGGGGGCTTTGTGGCAGCGCTACTGTGGGAAGGGGTGCGGCTGGTGCTAGTTTACTATTTCGCCAATCTCTCGTTCGTCAACACCGTCTACGGCTCGTTGGCGACGCTGGTGGTCGTGCTGCTGAGCTTGGAAGTGGGCGCCATCATCCTGCTACTGGGCGCCCAGGTGATCGCCGATTTGGAGCGCAATACCCGCCTTGGCCTGCCGTGGTATGTCGACCCCAAACGCCAGGCGATTACCCGAATCGACTGATCAATACGCGCGCTTGGTGGTTTTCGGGGTCTAGGTACGAAGGCTCGCCAGCGAGTCATTAATGATCGACAGACCTTGTTCCGCCTCATGGGCGGTTACCACGCAAGGCGGTACCACATGAATACGATTGGCCACCACGAAAGGCAATAAACCACGTTCGATCATGGCCGCTTTGAGCTGCCCCATTGCCTTGGCGTTCAACGGCTGCCGGGTTGCCCGGTCTTCCACCAGTTCGATGGCCTGGAAAACACCCAGCCCGCGGACGTCGCCAACGTTCTCGTGGCGTTCGGCTATCTGCTTGAGCCCTGGGGCTAACACGTTCGCGCCAATGCGTGCGGCGTTGCCGACGATGTCTTCTTCTTCCATCGTATCGAGCGTTGCACAAATCGCGGCCATGGCGAGCGGGTGGCCTGAGTAAGTCAGCCCGCCGAAGAACATGCTGTCATTAAAGTGACGGGAAATCTTTTCTGAAATGAGCACACCGCCCGCGGGGACATAACCTGAATTGACACCTTTGGCGAACGTGATCAAATCGGGCGTGACGCCAAAGTGGTCGAGTGCCAACCATTCGCCGGTGCGGCCGAAGCCTGCCATTACCTCATCAAAAATCAGCGCGATACCAAACTCATCGGCAAGGGCTCTCACGCCGGCTAGATAGCCGTTAGGCGGAACCAGAATGCCCGCAGTACCCGGCACGGTTTCAAGCAGAATGGCGGCAACGGCCGTCGTGCCCTCCGCTTCAATAACGCGGCGCAGGTGCTGAAGTGCTCGCACCGCTTCTTCCTCTTCGTTTTGCGCCCAAAAGTCGCTGCGGTAGAGGTAGGGGCTGAAGAAGTGAACGTGACCACGGGCATACTCGTTAGGCACGCGGCGGAAGTCCCCCGTGGCCGCAATCGCGGACCCCGTGCCCCCGTGGTAGGAGCGGTAAGCCGAGAGTACCTTTTCCCGCCCGGTGGCGGCACGGGCCATGCGAATCGCATTTTCGTTCGCGTCAGCCCCGCCGTTGGTGAAGAAAACTTTATCAAAGCCCGCCGGGGCGCGGGCAAGCACCTTTTCAGCCGCTAAACCGCGCGCATAATTGGCATGCGAAGGGGCTATCGTGGTCAATTCATCTACCTGCGCTTTGATGGCGTTGAGCACTTTGGGGTGCTGGTGACCGATATTGGTATTGACCAGCTGGCTGGAAAAATCGAGATACTCGCGGCCTTCGTAATCCCATAGCCAGCAACCACGGCCGCTTTTGATAACCAGCGGGTCGAGCGAACCCTGCACAGACCAGGAGTAAAATACCCCTTTACGGTCCAGCTGCTTAACCGTTTGATTGTTAAGCGCTGTATGAACAGACGTTGTTGTCATGGTTGCTACCTATCGCGTTGGCATGGGGTATGAGAGTGTCACTTTGCTAAGCGCTTAAGCAGCTGCTGGCGCCGGTCTTCGCCCATAAACGCCTCTTCAATGGCGTTACGAGTGAGACGACGAAATACCGCTTCATCCCAACCAAATGCCTCTGCACAGGCCAGATGGTTGGCCAGTAGCCCGCCGCCGAAATAGGCCGGATCGTCCGAGCTGATGGTGACGTTTAGCTGTTCCGCCAACAGCTTGGGCAGCGGGTGGTCGCGCAGGTGATCGACGACTTTCAAACTCACATTGGAAAGCGGGCAGACGGTCAGCACGGTTTGGCTTTCGCGTAAGCGCTGCACTAAGGCGTCGCTCTCTAAACAGCGAACCCCGTGATCGATGCGCTGCACGTCAAGGAGATCCAGCGCCTGCTCGATGTAGTCAGCAGGCCCTTCTTCGCCGGCATGGGCAACCCGCACCAGGCCGAGCGCTTTGGCTCGCGCAAACAGCGCCTGAAACTTCTCAGGCGGGTTGCCGCGCTCGGCACTGTCTAGGCCAATCGCGTCGAGAAACGTCCAGTACGGCGCGGCTTGTTCCAGCACGTCAAGCGCCTCGTCGGCGGGCCGGTCGCGTAAAAAGGCCATGATCATTCCGACCGACAAATCGAGCGAGGCCTCGGCGTCTTTTTTTGCGCGCAGCAAGCCCGCCATGACCACTTCCAACGGCACGCCGCGCTGAAGGTGCGCTTGCGGGTCAAAGTGCATATCAATATGCACAACGCCCTCTGCCCTGGCGCGTTTGAAATAATCCATCGCCAGGTCATAAAAGTCTTGCTCGGTTTGCAGAACGGTCATGCCCTGAAAGTAAATATCTAAAAAGCCTTGCAGGTCATGAAAGTGATACGCCGCTTTCGCCTCCGCGATGGTCGCATACGGGAGTGTCATGTGGTTCCGCTCGGCCAGCGCAAACATAAGCTCAGGCTCAAGCGAGCCTTCAATGTGCAGGTGGAGCTCGACGTTGGGTAACTGCGTTAAAAAATCCTGCATAGCGGGCGCCTTCTTGCGTAGAAAGGGGAATATGGCGCCAGTATTGGTAATCAAAGCGTTTTCAGCAAGTGGCCCGCGCAGGGCGGCCTTTAACTGCTAGGCACTTTTAACTGCTAGGGACTTTCCCCCGCAGAGCTTTGGTCTTGCCTTTACGCGTTTTGGCATCCACCCGTTTACGCTTGGCGGACCGTGAGGGGCGTGTCGGCTTGCGCGCTTTTTGCTGTTTTACCGCTTCGCGAATGATCTCGCGCAGGCGGTTGAGCGCATCCTCGCGGTTATGCTCTTGGGTGCGAAAGCGCTGCGCTTTGATGATCACCACGCCCTCTTGGGTGATGCGTTGATCCGTCAGCGCCAATAGCCGCTCTTTGTAGAAGGGCGGCAGGCTCGAACGGTGAATATCGAAACGTAAGTGGATGGCGGACGCGACCTTGTTAACGTTCTGGCCGCCGGCGCCCTGGGCGCGAATCGGGTGCAGTTCGATTTCCCAATCGCCCAGTTCCACGGTGTTGGAAATGCGCAGCATAAGGCTCCTTAACGCGATGGCTGATTGACGCTTTGAGCAGCGTGATAAAAACGTAGCTTAGCATGCCCTTTGGTTAGCTCTCTTCGACAAGCTCAGGGTGAACGAGCCCTTATGCGGGGTGAATGCGCGGCGTATAGCGCGTAAAATGGCGGACTTTTGCACTTCAACTGGACCCTTCCGTGATCGCAACCGCCAATATCACCATGCAGTTTGGGGCTAAGCCCTTGTTTGAAAACGTTTCCGTCAAATTCGGTAACGGCAATCGCTACGGCCTGATCGGGGCCAACGGGTGCGGCAAGTCGACCTTTATGAAGATTCTTGGCGGTGACCTGGAGCCGACCGCCGGGCAGGTCATGGTGGATGCCAGCGCCCGGCTGGGTAAACTGCGCCAGGATCAGTTCGCGTTTGAGAACGAGCGCGTCATCGACACCGTGATCATGGGCAACACCGAGCTTTCGCAGGTCGCGGCGGAGCGTGAACGCATCTATTCGCTGCCGGAAATGATCGAAGAAGACGGCATGGCGGTGGCTGACTTGGAGGTGCGCTTCGCCGAGCTTGACGGCTATACCGCCGAGGCGCGCGCCGGGGAATTGCTGCTGGGGCTCGGCATCCCGCTGGAGCAGCATTTTGGCCCCATGAGCGAGGTGTCGCCGGGCTGGAAGCTGCGGGTGCTGCTGGCCCAGGCGCTATTTTCCGACCCCGATGTGCTGCTGCTCGACGAGCCAACCAACCACCTGGATATCAACACCATCCGCTGGCTGGAAGACGTGCTCAAGGCGCGTAGCAGTACCATGATCATCATTTCGCACGACCGCCACTTTTTGAACAGCGTCTGCACCCACATGGCGGACCTGGACTATGGCGAGATCACGCTGTTCCCCGGCAACTACGACGACTACATGACCGCGGCCACCGCCGTGCGCGAACGCCAGCACGCCGACAACGCCAAGAAAAAGGCGCAGATCGCTGAGCTGCAGCAGTTCGTCAGCCGCTTCTCGGCCAACGCCTCCAAAGCCAAGCAGGCCACCTCGCGGGCGCGCCAGATCGACAAGATCAAGCTTGAGGACATCAAACCTTCAAGCCGGGTAAGCCCGTTTATCCGCTTCGACCAAGCCAGAAAGATTCACCGCAATGCGGTCAACGTCGAGGCGATCACCAAAGGCTACGACAACACCCCACTGTTTGAGCGGTTTTCCATGACGGTTGAGGCCGGCGAGCGCATTGCCATCATTGGCCCTAACGGCATCGGTAAGACCACGCTGCTCAAAACCTTGGCTGGCGAGCTGCGCCCGGACGCCGGGGAAGTGAAGTGGACCGACAGTGCGGATGTGGGCGTCTTCGCCCAGGAGCACGGCGACGATTTCGCCGTCGATGCCACGCTGTTCGAATGGATGGCCCAGTGGACCCAAGGCGGCGAGCAGATCGTGCGCGGCGCGCTCGGGCGGATGCTGTTTTCCAGCGACGAGATCGATAAATCGGTGAAAGTGATTTCCGGTGGCGAGCAAGGACGCATGCTGTTTGGCAAATTGACGCTGACCCAGCCCAACGTGCTGCTGATGGACGAGCCCACCAACCACCTGGATATGGAGTCCATCGAGGCGCTCAACCTGGCCCTGGAAAACTACCCCGGCACGCTGATTTTCGTCAGCCACGATCGTGAATTCGTGTCCTCGCTTGCCACCCGCGTGCTCGACATGAGCGGCGACGGCATCGTCGATTTCAGCGGCAGCTACGACGACTACCTGCGCAGCCAAGGCGTGATCTGATAAAGCGCTGATCGCTAGGCGAGCTTGTTAAACGCTTACCAGCCTTGCCTGGCTGGTGCCGTTGCCGAGCGGTTCGATCTGGATTTGCACCGGGATGCGCTCGTGCATTTCCTGCACGTGGGAAATCACCCCAACGCGGCGGCCAAGTGCTTGCAGGCCGTCGAGCGCGTCCATCGCCAGCGCCAGCGATTGCGGGTCGAGGCTGCCAAAGCCTTCATCGATAAACAGCGACTCAATCACCAGCTCCCCCGAAGCCATGGAGGCGAGCCCGAGCGCCAGCGCCAGCGAGACCAAAAACGTCTCGCCGCCGGAAAGCGAATGCACCGAACGGCGCTCGTCGGCCATGTCCAGATCCTCCACCAGCAGGCCCAGCTCGCTGCCGCCGCGCACCAGCCGGTAACGGCGGCTCAGGCCTGCCAGGTGCGCGTTGGCGTGCTCCAGTAACTGTTCCAGGTTATACGCTTGCGCGATGCGCCGAAATGCCTTGCCGTCGGCGGAGCCAATCAGCTCGCTAATTTGCCCCCAGCGGCGGTATTCAGCGCGGGCGGCGTCGAGCTCGGCCTGGCCGGCCTGCTGGCGCTCGCGTTTACGCTCGTCGTCGCGCAGCGCATGGGCGGCCTCGTCGCGCGCTTGCTGGGCCTCTGCTAGCCGCGGGGTGAGCGCGCGCTGTTCGGCTTCAAGCGCCTCAAGGCGAGGGGGGAGCTCGGCCGCCGCGCCGCTGGCCGGCGGCCCTTTTTCACGCTCAAGTTGGGCTTGGTCGTTTTGGAGTTGGGTTAACCGCTCGGCGGCGGTGTTGGCCCGCTCGTCTAGCTGCAGCGCCGTTTGCGCGGCCGCGTGCTGCTGATCGCTGGCGGTGTCGCGCGCGCGCTGCGCTTTTGTGACCTGAGTATCGAGCGCTTGCTGCCAGGCATCGGGGCTTGCGTGGTCACCAAGCAGGCTCGCCAGCTGCTGCTGGCAGGCATCCCGCTGAGCGTGAAGCGGCGGCAGCTGCGCGTCAAACGTCGTTAGCTGCTGCTCGGCGCTGTTCTTTTCGGTCTCCAGTCGCGCCAGCGCTAGCGCGTCATCGTGCAGGGCCTTTTCCAGCGGCGCCAGGGCATCTTCGGCCTCGGCCAGCTGAGTGAGCGTTTGCTCGTGGCGCTTGCGCGTGGTGTCGCTTGCTTGGTGCTGCGTTTGCAACCAGGTATCGCGCTTATCTATCTCAACATTGGCAAGCTCGTCGTAGAGCGAGTGCGCCGTGAGCGCTTGGTCGGCGGCGTCGCGCTGCTGGCGCGTGTGTTCAAGCTCAAGGGTGTGCTGCTTGAGCGCGGCGTCCACGGCGCTGTATTGGCTATAAAGCCGGTCGCGGTGTTCGCGGGCCGTGTCCAGCGCCTGTTGGGCCTCTTGCAGTTGCTGGGCTTCGTCGGCTTCTTGCGCAGCCAGCTGGGCGGCTTCTGGCGTGGCGGGTGGGTGATGGCGAAACGGGTGCTCAAGCCCGCCGCACACCGGGCAGGGCTCGCCTTCCTGTAGCGCGGCGCGAAGGGTGATAACGCTATCGCTACGTACGGCGCGGGCGCGCTCAACAAACGCGCTAACGCTATCGAAATGGCGCTGGCGAACGTCAAGTTGCTGGCGCGCCGTTTTGCCCGCGTTCAGTAGCTGTTCGCGCTGGGTTTGCGCCTGCTTACTCTGCGCGCTAAGGCGCTGGTGGGCTCGCTCAGCTTGAGTCAACGTCTGCCAGCGGTGGGCGAGCGTCTCCAACGCCAACTGGCGGTTGGCGGCGTGGTCTAGCGCCTCGCGGGTGGCGCGGCGGGCGTGATCCAGGTGTGGCGCCTCGCCGAGCAGCGTTTTCAGCGTGGCCCGCCACGCCTCAAGCTCGCGTTGGTGGGCGTGTTGCGTTCGCTGCGCCTTGTGGAAGTCGTCGGTGAGCGTGGCGACAAGGCGCTGTTGCTTACGTTGGGCGTCTTGCTGTTCGCGCAACTGCTCGTCGACACGGGCAAGGGTCAGCGCCTGCTTACGCGCTTGGTTTAAAGCGGGGGTGGCGGTCTCGCGGTTTGTGTGGGCGCGAGCGAGCGCGGCGTCGGCGTGTTCCAGCGCGGTTATCGCCTCGGCGTGCTCGGTACGGGCGCGCGCTTGGGCGCGGCGCGTTTCCTCCAGCGTGGCGGTAAGGCGCGCCGCCTCGGTGGCGATCTCAACCTGGCGGGTGAGGGCCTGGCGCTTGTCAGCGAGGGCGTTAAGCGCTTGCTGGCTTTCGCGGGTGGTGCGCTCTAGCTCGGCCCGGGCATCGGCATTGGCGGGTACGTCGTCGGCAAGCCGCGTTTGTAACGCCTCGACCGCGCGTTTGGCAGTGCTTGCGCGGCGGTAAGCCGCTTTGGAAATCTCGGAGTACTCGGCGGTGCCGGTCAAGCGCTCAAGCAAATCACTGCGAGTATTGTCGTCGGCGGTGAGAAACGCCGCGAACTCGCTTTGGGCGAGCAGCACCGCGCGGGTGAACTGGTCAAAGTTTAACCCCAAACGCTCAACGAGCAGGCGGTCGAACTCGCGTTTCTGGGTGGTTAATAGCTGATCCGTCTCAAGGTCGCGCAACGACTGCTCGACACTTTGCAGCTTGCCGTCGGCTCTCTTCCGGGCGCGGCGCACGAACCAGCGGGCGCGGTAGCGCCGCCCATCGCGGCCGAGAAAATCCACCTCGGCGTAGCCACTGGCGGTGCCGCGACGCAGCAGGGTGCGTGGGTCGCTGGTGCCGATGGTGTCTTCGCCTATGTCCGGCAGCGGGGCATTCTGCCCCGGCGCCTGGCGAAGCCGTGGCGTGTTGCCGTAAAGCGCCAAGCACAGCGCATCCAATAGCGTGCTTTTGCCCGCACCGGTGGGGCCAGTAATGGCAAAAAGCCCCGCCTCCGCCAGCGGCGCGGCGGTAAAATCAAGCTCAAGCGGGCCGGGCAGCGAGGCCAAGTTTTCCAAGCGTAGGGCGAGAATTTTCACACGCGGCCCTCCTGGGACTCAACGCTATCCTCGCCGTCGAGCACCTCTTGCTGCAGACGGTCGAAATCGGCGAGCACCTCGTCCCCCGGCGGCGTGCCCCAGCGGGCTTCCCAGGTTGTCGCGAACAGCTTGCGCGGGCCTAACGTCTCCAGGCTGACCGGCGCGGTGGCGCCTTTCTCGGTAACTTGGGGCAGGCGGCGCTCTAATCGCAGCAGGCGCAGCGCGCGGCCCTCCAGGGCGGCATCAATGCGGGAGCGCAAATCAGGCAGCGGGGCGTCGAGCGCCACGCGTACCTCAAGCCAGGGCCAGCGTTCTTTGGGCAGCGCCGGGTCGTCGTTTAAGGCGTTAAGCTGGGCGAGGACGTCGTCAAGCGGCGCGGGGCCGATGCGGTGCATGGCCACCGGGCGCGGCACCGGGATCGTCTCAATACCGGCGAGCGTATCGCCGTCAAGGGTGACCGCGACCACTTGGTGCGGGTAATCGACCTCGCTGAAATCCAGCGGCAAGGGGCTGCCGCTATAGCGGATGCGCGGCTCGCCCACGTGCTGGGCGCGGTGCAGGTGGCCAAGGGCCACGTAGGCAATCTCCGGCGGAAAAAGCGCGGCGGAAATCGACTCCTCGCCGCCGATCACAATCGGGCGCTCGCTCGCCTCTGACACCGCCGCGCCGTGCAGGTGAGCGTGGCTCATCGCCACCAGCGCCTGGCCGGGGGCGCGCTGGGCTTTTGCCGCGTCGATCAGCTCACGATGCACCCGCGTGATACCGCTCACGTAGTCGTTATCGGCGGGCTCGTGCTCCTCGTTTGGCTGGGCAACGCCCGTGACTTCCGCCGGGCGCAAAAAAGGCAGCGCCAGGCACCAAGCGCGGGTGTCGCCCGCCGCATCGGTCAACGGCACCAGCAGGCGTTTGGCATCCAGGTGGCCGTCATCCTGCCAGTTCACTCGGCCTAACGCGTGGGCGCGCAGGCGCTTCATCAACGGCGCGGGCAACTCGATACGGTTGCCGCTGTCGTGGTTACCGGCGATCAGCACAATATCAAGGCTCGGCAGCCGTTCGTGAGCGCTGACGATAAAATCATAAAACAGCGCTTGGGCGCGCAATGATGGGTTCACTACATCGAAAATATCTCCCGCCACCAGCAAGGCATCCGGCGCGCGCTCGGTGAGAGTATCCAAAAGCCAGGTAAGAAAAGCGCGGTGCTCGGCGTGGCGCTCCTGGCCGTGAAAGCTCTGGCCCAGGTGCCAATCCGCGGTGTGAAGCAGCTGCATGGGTATCCATTCCCTCATAACGGGGTCGCATGGTCGAAAAGTGCGTATACGATACCCATGATCTCAATACCGTGCACGCCCCTCTTTCGCCCGATAAATCGGGCTCTCACAAGAGCGGTCCAAGTTGGAGCGCCATTAGAAAACGTCATCATTCACCATTGCTTTGACGGTGGCGGGTAGGGTGGCTCGCGGGTATGGTGTTGAAAGTATTCCTTGTCAGGCGCGGGTGAATAGAGAGGAAAACACGATGGATATAAACGATTTACTCGATACCGTGGAAGGCATTGCCCGCGAGGCGGGTGATGCCATCATGGCGGTATATGCGCGCGACTTTAGCGTGGAAGAAAAGGAAGACAAAAGCCCGCTAACCGAGGCGGATAAAGCCGCGCATCACATTATCATGAATCGCCTTGATGCATTGCCGCAGAGTATACCGGTGTTATCCGAAGAAGATGTACAGGGCTTTGCCGGGCCGGATGTGGACGGCCGCTATTGGCTGGTAGACCCGCTTGATGGCACTAAAGAGTTCATTAAGCGCAATGACGAGTTCACCGTTAATATTGCGCTGATCGAACAGGGTAAGCCTGTGTTGGGCGTGGTGGTCGCGCCCGCGTTAGGCACGGCGTATCTGGCGGCAAAAGGCGTTGGTGCGGTTAAAATCGATGAACATGGCGTGCGCCATACCCTGCACGTGGCCGGAAAGCCCGATGCCAATACGCCGTGGCGCGTGATGGGGAGTCGCTCGCACGCTAGCCCGGCGCTTGCCGGTTGGCTTAAAAAGCTCGGCGAGCACACTATTCGGCCCCTGGGCAGCTCGCTGAAACTCTGTGTGATTGCCGAAGGCAAGGCCGATGTTTACCCGCGCTTAGGGCCAACTTGCTTGTGGGATACCGGTGCCGCGCAAGCGGTGGTTGAGCAGGCGGGTGGTCGAGTGGTAACGCTGCAAGGTGAGCCGCTTTCTTACGCCACACCAAGCGAGACACTCAACCCGGACTTTGTGGTGTGGGGTTACGGAAAAACCTAATATGATATAACTCAATGTTATTGAGCCGCTTTGTCGGCGACAATAACGTGTCACTTAATATCGAGAACGTCATGGATCCGACAACACTCCCGCTTTTAATCGCGATTTTGGCGGGTTGGGTAAGCCTTAATTGCGGCTTGGTAGTGATTTACCTGCTGTTCACGGGGGAGTCCCTGAACTTAAGTTTCGGCTTTCGTAAGCGCGCACCCCGCAAGCAAGCAGGCAGTGTGGCTAAAGCCTCAACCCCTGACGTTGATTCCCCCGTGTTGGTGGATGAAAACGCGGGGGCTTGGGGGCTTTTTGTGATGTTTGACGACCCGACCCTTGCGCTAAATGAGCGCCTGGGTATTTTGCTTGGTGCCGCAGGCGCGGTGTATGAGAGCAGCAGTAAATCCTTCACCGTGGCAGGCGAATCGCCGCGCAACCCGATTTATATTGCCAATGCGTACCCACCGGGGCGGCTACCGTCTTTTAATAATGATAACGGTCAGTTTCCGATTAAAGGCGTCAGCGTGAAGATGCTGAAAAAAAGCAGCACCTCCACCCCCAACAAGCTGCAGCTGGTACGTTTGGTGAATCTTTCAAAAGAGCTCGCCCGTGCCGGTGGCAAGGTGGTAGATGCGGAAAAGCAACCCGTGACGGCCAGCGGTCTTCAGGCCGTTATCGATGGCAACGCGAAGGTGTGAATGAACTCCATTCCTCATAACCTAGTCGTGATGTGCTATTTTCGGTAACGCTGATATTTTTTGCCGTTTCTGGGGGCGTTGTGAGCCAAGCTGTTACTAATATTTCCGCGTATGAGGTGGTTTATGACCTCGTTCCTAAACTCAACACCATGAAAAAAGAAGTGAGCACGACACTCAAAGTGTTGGTGGACGCGAGCAAAACGGCGGAGCATAAGGCGCGCTATGAGTCGCTGCAATCGGAATTTGAGCTAGAGCTTATGATGATTCGCCTGAACCTGGAGCATCTGCTAAACCGCTACCAGAGCGAATTAGAGGCCGTGACGCAAGATAAGCGCCAAGACATTTACCTAACGCTGGATGCCCACGAGACAACCGCCGTTGAAAGCGCAAAAGCGCTTTACCAGCGACTACAAGCGCTAACCCAAGCGGAGCAATAAGTGGATAGGTTGCTATGGATAGTTGCCATAGATGGTTGTGATGGATGGTTGTGATGGATGGTTGTGATGGGTCGTTGTGATGAATCGTCGCCAGCTGACGTTACATGCTGATACATAAAAAGTGGCACTTAGGGTCAAGTTCGCAATCACAACGCCGAGTGTTTACAGTATGAGTTAATTGAGCAGGGCGCATCAGGCGTCGAATGCACCATATTACGCTCCGCCGGTGTTTGTCAGTGTGGCTTAGTAGAAGCGGGTCAGTGGCTTGGCAGAAGAAGTCGCACCGCGAAAAAAAGGATAGTTGGTATGTCGATTTCATCACTTGGCATTGGCTCTGGGCTTGACCTTAACGGTCTTCTGGATCAGCTGCGTAGCGCAGAGCGCGAAAAGCTAGCACCCATTGAGCAGCAGCTAGAGACCGAGCAGACCAAGATTTCCGCTTATGGCAAGTTAGAAGGCGCGCTTTCTGAGTTTCAGAGCAGCGCCAGTGCGTTAGGCGATACTTCGCTCTACGAGAGCCTTTCTACCAACACCAGCGGCGAAGCGGTAAGCGCAGCCGCGGATGAAACGGCGATGCCGGGCAGCTACAACATTGACGTCACCTCGCTTGCCACGCGCGGCACGTTGGCATCAGATGGCGTTGATAATGCTGAAGATCCGATCTCTGGCACTGATGCCCAGCAGATGGAGTTTACCTTTGGCGATGGTTCGACGCGAAATGTTGCCATCGCAGCAGATAGCTCGCTTGAAGATATCCGCGATGCGATCAACGCCGATGAAAATGCGGGCGTCAACGCGACCATTATTAACGACGGCAGCGGCACCAATGAGTTTCGCTTGGCGCTGAGTTCGCGTGAAACCGGCGCAGATGCTTCGATCTCAAGTTTTTCGTTTGATGGTGCGGAGCCAGCGCCTTTCACCTCCGACACCGACAATACCCACCAAGCGGGTACCGATGCGAGCCTGGACGTCAACGGCATCACCATCACCAGCGCTAACAATCAAGTAGAGGGCGCGATTCAAGGCGTGACCTTGAACCTGCAAAGCGAAGGCACCGGCACGGTTTCTGTTGAACAAGATACCTTGGCAGTGCGTGAGGCGGTGACAGGCTTTGTGGATTCCTACAACTCGCTTAAAACTTCTATCGGTGAGCTGACCTCCTTTAATCAAGAAACCGGGCAGGCCGGAGAGTTAAACGGCGACAACACGGTCCGTAGGGTTGAGTCGACGTTGCGCAGCGCGCTAAGCGGCGGTGTTGCCGCGGGCGGTGATGGCTTTTCGATGCTGAGCGATATCGGTATTTCGCTGGAACTTGATGGCACGCTTTCCGTGGACGAAGGGCGTTTGGACGACGTGATCGCTAACGAACAACAGGCGTTATCGGATTTCTTCGCCGGAGGCGAGAACGCTACCGGCTTGGCTGAGCAAATCGACACAAGCGTCGGCCAAATGCTGAGCAGTTATGGCACCGTTCAGGGGGCCATTAACGGCTCTGAAAATCGGGTGGAGTCATTAGGTGATCGCTATACGCGTATGGAGCAGTCGGTTGAGCAGACCATTGGTCGCTACCGCGAGCAGTTTAGTCAGCTTGACGGCATGATCGCCGAAATGAACCAGACCAGCGACTACCTGACTAACCAGTTTGCCGCGCTAGAGTCGCAAATGAGTGCGGGTTGATCAACGCCGATAGCCTAACCGGCCAGTAAGCCCACCAAAGCCCGCTCATGAGCGGGCTTTTTGCTCTATGGCAGTGGGCGATGAGGAAAAAAGTGCTGTGTTCGCCTATCCGCTGTTACACTTAAAGAACAAAAAGGCGCTAAAGATAGCGTCTTTTTAGTCGATAGTAAAACTAACGACAATTAACCGACAGTGCGCACTGTCCGCTTTTATGCTGGCGAAGCGCAATACGTGTTGGGTTTAGCCTTGAACACTGAGGAATTCCAGTATGGCGACAATAACCTCTCTCGGTATTGGCTCCGGCCTAGACCTTAATGGCCTGCTTGATCAGCTAAAAGACGCTGAGCGCGGCAAGCTTGCGCCCATTACGCGTCAGCAAGAGCAGCAAAATGCCAAAATTTCCGCTTACGGCAAAATCCAGTCTTCCCTGGATGGGCTGAAAGAGGCCGTCGATGGGCTAAAAGACCCCAAGCTTTACCAGAGCCTTTCGGCCAGTGTGCGCGGCGATGAGATTACCGCCACCACCGACGCGGACGCGCTGCCGGGCAGTTATCGCGTGGAAGTCGCCCAGCTTGCTACCAGCGGCACCCTCGCCTCTAGCGGGGTGGCAGATGCCAGCGAAGCGCTAACGCTTAACGGTGCAACGCAGCTGGAGCTTACGTTTAATGGTAAAAAGAGCATCGCCATTGAGATAGCGGCGGATAGCAGCCTAGAAGAGATCCGTGATGCCATTAATGCCAAGAAAGACGCGGGGGTGAATGCCAGCGTGATTTTCGATGGCACAGATTACCGACTGGCCCTAAGTTCAAGCGAGACTGGCGACCATGCGTCGATTAAAGGTTTTGCGTTCTACGCTGGGGATGACCGAGCAACAGCTATCGATGTAACCGATTCGGATAACCAAACGCTGACAAGTGGCACTGCTATCAGCGGCAAAAACGCAGCTTTAACTGTTAATGGCATAGACATCACCAGCGATAGTAACGAAGTCAAAGGCGCGATTCAGGGAGTCACCCTTAACCTTGGCGAGCTGAATATTGGCGTGGACGAAACGGCAAGCAGTACCGTCACCGTCGAGCGCAATACGCTAAAAATCCGTGAAGCTATCGGCGGCTTTGTTAAAGCCTTCAATGAAATGAAAGGCACGATTGGCTCGTTGACGACGTTTTCCGGTGATCAGGAAACCGCTGGCGAGCTGGTGGGCGATAGTGCGGTGCGCACCATTGAAGGGCGGTTGCGCAGCACGTTGACAAGCGGCGTCGCCGGCGGCGAATTTTCCACGCTTAACCAGTTGGGCATTACCCTGCAGCGTGATGGCACACTGGAAATAGACGAAGGCGCGATTAGCGATCTTGCCAAAGATAACCCAAATGCTTTGAGTGATTTTTTCGCCGGCGTGGACGGTGAAAACGGCTTGGCCGATAGCCTGAGCACTACCGTCAAACAGTTGACGGGCGATACTGGCACCTTGGGTATTGCGATTAGCGGTGCGGAAAACCGCATCGAAAGCCTGGATGCCCGTTACGAACGTATGGAGAAGAGTATCGAGCGCACGATTTCGCGCTATCGGGTGCAGTTCGGCCAGCTCGACTCGATGATTGCGCAGATGAACCAGACCAGCACCTACTTGAACCAGCAGTTCGACGCGCTAGACGCGGCACTGGGTCGTAAAAAGTAATCGCCGTGCTAAATAAGCGGCACATCTCGGAAAAGGACTTTCCATGCTCGATATTCTCCACCACGGTGGCGCCGAGGGCGTCACCGGCAGCTGCCACCAGCTAATTCTCAACCATGACCATTCAATGCTAATTGACTGCGGCCTCTTCCAAGGCGAAGACGAAGCGCAAGATAGCTTTGAGCAGCTTAACGTCGATTTTGATATCAGCACGCTTAACGCGCTAATTGTCACTCACGTGCATATCGACCACATCGGGCGGCTGCCGTATTTACTGGCGGCGGGGTTTGCCGGGCCGATACTTTGCTCGATTCCGTCGGCGACGCTGTTGCCGCTGGTAATTGAAGATGCCCTCAAAATCGGTTTCACCCGCAACGCGCGATTGATCGAACAGTTTCAAGCCCAGCTTGAGCGCCAACTGGTGCCGCTGCCTTACGGGCAGTGGCACACGGTAGTAGACGCCGGCGACATGACTACCCGCGTGAAACTCAAGCGTGCCGGGCATATTCTGGGTTCGAGCTACGTGGAAGTCTCGCATCAAAACGCGCAAGGCGAGAAAGCGCGGGTGGTATTTTCCGGCGATTTAGGCGCGCCCTATGCGCCGCTGCTGCCGGCACCCAAATCGCCTTACGGCTGCGACCAGCTGGTGCTGGAGAGCACCTACGGCGACCGTCGCCACCCGGACCGCCGCGTACGTCGGGCGACGCTCAAAGCGGCCATTGAACAGGCGCTTGCCAACGGCGGCACGGTGATGGTGCCGGCGTTTAGTATCGGCCGCACCCAAGAGCTTCTTTACGAGCTTGAGACGATTATTCACCAAGAGCGCGGGGCACGTGGCCGCGCGCTTGCATGGCAGGATCTGGAAATTATCGTTGATTCGCCGCTGGCGGCACGCTTTACCGACGTCTATCGCACACTCAAACCCTACTGGGATGCCGAAGCTCAGCGCCGCCTGCGTGGTGGGCGCCATCCGCTCAGTTTCGAGAACCTCTACACGGTGGAAAGCCATGCGGCGCACGAGCAAACCGTGGCGTACCTGGCTAAAACTGGCCGGCCGGCGGTGGTGATTGCCGCTAGCGGCATGTGCGCCGGGGGGCGCATCATGAACTATCTCAGCGCGATGCTGGGTGACGCTCGTCATCAGGTATTGTTTGTGGGCTATCAAGGGGCGGGCACGCCGGGGCGCGATATTCAAGCGTATGGCCCGCGAGGTGGCTGGGTCGAGATTGAGGGCGAGCGTATTGATATCAAAGCAGGTATCACCACATTGAGTGGCTACTCCGCTCACGCGGACCAAAAAGATTTACTCAATTTCGTCAAACGCATGCGCCGCTGGCCGCACACTATTCGCCTAGTGCACGGCGAGCAGAACGCACGCGCGGCACTAAAACGCGAGCTGGAAGCGCTTTACCGGCGTAAAGGGCGTGAGGTCGAGGTGATTAACGCCGAGTAGTCGAGCGGGAGTGAAGTGCACGCTTCGACAGGCTCACTTCGACAGGCTCAGTGTGAACGGAATTCACTTTTTTCATCCTAAGTCACTGAACCCGCTCATCCCGAGCTTGTCGCGGGGTAGAGCGGGTGAACCTAATAGCCCTGACCGTTTAACTAAATAGGCCGAAACTTCCCGCATTCAGCCACATGTGGACAATGATGCTGGCGATGTAACCGAGGAAAATCACCGGGGTCCAACGCAGGTGGCCCATAAAGGTATAGGCTCCACGCGCTTGCCCCATCACCGCGACGCCGGCGGCGGAGCCGATGGATAGAAGGCTACCGCCCACACCCGCGGTCAAGGTGATCAATAACCACTGACCGTGGGACATATCCGGCTCCATGGTCAGTACCGCGAACATCACCGGAATGTTGTCCACCAACGCGGAAACAACCCCGAGGGTAATGTTCGCTGCGGTGGCGTTCCAGCCGATGTAAAGCGCCTCTGAGAGCAAGGAGAGGTAGCCCATAAAGCCTAAACCACCCACGCACATCACGACCCCGTAGAAGAACAGCAGCGTATCCCACTCGGCGCGGGCAACGCGGTTGAAGACGTCAAACGGAACGACACTACCTAGCTGCTCGAGTTTCTTGTTATCGCCGCGGCGGCTGTAGCGCTCGCGCTTGCGCTCCAACGAGCGCGGCAAGCTGCGGCGCAGGTAAAAGCCGAAGAATTGCAGGTAGCCAAGGCCGGTCATCATGCCGAGCACTGGCGGCAGGTGCAGTAACGTATGGCAGGCAACGGCGGTGACAATCGTGAGTAGAAACAGCACGATAATGCGCCGTGCACCGCGCTTGAGCCAGACATCTTCGTAGACGCTTTCGGGCTTGGCGTCCTTGATGAAGAAGTTCATGATCAGCGCCGGTATCAGGAAGTTGACCAGCGACGGTAAGAACAGGATGAAGAACTCCTGAAACTCCACCATGCCTGCCTGCCATACCATCAGTGTGGTGATATCGCCGAAGGGGCTAAAGGCGCCGCCGGCGTTGGCGGCCACGACGATATTGATACACGCCATATTGATGAAGCGCTTATCGCCCTCGGCCACTTTGGTGACCACGGCGCACATCAGCAGCGCAGTGGTCAGGTTGTCGGCGATCGGCGAGAGGATAAACGCCAGGCCCCCGGTGAGCCAGAATAACTGGCGGTAGCTGAAGCCCTTACGTAGCATCCACGAGCGAAGCGCATCAAAGACTTTGCGCTCGTCCATGGCGTTGATGTATGTCATGGCGACCAGCAGGAACAGCATCAGCTCGGTGAATTCTAAAAGCGTGATGCGAAACGCATGCTCGGAATCTGTCGACATACCGTTTTGGACGTACACCCAGCCGATCAGGCCCCAAATGATACCGGCGGCTACGAGTACGGGTTTCGACTTGCGCATGTGGATCTTTTCTTCGGCCATGACCAGCATGTAGGCCAAAACGAAGATCGCGACAGCAAAAAAGCCCACACCGCTACTGGTGAGATCGAGTTCACCAGTAACGGCGAAAGCGCTGGGGCTAAAAAAGAACAGCAGTGTAGCCAACGAAAAAAGCCAGCGGCGAAGAGATCGCGGCTGGCTTGATGGCGTATACAACTTAGTCATGGCGACGTTTTTCCTTTCAGTCAAGCGTCAAGGGGAGGGTGAAAAAGCGGCATTAGTTTAGCAATTTATACTGCAGCGCAATACAGAATAAAAACGAACGAAATCAGTTTATAGCTGCGTGATCGTGTCTTTTTTTAGTAAGTTAGTCGTTTGTGCAATGGTGTCTTAGCAATTATTGCGTTCTGTATTTGCGGCAATTTGCCGCGCTGTAGTTTTTCGCCTATCCGCCGATAACATGTCCTAGGTAACAATAAGTATCACGTTGGATTGACTGTTTATACACAATAAACGCACTATTAATCTAATACGCTTTCGCCTCTGCTGCGTCCAGGTTACTGATACGGTTAAGCCGTTAAGGCGGGGCAGCCATTAATTTTAGGGATCACGTACGTTCATGTGGCCAACTGTTTCTCTTAATAATCGCCCGCTCGTATGGGTGGCACTGGTGGCGCTTCCCGCTTGTGTGTGGATCCCTGATGCTCTTTTACGCTTGGTCGCCGCCTTTTTTGTCGTAGTGGGGATTTGGGATGCGTGGCGTCTGGTGCGTCAGCAGCGCGTGTATATGCAGCTGTCGCAAGATGTGATTAGCCTCACGGGCGATGCCGTGGTGGTCAGCGATGCGGACAATCGTGTGATGGCGGTAAACCCGGCATTCACCGAAATTACCGGCTATGAGAGCACCGAAATGGTCGGGCTTAAGCTTGAAACCCTAGCCGCGCCCCGCCACGATAAAGCCTTTTATCAAACCTTTTGGAGCACGCTGAAAAGCACCGGCCGCTGGGAAGGGGAGATGTGGAATCGGCGCAAGCACGGCGATGAGTACCCTGAATGGCTGAAAGTGCGCGCGGTGACCAATAAACGCGGCGAGATTACGCACTTTATTAGCTTATTTACCGATATCTCGGCGCAGAAAGCCCGCGAGCAGGATTTACGCCGCATCGGCTACGAAGACCCGCTCACCGGCTTGCCCAACCGCCGACGCCTGCACGATTTAATGGCGTCGCGGGTGCGCCACCTGCGCGCCGGAGAGAGCTTGGATTTGGCTTTGGTCGATATCGACGGCTTAAAAACCGTTAACGACGGGTTGGGGATTGAGCAAGGTGATCGCTTGCTGGCGCGTTTTGCCCAGCGTTTGGCGAGTTACGCGGCGGGCGGTGTGGTAGGGCGCCTCGGCGGCGATGAATTTTTAGTGATCCGCACGACGACCTTTGATGACCATGATAAGTGGGTGGCGGATCTTCGCGAGCACATGAGCAACCCCTTTGAAATTGGCGAGCAGTCGCTACGATTGGGGATTACCGTGGGCAGTTGTCGCGCCCCGGAGGATGGGCGAGATTCCGGCGTGCTGTTCCAACGCATAGAGTCAGCGCTTTATAGCGCCAAGCGCTTGGGGCGTAACCATAGCCTGCGCTTTCGCCCGGCGCTGGATAAGCAGGATAACCCGCAATTGGCGCTGGTCAGCGATTTGCGCGCGGCCTTGGTCTCTGGGGATCAGTTGGAGCTGCATTACCAGACGCAGCACCACCCAGGCTCGGGTGAGCTCACCGGGATGGAGGCGCTGCTGCGGTGGCGCCATCCGCGCGATGGTATGATCTCTCCCGGTGATTTTATCCCCTTGGCGGAACGCCACGGCCTGATGACGGAGCTTGGTACGTGGGTGATCGAGAAAGCCTGCGCGCAGCAAGCGCATTGGCAAAATAGCGCAATGCCTAAGGTCACGATTTGGATCAATATTTCCGCCTTGCAGCTGTTTCATGGGGATCTGGAGAGTCAGCTCGCGGGCTGTTTGAAGCGCTACCGCTTGCGCCCGGCGCAAATCGGGTTGGAGCTTACCGAGTCGGTGCTTTTAGATGAGCGCGCCGGCGATATGGGGCCAAGGCTGAAAGCGCTGCGCGATCAAGGCTTTCCGATTGCGATTGACGATTTCGGCACCGGCTATTCGTCGTTGGCCTATCTCAAGCGTCTGCCAGTGGATAAGGTCAAGCTGGATCGCGCCTTCATCCGTGAGCTTCCCGAAAGCCAAGCCGATTCGGCGATTGTTAAAGCGGTGCTTGCCATGGCGGAAGGCATGGGCCTGGACGTAGTCGCCGAAGGGGTTGAGACCAAAGCGCAGTGCCAGTTTTTGGTTGACGCGGGCTGTGGCATCGTACAGGGGTTTTATTTTTCTCGCCCTTTGCCGGTGCCGGAATTAGAAACACGTTGGTTGCGTAATGCGTCAGGGCACGCGGAGGCTTCATTAGCCCAGTCGACCTCTTAAACATCGACCTCTCAAACATCTATATCTTAAACATCGATCTCTTAAATACGCTTTAAGCACCTAAACACGAAGCTTAAGGTGACAGGTCGTAGCGTGGGGAAAAACGGGGGAAGTAGCGAGCCAGCATCACGCATAGGGTGCCCCAAATAACCGCCTGCGTGGGCAGCAGCCAAGGCGTTATTGCAACATCGGCTAGCATCGCGCCACCGTAATAGGAGAGGGGGCCGCTTACCGCACCACCCAAAAACGCCAGTAGCGGGTAGCGCCACAGCCATCGCAGCGAGTGCAGAATCAAAGTGGCAAAAAGTGGCCACAGCATCCATAGCCATAGCGGCATCAAGCCGAACAACCGGGTATGGCCGCTGAAATCAAACCCGCCTAACAGCGCCAAGCCGCCGTCGAGCGCAAGCCCGAGCAGCGCGAAGCCGAGAAGCAAACGCCACTCCCCGGGGGCTGCCATCACGCGTAAGTGCCAGGCGATCAGGGCGCTTCCTGCTAGCAGTGCCACCCACGAGCCTCCCAATACGCACAAAAGCCAACCCGCTTCAAAGCGCAACACATTGGCGAGCAGCGCGCGCCAAGAAGGAGGCGCTGTCGCCATTACAGGGCTCCTGTCAGCGGTACCGGTTTGGCTTGGGGTTTGGCCATCAGTAAATGGCAGGTGCCGATGGAGCGCTCCAAAAAACCGCCTTCGCAATAGCATAGGTAGTAGCGCCACATGCGCACAAAGCGTTCGTCGTAGCCTAAGTTGGACACGGCTTCTAGGTTCGCCTCAAAACGGTGGCGCCATTCGCGCAGGGTGCGCGCATAGTGCTGGCCAATCTCATCAAGCGCCACCATATTGAGCGACGTTTTGCGCGTGAGGCTTTTCAGTATGGCGTGGTGTGAAGGCAGGAAGCCGCCGGGAAAAATGTAGCGCTTGATGAAATCCATATCGCGTTTTGCCGCATCAAAGCGTTGGTCGCGAATGGTGATAGCTTGCAGCATGGCCAAGCCATCTTCCGCTAGCAGGCTGTCAATTTTGGCAAGATAGGTATCCAAATACTGATGGCCCACGGCTTCAATCATCTCTACCGAGATTACCCGGTCGTAGGTGCCACTAAGCTCGCGGTAATCCTGCTTGAGCAGGGTGATTTTATGTCCTAAGCCTTCTTCTTTGATGCGCGCCGCCGTATGGGCGTGTTGTTCCTGTGAGATGGTGGTGGTGGTGACGTGGCAGCCACGGGTTTTGGCAGCGTGCAGGGCAAGCCCGCCCCACCCGGTGCCAATCTCCAACAAGTGGTGCTCGGGGCGAACGTCAAGTTTCTCTAGCATCAAGTCGAGCTTGTAGGTCGAAGCTTCTTCTAGGCTGGCATCCGGGTAAGGAAACACGGCGCTGGAATACATCCAATGCTCGCGGTCCAGAAACGTTGAGAATAGATCGTTGCCAATGTCGTAATGGGCGGCGATGTTACGCTTGGCACCTGCGACGCTATTATGTTGAAAACGGTAAGCGTTATTGAGTAGCCAGCGGGTAAAGCGCGCGCTGCCGGTTTCCAGCTTGCGATTGACCTGCTCTAAGTTCACGGCACAAAGGCGTATTAGTGCGACAAGATCGTCGGCGTCCCAATCCTGATCCATGTACGACTCGGCAGCCCCGATCGTTCCCCCGAAGGCCATGCGTTTCCAGGCACGCGGGTGTCGAATGACAACCGTGACTTGCAACGCCCCACCCTGGCCGAGGCGGTGGCGTGTCGTGCCTTCAATCAGGGTAATGTGACCGCCCTGAAAGGCATCGAGCTGCTTGAGTAAGCGCGGCTTTAACCAGCGCGTCATACGATCTGTTGGCGCGGCGGATGAGCTGGCAGCCGGTGCAGCTGCGTCTTTCGTAAGCGCAGAAGCGGTGGTCGATGTCGTCGACGAGCGGGACGTACGCAGGATTGTCATTATCGTGTCTCCTTGCGTTGAGGATGGTCGTAAAGGGGGACGCGCTTGAGCCACAGCTTGAGCGCTTGAAAGTGAATGCCCGCTACCGTTTTCAGGCTGATCCACGGTTGGCGTGCCAGTGTGCTTAGCAGCACGCGCCGAGTTGCCGGAGCGGCGGTTAGCGTCAGGGTGGCATCAAACTGCAGCGGCGGTGCATCCGGCGCAGGGGCGTTGTGCCAATTTTCCATGTGGACGAGCAGCTCTTCGCTTGGCGTGTTGAAGCGCCAGCGGTACGTCATGTCCATGGGGTTAAACGGCGAGACGTGCATACGCTTGGCAAATTCCGCCTGGTGGCTATGGCGTTTGGGGTCAACGTTGCAGGCGTAGGCAGTTCGTTCGCGCCAGGGCATGTTGGTGACGTCACCCAACACCGCCCTGAGCCGGTCATCGCGGTCGTAAACGTAATAAAGCGTGACGGGGTTAAACGCAACGCCGAAAGTGCGCAGCTGGGTAAGCATAAAAACACGCCCTTCAGGGGCGCTGCCTAGCTGACGAGTGAGTTCAGCGCGCACGGCCTCTTTCAGGGGGATATCCGTCGGAGCGAGGTAGTCTTCGCGGCGAAAGCGCGCCAGCGCCGGGCGGCGGGCGCTAAAGCCGGGGACGCCGTCGAACAACGTGGGCAGCTCGTCAAGATCCAGCCACGCCATCCATATTGAATAACGAAACGCATGATGACGGGGCGTAAAGCGTCGGTGGCGCAGGGTGCCACGATAAATACGCGAGCGAACCGTGTCTGCCGTGATGCTCATCCGAGCCCGTCTCCCACGCCCGCATGGGGCATTAGTTCATGCGCGGGCAGGGCTGAAAACGCGCTGAGTGGCGAGGCGGCTTCGTCGCAGCCTAACGCGCGGGCGACGCGCAGTGCGCTCCATACGCCGTCTTCGTGAAAACCGTTGCGCCAGTAAGCGCCGCAGAAGTGGGTGCGGCCAAAAGTGGCGGGGGCGCCGGAAATCTCACCATGGCGCTGCTGCGCGGCGTAGCCCTTAAGGGTGAACTGCGGGTGGGCGTAGGTAAAACGCCCCAGCACCTTGGTGGAGTCGATGCTCTCGCTGTCGTTTAGCGTCACGCAGAACGTGGTATCCGCGTCTAAACGCTGCAGAATGTTCATGTCATACGTGACCGAAACGCGCGCTTGCGCGTCGCGCTGATCAAGGCGGTAATTCCAGCTCGCCCAGGCGCGCCGCCGCCGTGGCAGCAGACGTGTATCGGTGTGTAGCACGACATCGTTGTCTTGATACGGCATCGCGCCGAGAACGTCGCGCTCAGCGGGCGAGGCATCGGTCAGCATTGAAAGCGCTTGATCGCTATGGCAGGCCAGCACCACCTGATCGAAACGTTCCTCGCCTGACGGGGTGGTCAGCGTGACCCCGGCACTATCGCGCTGGATGGCACGCACCGGCGTGTTCAACCGAATACGCGACGCGTAAGGCGCGGTGAGCGCAGGAATATAGGCCCGAGAGCCGCCGATTAACGTGAACCACTGCGGGCGGTTACTGATGCTTAAAAGCCCGTGGTTGCGGAAAAAACGCACGAAAAACGTCAGTGGGAAGGCGCGCAGATCACTGATGCTTGCCGACCAAATGGCCGCGCCCATGGGCAGTAGGTAGCGCCGCTGAAACGCCTCGCCGTAGCCATTGCGGTCAAGGTACTCACCTAGCGTCAACTCGGCGGGTAGGCGCTCGCTTTCCAGGTCTTGGGTCGCCTCGCGGTTGAAGCGCATGATATCGCCCAGCAGTCGGTAAAACGCCGGGCGCAATAGATTGCGCCGCTGAGCGAACAACGAGCCTAGCGTGTGGCCGTTGTACTCGAAATCGACCTCGGTTTCGTGCACCGAAAAGCTCATCTCGGTGGCCTGCGTTGCAACCCCCAGGGTTTCAAGCAAGCGCTGAAAGTGGGGGTAAGTCCAGTCGTTAAAAACGATAAACCCAGTGTCGATGGCGTACGAGTCGCCGCCGACTTCCACGTCGACCGTCGCGGTGTGGCCGCCCAAACGCTCGGCGGACTCAAACAGCGTCACTTCGTGCTGCGCTGAAAGGTACCAAGCGGCGGCCATGCCGCTGATGCCGCTGCCGACGACAGCAATGCGCTGCGAGGCATGAAACGGGGCAGGCTGGTTCATGCGTGCTCTCCTTGCGAGCGGGCCAAGCGCAGTCCGATGGCGTGGCGAAGCCCTGGCGGCAAAATGCCGATTAGCTTAACCAGGTACGTGAAACGGCGCGGGAAGTGAATATCCAGCGTGCCTTTGGCCAGGCCATTGAGAATGGCCTCGGCTGCCTGATCCACGCTGACGCGCATTGGCATAGGAAAGTCGTTGCGCTCGGTTAGCGGTGTTTTCACAAAGCCAGGGTGGATAAGGCTAACGCCGATGCCCTCTGAGTGCAGATCAAGGCGCAGGGATTCTAAAAAATAGCTCACCGCCGCTTTAGACGCACCGTAAGCCTCAGCGCGGGGCAACGGGAGGTAGGCGGAGGCGCTAGAGGTGGCGGCAAGGCGAGCCGGGCGCCCTTCCTGACGCGCGGCGCGCAGCAGTGGCAGGGCAACTTCTACCCCGTAAAGCGTCCCGTACAGGTTGGGGGTAAAGACCCGTTCAATCAGCGCCATGTCAAAGTCGGGCATGTCCACGTACTCGCAGGTACCGGCATTAAGCAGCACCAAATCCAACGCGCCGAGCTGCTCGCGGATTGTGTCGCCAGCGGCAAGCACGGCGTCTCGGTCGCTGATGTCCAGCGGCAGCGCCATGGCGTTGGCGTGGTGAGCGCACAGCACGTCAAGTTTATCGGCACTGCGGGCGCTCAACACCACGTGGTGGCCTTCATCAAGCAACGTTTTCGCCAACGCTTCACCGATCCCGGAGGTGGCACCGGTCAACCAAATGCGTTGCGGCGTTTGCCATCGACTCATGTGACACTCCGTTAACTGACGTCTTGTCGTTATTTGATGCGTCGCTTAAGCAGGCGTATTAAGCGGCCTAAAATGGGGACGTGCTCGTACAGCATGGCGCCTGCATCAAAGTAGTCCCGATGCTGTGATACGCGCCCGTCGTCTGCGAATATTAGGTGTGAGCACCCTTCTACCGCGATAACCTTGCCACTCGCCAGCGACGGGTGCGCAAAATGCATGGTCCACGTCACAAAAGCGGTATTCCCCTGACACACCTTTTGATAATAGGTGAAGCGACACTCGGTGACATTTTCGTACATCGCCGCAAAGTAACCTTCCAACGCAGCGCGACCTTCAACGTGATGCAGCGGATCGCGAAAGACGATATCGTCAGTATATACCTCGTATAGCTTTTCTGTACAGGTGTTGTCTAGTTTATTAAAAAAAGCACAAAAGGTCTCTAATGCTGTTTCGTGAGGCATGAGGGTCTCCTTAAGGGTTCGCGCTACTTCAGCGCCTTGAACGCCTCAAGCGCACGTTGGCGCGCCACTTTGTGCTCAACAATCGGGGCAGGGTAGTCGAGCCGAGTCAGCAAGTCAGCGGGAGGCGCGTGGCGCGCTTTCGCTGGCAGTTCGGCAAGCTCGGGCAGCCAGTGGGCAATAAAGTCGCCTGTTGGGTCGAAACGAGTGGACTGGGTGGTGGGGTTGAAAATGCGAAAGTAGGGCGCGGCGTCGGTGCCGGTGGAAGCGGCCCATTGCCAGCCGCCGTTGTTGGCGCAGAATTCGCCGTCGATGAGATGGCGCATGAAAAACGCCTCGCCCCGGCGCCAGTCGATGAGTAAGTGTTTACTCAAAAACATCGCGGTGACCATGCGCAGGCGGTTGTGCATCCAGCCGGTGG
Source organism: Vreelandella vilamensis (assembly GCF_031451755.1). NCBI lineage: Bacteria > Pseudomonadati > Pseudomonadota > Gammaproteobacteria > Oceanospirillales > Halomonadaceae > Vreelandella > Vreelandella vilamensis. The sequence continues at coordinate 72,463 of NZ_JARWAN010000011.1, read as the reverse complement.
CCACCAGCTGGCGCATGGCGGCATCCACCAGCGGGTAGCCGGTGCGCCCCTCGCACCAGGCGTGAAAGTTTGCGTCATCGTCACGCCAGGCAAGCGCCCGGGTGTGGTCCTGAAACGGCTGATGGCGGCACACCTTGGGAAACCCGACGGTCACGTGGTGGTAAAATTCGCGCCAGATCAGCTCACTCACCCAGGCGGTTAACCCCGCATCGCCGTCGGCCAAGTGGCCGCCGTTCTCGCTCATGACCGCCTGCAGGCACTGGCGGTAAGAGATCATCCCTAGCGCCAGGTAAGGCGACAGCCCGCTGGTGCCGCGCACCGCGGGGAAATCGCGCTGATCGTGATAATAACGGCCGCGAAAGCGTAAAAAACGCTCAAGATGATCGGCCGCGGCATGTTCACCCGCTGGCCACTGCCGGCACTCCACGGGAGTGTCGTCAAGTGCGGGAAGCGCCGGTAGCGGGTCGCTGTCGATATCAAGCGGCGTTTGCGGCGAAGGCGTATCGCGCAAGGTAAGCTGCTCGGGCTGTACGTTTTTATGCCAGGCTTTCGCGAACGGGGTAAAAACCCCGTAATAATCGCCTTTGCCGGTGAGCAGCGTGCCTGGGGCGAAGGCCACCGCATCGTGGTAGCCGTGAATGTCGATGCCGGCGCGATGAAAGGCGTTAAAGACAGCCCGGTCGCGGTGCTGCTCGTTGAGCGGGTACTCGTAATTCATATGCAGCGCCGCCACTTGATGGTCGCGAGCAATCTCCAAAAGCGCGTGGGGGGCGTTATCGAAGGTGTCGATGTCGCGGTGCAACAGGGGAATATTCAGCCCTTCCAGGGCCTCTTTTAGCGCGGCAACGCCACGGGCGTAAAAGTCGAGTTTATTAGCGCCGTGGTCGTGGGCTTGCCACTGTGTAACGCTGCGCAAAAACACGGCGACCACGGACCCCTTTGCCGCCGCTGCCGCCAGCGCGGTGTTGTCAACAATGCGTAAATCGCTGCGAAACCAAACCAGCTGCCGTGCCATATTGCCTCCATTAAGGTCAGATAGCGCCGCGAGGCGCCGCGCTATAGTACGCCCGAATCGCGTAGCAGCGGGCGCAAGCGTGAGATCGCTTGCGGCAGGTCGCCCCCCAGCACATGGACCGAATCGTCGGTGAACGCATGCTCACGTAGGCGTGCCACTTCGCCACACACGCCCAGCGGCACGTTCAGGGTTTTCGCCGCGTTGGGTAGCGCGTCGCGAATGTAGCTATCGCTCTCTTTTTGGCCGCTGGCCAGCAATACCATCGAGGAGTGCAAACGGGCGACCGCTTGCGGGAGGTCTTCCAGCGGTAGGTTGTGATCTAACATCTGCACGCGGTAACCCTGTTCACTGGCCATCAGGGCGGCCATGAGAACCCATAGCGGGCCGGGGTCGTCGGGCATCACGTTGAGCAGAATCAGCGGCCCGCGCGTGGTCTGGTTGGCATAATGCAAACGGATACCGACTTGGCTGCGCAAAAACGCTTCCAGGGTACGCCGTACCAGTATGTCGGGTGTCCTGGCCCACTGAGCTTCCAAGCTGAGTATCACCGGTTGCCACAGCTCGTTAATCGCCACGCTAACCGGGTAGAGGGAAAGGCTTTGGTAATACAGCGATTCAAGCTTTGGCAGATTTAGGGCTTCGATGGTGCTCTGCAACTGCTCGCGTTGGCTCTCCCAATCGCCGCTGGCGGGTGTTGGGGTTTCCACTTTTTCCGGCTGGTCGAGCAGATCGCCCACCTGGCTAACCGGCACACCACGATTTAGCCATTGCAGAATACGCTCAACCCGCGTGATATCGTCCTGCGCATAAAGGCGATGCCCTTTGGGTGTGCGTTGAGGTCGAATGAGCCCGTATCGCCTCTCCCACGCGCGCAGAGTCACCGAGTTCACCCCCGTTAAACGGGACACTTCCCGGATCGGATAAAGTGGAGTATCGGGTGGATGGGTCGCCTTGTGGCTCATGGGCGCGAATGCCTCTTCATTGTCGTAACCGCGAATAGTTGTCGTAACGCTACTAGCGCCTTGGGTAATTTTGGCACGTATTATACATGATCTCTTTGTACAACTTGTTGCCGCTGGGTACAACCACTCAGCGCGGCGAGGCCGTTGATCTGCCTTCTTCGAGCAGCGCTTGGGCAAGTTGGTAGCCTGAAAGCCAGGCATCTTCAACGCGGCCGCCGCGTAAACTGTCGCCACAAAGTGCCAGGCCTTCGTGGCCGATAATAAAACCGTCCGCGGGCATGTCGGCATCCTCGGCAGGCTGCGAGTAACGCCAGCGGTGGGCGCCGATGTCGGTCACCTTAGGAAACGCCAGCGGCGCGGGGAATAAGCTTTTAAGTGCGTCAAATAGCTGCTGGGCGATAATGTCGCTTGGGTCTTCCAGGTGCGCTTCACTCCAATCGAGCTGAGCGATGAGGCTGACGCTTTCGGGCTCGGCTTCACGCCCGGGCTTGGTGTGGTTACGTGAGATAAGCCGTAGCGCGGGGTGCTGGGCGCGTGCCATTTGCCAGTCAGACGCAACGCCGGGCAGCGCCGGAAGCGGCGTCTCAAATACTGCCCAGCCCGCCCAGCAGCTTCGCTGAGGTAGAGCCTTACAGTGCGCAAGCAAGGCGTTATCCCAGGGTTGTACCAGCGGCTCGGCTTGCGGTGGTGGTACGCTGATCACCACCTGTGTATAAGGGCCGAGGACATCGCCATTCTCGCAGGTTAGCTCCCAGCCGGCCGCCGTCTTGGTCAGCGCCGTGATGCGTGTGCCGCTATAAAAGGTAGCGCCTTGTGCGGTGAGCGTTTTGGCGAGATGGCGCGTGATCGCGCTCATTCGCGGCGCGCCGGTATAGCGTGTTTGCCCATCGTGATGCGTCTGCCACCCATTTGGGCTAGCCTGATAAATTAAGGTGGGCCATTTCGCGACACAGCCGGCGTTGTGCCAGCGCTCGACCTCCGCAGCAAAGTCGTTGTCGCGAACGGTGAAGGCCTGGGCACCGAGGTCCAGCATGGCAGCAGGGCGGCGCTTGCTTGACATACGCCCCCCCGGCCCGCGTGCTTTATCAAACAGCGCAACGCGATGGCCCGCCTGCGTGAGAGCGCTGGCACAGGCAAGCCCGGCAATACCGGCGCCAATCACCGCAACGGTAGACGACTTAGCGCGAGTGGGCGGCGTGACATGGTTAGCTGACATAACGAATATCCTTAAATAAACCTGTCTTATTGCAATTGTAACAGTATGGTATAAATATTGTTTAATTAGATAGTGGCGACATAATACGTACGACAAGATAAATACGATAAGACAGGTACGACTAGACAGTTACGACAATTTTAGCATTTACCGCGCCCAGTGCGGTGTGATTCAGGAGTTCTCAATGCGTGTACTCATCACGGGTGGTAGTGGGTTTGTTGGTCAACGGCTGTGCGAGCGCTTAGTCGCCGAAGGGCATGAGCCTCAAGTGGTATCGCGCTCACCGAAGGCCGCGCGCGAGCAGTTGCCGAAAGCGTGTGATGTGCGCGAAAGCGCTCAGGCGTTTCTTGATTCACCGCCAGAAGCGCTAGTCAACCTGGCCGGCGAGTCGATTGCGGCAAAGCGCTGGAGCGAGGCGCAAAAAAAGGAGCTGATCCAATCACGGCTGAAAGCCACGCAACAACTGGTGGTGCTCTGCGAGCAGCTAAAGGATAACGGCCAGCCGCTGCCCAAGGCCATGGTGTCGGCCTCCGCCATGGGCTACTACGGTGATCAAGGTGACAACAAAGTCACCGAAGAAACGCCGCCTAATGATGAATTCGCCCATCGCTTGTGTGCCGAGTGGGAATCCGCGGCCAAAGAGGTCGAAGCATTTGGGGTGCGCTTGGCGATCTTGCGCATTGGCTTGGTGCTCGATGCCGGTGGCGGCAGCCTACAGAAAATGCTGCCGCCGTTTAAGCTCGGCCTAGGCGGGCGCTTTGGTGACGGCACGCAGTTTATGCCGTGGATTCACCGCAACGACCTGGTCGAGGCGATTATCTTTCTGCTGAAAGAAGAAAGCCTAAGCGGGCCGTTTAACGCCAGTGCCCCGAATCCGGTCACCAACGCCGAATTCACCAAGACGCTGGCGAAAACGCTCCATCGCCCGGCGATATTTCCCGTGCCCGCGTTTGTGCTGAAAGCGATGCTGGGGGAGATGTCGCGGCTGTTGCTAACCGGGGCCGATATGCGCCCGGCGCGCTTGGAAGCGGCTGGGTTCACCTTTCAGTATCCTACGCTCGATAAAGCGCTGGACGCGATCTTGCGCTGATAACCCTTTCACCCTTCGACGGGCTCCCTTCGACGGGCTCAGGGGGATCGAGACGTATCCGTTCGCGCTGAGCTTGTCGAAACGCGCTTAACGTTCGGCATCCACGGTAATCACCACCCGCACGGCGTCTAAGCGCAGGCGGGTGTTTTCGATGGCATCGCTAAGGGCTCTGCGCTCCTCTCTCAACGCTTGGATTTCGGCGTCGCGTACCGCGGGGTTGTGCTCGGCGAGCGCCGTTAAGCGGGCAAGCTCGTTATCCAGCTGGGCGCGCATACGGCTTTCCGCGGCTTCAATGATGCTGGGCAACTCGCGTTCGGCTTCGCCTTCGCCCTGGGTTAAAAGCGCGCGGAGCTGTTCGTGGCGGCTTTTGATCAAGTCTCGCGCCAGCGATTTGTTGACCTTCTGCACGTTTTTGGAAAGCCCGGTGAACGAGATTTTGTCGGTCAAGTTGGCGCCGGATTCATCGAGCAGTACGCGCACTGCCGTGGGCGGCAAAAAGCGGTTCAGGTGCAGCCGTTTTGGCGCCGGGCAGTGGGTGCGAAATACCAGTTCCGCCATCAGCCGCCCGCTGGGAATGGCCGGGTGGCGCAGTAGCGCCAGCGCGCTGTTGCCCATGGTGCCGTCGATCACTCGGCCCATCATCTCGCGCAGCAGCGGGTGCTCCCAAGAAAGGCGCTGAATGTCATCGCGGGCAAGCGCCACATCGCGTCGGTAGGTGGCGGAAAACCCTTCCTCGCCTTTGGCCAGCCCCGGCAGCCCGTCGAGCATCTGCTGGCTGGGCGAGAGCAGCATGATATCGCCGCCTAAGTCTTGGCTATCCACGCCGAAAATATCCAATGCGCGTTCAACAAAACGCGGTAACGCCTTGTCGTCGTCCAATTCGCGCACGGCGTCGATTACCGTTTGCGCGTGGGCCGGGCGGCAGGCGTTAAGCTCCAGCAGACGATTGCGCCCAGCATCGCGCTCGGCGAGTTTGGCCGCGAACATCTCGCGGGTTTCCTCGACGATCTCCGTGAGCATTTCGTCATCGAGCAGGGCATCGGCAAGGGCGTCGCCAAAGGCATCGAACAGGTCACTGCCCACGCCGTGGGGCGCGCTGAAGGCGTCCATGCCCTCGTGGTACCAGCGCAGCAGACGCTCGCCAGGGCTACCCTCAAAAGTGGGTACGTGAAGCTCGATGGCGTGCTGCTGGCCGATCCGGTCGAGACGCCCGATGCGTTGCTCAAGCTGATCCGGGTGCTGGGGCAAGTCGAACATCACCAAGTGGCGGCAGAACTGGAAGTTGCGCCCTTCAGAGCCAATTTCCGAGCACACCAGTACCTGGCAGCCGTCTTCTTCGTCGGCAAAGGAGGCGGCGGCGCGGTCGCGCTCGATCAGCGAAAGGTCTTCGTGGAACACCGGGGCGTGATAGCCGCCGAGCACGCGCAAGCCCTCGGCGATGCCTTCGGCGGTTTCGCGATGGTGCGCAATAATCAGGATTTTGTCATCGGCAAAGCCGGACTCGCTGTCGTCGCTGAGCTTTTCTAATAGCCAGTTGATGCGCGGGTCGATGTGCCACCAGTCTTCGGCGTTGAGCGGGTCGTTGGAGAGTTCGCGGTACATGGCGTCCGGGTAGATCAACACATCCGGATGGTCCATGCCGGTTTCGATTAAAAGCTCGTCGAGGTAGTCCTCGTCGCGCTCAAGGCGGCGTACCACCCGACGGTAGGCCGAGGGCATCGCCAGGGGCACGGGGTGATAACGCCGCTCGGGGAAGCCACCGACGTGGCGGCGGCTGTTGCGAAACATCACCCGCCCGGTGCCATGACGGTCGAGCAGCGCGTCGCGTAGTTGCGCGCGGGCGGCATCGTGTTGCTCAGCGTTTGCTTCGCGGTTGGCAAGCGTTTCGAGCAGCGCTTGGCTGTCGCGGTCGTCAGCCACCACGTCGATTTTAACGCGGGCTTGCGGGTCGCCGGGCAAGGCATCAAGCGCGTCGATGGCGCTGGCGACCTCAACGTAGTGGCGCTCTTCTTGCTTAAAGCGTTCGAGGTCGTGGTAGCGCTCTGGGTCGAGCAGGCGCAGGCGGGCAAAGTGGCTTTTTAGCCCCATTTGCTCCGGGGTGGCGGTGAGCAGCAAAAGGCCGTCGATATCGGCCGAAAGGCGCTCCACGCACTGATACCCGGGGCCGCTGCCCTCTTCGTGCCAGTCGAGGTGATGCGCTTCATCGACAATTAACAGGTCAAAGCGGCTGGCTTGGGCCTGTTCTTGACGCGCGGGGTTGGCAAACAGCCAATCTTGGCTGGCGAGAATCAGCTGGCCGCTATCGAACGGGTTGTTGCTGCCGTGGGCTTGGCTCTGGCTTTCATCGAGCAGCGTAACGCTAAGCGAGAAACGGCGCAAAAGCTCCACCAGCCACTGGTGGGTGAGGCTATCGGGGACCAGAATCAGGGCGCGCTCAACGCGCCCAACGAGTAGCAGACGGTGAAGGATCAGCCCGGCTTCGATGGTCTTGCCCAGGCCAACCTCGTCGGCAAGCAGCACGCGCGGCGCATGGCGACGGGCGACTTCATCGGCGATATAGAGCTGGTGCGGGATCAAATCGATACGCGGCCCGGAAAAGCCCAGCGCGCTGTGCTGTTCGATGCGTTGATGATGGTGCAGGGTGCGAAAGCGCAAATCGAACCAGTCGTTGCGGTCGACCTGGCCGGTCAGTAAGCGATCCCGCGCCTGGTCGAACTGCATGGTATCGGCAAGCTTGGCCTCGGGCAGTTCGCGAAGCTCACCGCTGTCATCTTGGCCGATGTAAGTGATCAGCCCGTCGTGCTCTTTGCTGTCATCGACAAGCAGCTGCCAGCCGTCGGCGGAGAGGATGCGATCACCGCTGCCGAACTGTACGCGGGTCAGTGGTGCCTGGCGGGTGTTGTAGGTACGGGTTTCCTGGCTGGCACTGAACAGAATGGTCACACTGCGGGCGTCACAGTTGAGCACGGTGCCAAGTCCAAGCTCGGCCTCGCCGTCGCTGATCCAGCGTTGGCCGGGAGAAAAATCGCTCATGGTGCCTCAAGGATGCTAGAAACGGGTCGACGACCGCCGGATGGGTGGCCGGCGGTTAATGGGGCGGGGGATTTTAACGCAAAGGGCCAGAGGGATTAAGCGCTAGTCGCGTTAATCTGGGTTTTCCCGGTCTCACTCGTTTAACCACTGATCCAACTGCGCGCGGGTGAGCTCGCCCACGTGCTGGGACAGCGCGCGGCCGTCAGCGTCAAACAGCACCGTGGTGGGCAAGCCAGGAGACTCAAATGCCACCATTAACTGTTGGTTTGGGTCGCGTAGCGCATAGCGGAAGGCGAGGCCCTGTTCGTCAAGATAACGGGTGATGGGGAGCAAATCTTCGCCTTGGTTGGCGACGACGACGTTGACGCCTTCGCGTTCGGCGGCATCGGCAAGCAGCGGCATCTCACGCAGGCAAGGCGGGCACCACGTCGCCCACAGGTTGACGATGACTTTGTCATGGCCATTGGCAAGCGCGGGCAAGTGCACCGCGTTGCCGTCAAGGTCTTCTAGCGTGATGTCAGGTAGCGCTGCTACCGTGGTGCCACCGCCCAGCGGTGAGAGGGTCATGAGCACCAACCACAGGCTGGAGGCGCCGATCACCATCGCCATGGCCCCGCCCATGGCAATGATTCGCTCGCGTAGCGTCCAGGCGCTCCAGATAAGCCCTGCCAGCATGCCCCATAGGCCGTGATACCCCGCTTGCCACAGCTTTAGGACATCCCACGGGGCGGCGGCGTAACTCTCCGCGTTAAGCGCAATATGCCCCGCGCGGGCGCCAATGAGCCAGGCAACCATCAGCCCAGTGAACCAACGCTGATAAACGGGCTTGGGCAGGCCGAGCAAATAGCGCGCGGCAATAATCAGCAAAAGCGCACTGGCAAAGGCGTAAAGACGCGGTAGGGACAGCAATACAGGACCTAGGGCAATAGCATTCATGGTTATCCTAAATTGTCGTTACACTAGAGGCGGTCACAAACCCTATCACGCAATCACACACATTCGGAGACATTATGCCCCAGCCAACTTTTGATCCGTTACGGGCGCTAGCGATTGGCTCGCAGGCGGTTGGGCTGATGGTGATTATCACCCTCGATACCGTGCTACGCGATGCCGCGCGGCCCTGGCAGGGCGTGACGCTGGCCGTGATGTTGGCCTTTGCGCTGGGTATTGCGGTTATGCGGCGTTACCGGCGTAACCAGGCGCGCAAGCGTCAAGCCGAACGGGCAGAGGAGGAAAATAAATGAAGGACGTCGCACGGACAAAAGTGACGCTAGGGCTTTTTCTAGGGCCGCTTCTCGCCGTGTTGCTATTGCTGATGGCGGCGCCCGCGGATATGCCGCCTGCCGCGTGGAGCGTGGTGGCGCTGACGGCCTGGATGGCGGTGTGGTGGATTTTGGAGCCGGTGCCCATGGCGGTCACAGCACTCTTGCCGGTGGCCCTTTTACCGCTTCTGGGCGTGGGCGATATTAATGCAGCGGCGGTGCCTTACGCGAATCCGCTGATTTTCCTCTTCTTGGGCGGTTTTATGCTGGCCGAGGCGATTCAGCGCTGGAATTTGCACCGGCGAATCGCATTGGGTGTGCTATCGGTGGCGGGCAAGCGCCCCGATCATTTAGTGGCCGGTTTTATGGCGGCGACGGCATTTCTCAGCATGTGGGTGAGCAATACCGCAACGGCGGCGTTGATGGTGCCGATCGGCATGTCGGTGCTGGCGCTGATGGAGCGCGACGCTGAGCTAAGCGTCGAGCAGCAGCGTGCGCTTTCGTTGTGTTTGTTGCTGGGGATTGCGTTGGCGGCCAATATCGGTGGCATGGGAACGCTGATTGGCACGCCGCCCAATGCGTTATTAGCGGGGTTTATCGGCGATAACTACGGTATTCAGATCGGTTTTGCCCAGTGGATGCTGGTGGCCGTTCCGCCGGCGGCGCTGATGTTGGTCGCGGCCTGGTGGCTTTTGACCTTTACTATTTTCCCGGTGTCGCATGCGCCGCTGCACGGCATCAGCGCCATGTTGAGCCAGCAGTCAGACGATTTAGGCCATATGAGCAGCCCCGAAAAGCGGGTGGCGGCGGTGTTTGCGTTGGTCGCGGTGGCGTGGATTACCCGCCCACTGCTGCAAGATTGGACCGGGTTAACGCTCAGCGACGGGGGGATTGCGGTCATGGGGGCGCTGTTGCTGTTTGTGGTGCCTGCGCGCTGGCGCCAGCGTCAATTCTTGCTCGATTGGGAGAGCGCGAAGAATTTGCCCTGGGGCGTGCTGCTGTTGGTGGGGGGCGGCTTAAGCCTGGGCACCGCCATTGAAAGTTCGGGGCTTGCTGCGGTGGTCGCCAACGGGCTGGCGGTGTTCGGCGCTTGGCCAACGTGGGCGATGATTTTGATGGTGGTGGTCATTGTGATGCTAATGAGCCACGTCACCAGCAATAGCGCCACCGCCGCCGCGATTCTCCCGCTGACCGCCGCGCTCACGGTAAGCCTTGATGCTAGCCCGTTGCTGTTGGCGATGCCGGTGGCGATGGCCGCCTCGTGCGCGTTTATGCTGCCCGTGGCCACGCCGCCCAATGCGGTAGTGTTCGGCAGCGGCAAGGTCCGGGTAATGGACATGCTGCGTGCCGGGGCCGTGATGAGCGTTATCGCCGTGGTGGTGATTTGCTTGGCGATGTTTGCGCTCGCCATGCCGATCTTGGGCTTTGGCTGGGCGGCATAGTCCGTGAGGTTGGCGCGTGACTGCGTTAAAAGACGCAAGTTGTATTTTTTCCGGTTTGGTTCCAAATTGTAAGTGGGTCTTTTTATTATAAAGCCCTAATGCGGGACTTTTAGGGATTCATTTATCGGGAGTGCCAAATAACATGATCAATAAACGCATACTCGCCAGTGCCGTGGCCGTGTCTTCGCTGGCCTTAGCGGGGGCGGTCAACGCGGAAGTGAAAGTGGGGTTTTTAGGGGGCTTTACCGGCAGTATTGAAAGTTTAACCCCGCCGATTTTCGATGGGGCGAGCCTGGCGGTGCAGCAAATCAACACGCAAGGCGGCCTTTTAGGTGGGCAAGAGTTGGTGATGCCGTCGGGTGATACGACCTGTTCGGATGCCTCGGCAGCCTCAAACGCCGCTGATCGTATGGTGAACACCGAGCAGGTAACCGCTATCGTGGGTGCGCTGTGTACCGGGGCGACAATCGCCGCGGCCAACAATGCGGCCATTCCCGGTGGTGTGTTGATGGTATCGCCCGCCTCGACGGCACCGGCGGTTTCAGAGCTAGACGATAACGATCTGGTCTTTCGCACCGTCCCTTCGGATGCGTTTCAGGGCGAAATGCTAGCGAAGCTGTTGCTGGATAAAGGCATCGACTACGTTGCGGTCACCTACGTCAATAATGATTATGGCCGTGGCGTTTCCGAGGCGTTCGTTGACGCGTTTGAAGCCGGTGGCGGCACCGTGGCGGATAACCTTGGCCACGAAGACAACCGGGCTGATTACCGCGCGGAGCTCGGTTCCCTTGCAGCGACCGGTGCCGACACCTTAGTGGTGCTGGCGTATGCCGATAGCTCAGGGCAAACGGTGATGCGCCAGGCTTATGAAAGCGGGATGTTTACTCAGTACGTCGGTGCAGACGGCATGGTCGGGGATAGCCTGGTCGAGGCGATTGGGGCCGATGTGCTCGACGGCATGATCGCCACGCGCCCAGGTAGCCTAGACCTGCCGGGGGCGGATATCTTCAACGCCGCCGCAGAAGAGGCCGGCTTTGATCCTAGCGCGGTCTTTGCCGCTCAGGCGTATGATGCCGCGTTTCTGGTAGCGCTGGCGATTGAACAAAACGGCAGCGCTGAGCGCGACGGCCTAAGCGATGCCTTGCGCAGCGTCGCGAACGCCCCAGGCGAAGTGATTCTTCCCGGTGAATGGGAAAAGGCCGTCGAGCTGATCGCTCAAAGCAAAGAGATCAACTACGAAGGCGCTTCGGGCACCCACGAGTTTGATGAAAACGGCGACGTGTCAGGCGTTGTGGTAGAAATGACGGTGGAAGACGGTCGCTTTGTCAGCAAGGGCTTTGTCGATCTTTGATCACGGCTTGCGAGCCGGTGATTCCTCTCATGTAACGCCCTAAAAAACCGCTCCCCCTGATACGGGGAGCGGTTTTTGTTGGTGCGCCATCGTTGCACGTATGCCATCGTTAACGGCCACGGCCGACAATCGGCATGGCGCTAAAAGCTCAATCGTGGTGGCGTATTTTTTCCGGTAGCAGCCCTTTGGGCGCGAAGCGCAGCACCGCGGTAATCAGCACGCCAATCACTAATACCCGTGCCTGCAGGGCGCGGCTGTCCATATTGCCCGGGGCATCCCAGCCGAAGGCGCCTTCACCGAACGCGACGGCCAACTGCATCAACCAAAGCGCCAGTGGCTCCGACATGATCCAGATAATGTACACGGCCACTGCGCCGAAAATTGTCCCCAGGTTGTTGCCTGGCCCGCCGAGGATCACCATGACAAGGACCAGGAAGGTGTGGTTAAGCGGCAGATAGCCGTTAGGGTCAAACAGGCTGTTAAACGAGGTCAGCATGCCCCCGCCGAGGCCCATCAAAATACAGCCGAGGATAAAGATTTCCAGACGCCGCCGGTTGATATCTTTCCCCATGGCCGCGGCGGCGACTTCGTTATCGCGGATAGCGCGGATCATGCGCCCCCACGGGGCGTGATAAGCGCGGTGGAGCAAAAAGAAGATCGCCGCAATCACCATCGCGGTCACCGACAAGTAAAGCGCACGCGCCAGGGTGAACCCCAGCTCGGAAGGACCGGGGGTTGGCCACGGCAGCGGTGAGACGGTGGCGGTGCCGCGCGTTAGCCAGTCAGAGTTTTTCAAAAACGCTTTGATGATTTCAGCAATGCCCAAGGTGGCAATGGCGAGGTAGTCGCTGCGCAGCCCCAAACAAATGTGGCCGATGAAATAGCCCACCCCGCCGGCGAGCGCTCCGCCGACGATCCAGCCGACCCAGGCGGGCAAGCCAAAGCCCCCAATAAAGCCAGCGCGTGATTCGATCTCGCCGGTCACGTCGCGCAGCAGGCTGACCACGACAAGATAAAGTATCAACCCCAAGACCACGGCGATCACCGTGCGCAGCGTTTTGGGGACACCTAAACGGTCTAATCGCGAGGCGCCTATCACCAAAAGCGTGGCGGCAATGGCGTAAAGCAATACGCGGCCAAGTTCGCCGGGCAGTTCAGTCCCCCAGAAATCGTCGTTGACCGGGACGCTAAAAAGCATGGCGCAGAAGCCACCTAAGGCCACAAACCCCATCACGCCGGCATTGAACTGCCCGCCATAGCCCCATTGAATGGTTAAGCCCAGGGCTAAAATGGCGTAGCAGGCAGCTTCGACCAGCATCCGCGTGCTGTAGGCCGCGCCCATGGCCGCATAGACCCCTAAAACGGCGAGCAGCAGCGCGGCAAAAAGCAACACTTCGCGTAGCGGGAAACGCGAGGGGGCGGCGACCAAATCTTCTCGTTTAGGCTGTGTGCTCATCAGATCACCTTACCTTTGAACAACCCGGTGGGGCGCCATATCAAAATAGCGACAAGAATAAAAAACGGCACCACAATTTTGTACTCGGTGCTGACGAACGCGAGGTCGGTAGGCAGTTCCAGCCACGCGGGGAAGCTGTCGCGGAAGGGACGTAAGAGAATATTCCAGTTGAATACCGCCAGCGATTCGGCAAACCCCACCACGAAACCACCGGCTATGGCCCCATAAGGGTGGCCGACCCCGCCGACAATCGCCGCGGCGAAAATGGGCAGTAACAGAAAGAAGCTCAAATCCGGTTTGAAGGTGACGTCCAGCGAGAGCAAGGTACCGGCAATGGCCGCGAGCCCCCCGGCAATGACCCAGGTAACGGCGACGATTAAATTGGTGTTGATGCCTGACGCTTGAGCGAGCTCGGGGTTGTCCGACATGGCCCGCATGGCTTTGCCCAGCCGCGAGCGGTTTAAGAACAGATGTAGGGCAATCACGGCCACCAGGGTAATGACGAACAGGTAGAGTTGCGGCTCGGTGATCACCACCGGCACACGCACGCCATCAAACGGCAGCGCCAAGCGAAATATCTCTTTGCGGTCATCGACATACAGGCTTTGCCCGCTAGTGCCCGCGAATAGGCGAATCAAGCCTTGTAGAATCAGCGTCACGCCAAGCGAGCCAATGACCATGACAATCGGTTTAACGCCATGGGCGCGTAGTGGCTTATAAAATACCTTATCGATACCGACGGCGAGGGCGGCGGTGAGCACCATCGCTAGCGGTAGCATGATCAGCGCAGTGGGTATGCCAATGCTTGCCCCGGCAGCAGGAAACGCCGTGGAGAGCAGCAGCGCCATCAACGCGCCGAATGTCATCAAATCGGCATGCGCAAAGTGGGCGAAGCGCATAATGCTGAAGATCAGCGTCACGCCCACCGCACCGATGGCGTAGATAGAGCCGGACACGCTGCCGGCAACCACCACGTTATTAATAAAGAAAACCAGTTCGTTCACGGTGTGTTTCTCCAGTACTGGCTCTAGCGGCTAGCCACCGAGGAAGCTCTTGGCGACGTCTGGGTCGGCCAGCAAGGCTTCCCCGGTATCGGTAAAGCGGTTTTGACCGGCAGCGAGGACAAAGCCTTTATCGGCAATTGCCAGCGCCTGCTTGGCGTTTTGTTCGACCATTAAAATGCCCACCCCGGCCGCATTAATCTCTTTAACTCGGTCGAATATATCGTTCATGTAAAGCGGCGAAAGCCCGGCCGTCGGCTCGTCAAGCAGCAGAAGGCTTGGTTCGGCCATCAGCGCTCGGCCCATGGCCACCATCTGGCGCTGGCCGCCCGAGAGCTCGCCGGCGGGCTGGCGGCGTTTCTCATAAAGTGGCGGGAAGAAGTCGTAGACTTGAGCCAGCATCCGCTTGACGTTGTGCGGTTTGAGAAACGCGCCCATTTCCAGGTTTTCTTGCACCGAGAGGCTGGGGAAGACGTTTTTCTCCTGGGGGATAAAGCCCATCCCACGCTGCACCAACTTGTTAGGCGGCAGGTTATGAATGGGTTCGCCCAACAACAGGATCTCGCCCTGGTTAACGTGCAACTGGCCAAAAATGGCTTTTAGCATGGTCGATTTGCCTGCGCCGTTGGGGCCAACGATGACCCCGACTTCATCGGCTTCCAACGTCATGTTGACGCCGTTGAGGATGTTCATGCTGCCGTAACCGCCGTGCACGTCGCGTGCTTCAAGTAATGGCATGGTCGTGATGTCTCAAAGTGGTACCTCAGAATGGTGGTGGGCGTTAGGCAGCGCTGCCGCCGAAGTACGCTTCTATCACCTCGGAGTTATTCTGAACGTCATCTATGCTGCCCTCCATCATCACGCTACCTTGGGCCAATACGATCACGGGATCGCATAGCCGCGCGATCATGTCCATGTCGTGCTCAATGACCAAAAAGGTATAGCCCATCTCTTGGTTTAGGCGCTCGATATTGCCGATTAAGTCGCCCAAAAGCGTACGGTTAACGCCGGCGGCGATCTCGTCGAGCAGCACAACCTTGGCATCGGTCATCATGGTGCGGCCTAGTTCCAGAAGCTTTTTCTGGCCACCGGATAGGTTGCCGGCGAGCTCGTTGCGAACGTGGTAAAGGCCGATAAAGTCGATGACCTCCAGCGCCCGGCGGCGCACCTCGGCATCGTGAGCCCGAACCAGCCCCGGCTTGAACCACGCCGTAAATAGGTTCTCACCGGGTTGTTGCGAGGGCACCATCATCAGGTTTTCCAGTGCGCTCATGTGGCTGAATTCATGGGCAATCTGGAAGGTGCGCAACAGGCCTTTATGAAACCGCGCGTCGGGACTGAGAGCGGTGATGTCTTCGCCTTCGAGCAAAACGTGGCCGCTATCGGGCGTTAGCGCGCCGGCAATTAGGTTAAACAGCGTCGATTTCCCCGCGCCGTTAGGGCCAATCATGCCGGTGATGGAGCCTTTGGCAACCTGTATCGAGCAGTCATTGATCACCTTGAGGCCGCCAAACGCTTTGTTAACCTGCTGCACCTCGATAATGGGTGTCATGATGCTACCTCGTTGGTATTGGTGAAAATTATGGGCGCGCGGTACTGGCCATAAAGGTGCGCCCCGCGGCAAAGGCGCCCACGATAACGATGGCGCCAATCGCCGGGATCCAATAACCCTCGACTTGCGGCAGGGTGCGCAGGAACACAAACGCCACGGCGGCTGGCGCGATAAAGCGCACTAAAAAGCGCCATACGGCAAACCAGGTATCGTCACCGCCAAGCTCTTTGGCGACTTCGCTTTGGGTCAACGCCCAGCCGGCGAACAAGGCAATCAATAACCCGCCGAGCGGCATGAAGATATTGGTCAAAAGCTCAATAAACTCAAAGGCGTTGCGGCCAAAGAGCGCGTGGAAAATCGTGCCTTCCGCCCACACATTAAAGCTCACCACGGTAAGAAGTCCTAGCGCCCAGCTGGCAATCACCATGATGGTGACGGCCTGCGGACGGGTGAGATCAAAGCGCTCGACCAAAAACGCCGCGACCGGCTCGATCAGCGAGATAGACGAGCTCAGCGCCGCCCCCAGCACCAAGATAAAGAACACGCCGCCGACCAGCGCGCCAAACGGCATTTCGGCAAAGGCCATGGGGAGGGTGACAAACATCAGTCCCGGCCCTTGACCGGTCTCAAGTCCCGCCCCAAAAACCAGCGAAAAAATGGCAAGCCCTGCCACCAAGGCAACGGCGGTATCGACAAACGCCACCGACAAGGCCGTGCGGGTGAGGGAGGCATTGCTCGACATGTAAGCGCCGTAGGCCATGATCGCGCCCATGCCCAAACTTAAGGTAAAGAAGGATTGCCCCATGGCCTGAAGCCACCCCTCCAGGCTTAAATCGGCAATATTAAAGGTAAATAAGAAGCTCGCTGCCGCGCCGATATCGCCATTGACCACGCTATAGCCTAAAACCACCAGCAAAATGACAAAAAGCGCCGGCATAATGATGCGCAGGCCCGCCTCGATGCCCCGGTGAATTCCCATGCCGACAATAAACGCAGATAGTGCGATAAACAGGGTGTGATAGAGCGTCATCAGCCCAGGCGAGGCCAACAGTTGATTAAATCCGGCGTTGATGGTGTCGGCATCGGCACCCGCGAGCGAGCCGGTCAGCATCTGCCAGGTGTAGTGCAGTGACCAACCGGCGACCACCGAGTAAAAGCTCAAAATAAGAAACGCCGAGGCCGCCCCAAGCCAACCAATGGTTTCCCACGCCCGCGACGTTTGGTGGGTTTTGGTTAGGTGGCGCATGCCCATGATGGGACTTTGCCGGCTTGAGCGGCCGAGCATGATTTCCGCGATTAAAATAGGAATACCCACGGCAAAAATTGTCAGGGCATAAACCAAAATAAAAGCACCGCCGCCGTTTTCGCCGGTAAGGTAAGGGAAGCGCCAAAGATTCCCCAGGCCCACGGCAGAACCAACGGCCGCGAGCAAAAAAGTTCCCTTGTGTGTCCAGACGTTGTGACCGCTCATGTAAGGAGTATCCGTGTTGGGTCGGTGGATGAGTGCTTGCCAAGGCGCTATTAAAACACCCGTATTGCACGCTACTTTGCGTCACTCGCGCGCGGCTTTCTAGTCGTTTTGCGTTTAGGTTTCGTTTATAGGCAGGGCTTGGCAAATGCACGCGAAAGTATGACCGAGTGAAGGGTGTCTGCTCAGCAAAAAGCCCGCGTTACGCGGGCTTTTGGGCGATAGTTGCACCGGCGTCGTGTTGACGACGCCGTTGACGCTGCTTTACTTAAGCAGCGCTGCATAAGCGCTTATTTTTTGTTGGAGCGTTTGCGTTCGTTTTCTTTGAGCAGCTTTTTACGTAGACGAATATGGCTCGGCGTGACCTCGACCAACTCGTCGGAATCCAGGAACTCGATGGCCTGTTCCAGGGTGAAGTTAATCGGCGGCGTCAACACGATGTTTTCATCGTTACCCGTTGAGCGCATGTTATCCAGCTTTTTCCCCTTGGTCGGGTTAACCACCATGTCGTTGGCGCGGTTGTTAATCCCGATCAGCATGCCTTCGTAGACTTCGGTCGCGTGATCGATGATCAGCTTGCCGCGTTCCTGAAGCGCAAAGAGGGCATAGGCCAGTGCTTTACCGTCGACCATCGACACCAGCACGCCGTTGCGGCGTTCGATAGAGGCATCCGGCTTCAGCGGGCCGTAGTGGTCAAAGCGGCTAGTCAAAATGCCGGTGCCCGACGTCAGGGTGAGGAACTGACCGCGGAAACCAATCAAGCCACGCGCCGGGATGATAAAGTCCAAACGAACGCGGCCCTTGCCGTCCGGGTTCATGTTGGTCATCTCGCCCTTACGATAGCCGAGCTCTTCCATGATGGCGCCTTGGTGCTGCTCTTCGCAGTCGATGATCACTTCTTCGTACGGCTCCTGCTTCTCACCGTCGATTTCTTTGATGATCACTTCGGGGCGGCCCACGGCCAACTCAAAGCCTTCGCGGCGCATGGACTCAATCAAGACCGACAGGTGCAGTTCGCCGCGTCCGGAAACTTTAAATTTCTCCGGCGTTTCGCCCTGCTCAACCCGCAAGGCCACGTTGTGAATCAGCTCTTGTTCCAGACGGTCTTTGATATTGCGACTGGTCACGAACTTGCCGTCTTTGCCCGCAAACGGTGAATCGTTGACCTGGAACGTCATCGAGACAGTCGGTTCGTCGACGGTCAGCGGCGGCAGCGCTTCGATGTTATTAACATCGCAAAGCGTGTCGGAAATCGCTAGGTCTTCAATGCCGGTGATGCAGATGATGTCACCCGCCGTGGCTTCGTCGGTCTGGACCCGGTCTAAGCCCATGTGGGTCATGACTTGGCCGATTTTGCCTTTGCGGGTTTGACCCTCTTTGGACACCACGGCAATTTGCTGGTTGGGTTTCACGCTGCCGCGGGAAATGCGCCCTAGGCCGATAACGCCCACGTAGCTGTTGTAATCCAGCGCCGAGATTTGCATCTGAAAAGGACCGTCGACTTCAACCTTCGGGGCGTCGACGATATCGACGATAGACTGAAACATGGGCGACATGTCGTCAGCCAGTTCGTCGGGGTCGGGGCCGGCGATGCCGTTGAGCGCCGAGCAATAAATGATCGGGAAGTCCAGTTGCTCGTCAGACGCGCCGAGGTTATCGAACAGGTCAAAAATTTGGTCGATAACCCAGTCAGGTCGTGCCCCGGGGCGGTCGATTTTGTTGACCACGACAATCGGCTTCAAGCCGCGGTCAAAGGCCTTTTGCGTCACAAAGCGGGTTTGCGGCATGGGGCCGTCAACGGCGTCAACAAGCAGTAATACGGAGTCCACCATGGACATCACGCGTTCGACTTCGCCGCCAAAATCGGCGTGTCCTGGCGTGTCCACGATATTGATGTGGTAGTCAGTGCCGTTAGGGTCTTGCCACTTAATCGCCGTGTTTTTGGCCAGGATGGTGATGCCGCGCTCTTTCTCCTGGTCGTTGGAGTCCATGATGCGCTCTTGGCCTTCGGCCTTGCGGTCGAGCGTCCCAGACTGGCTTAACAATTTGTCGACCAAGGTGGTTTTACCGTGGTCAACGTGGGCGATAATGGCAATGTTGCGAAGATTCTCGATCACGAAGCGATCCTGCTAAAAAAATAGGGCAGCATTATAAGGGCTGGGGGCGGTCGACTGCCAGTGTTGTCTTGATTATGGTGCGGGTTTGTTTTCGCGCCGTGAGCGCTTCCGGTAAGATATGGCTTTTCCCAGGTGGGGCAGACTATGACCATCGGCAATCTGATGCGTTTATTAAGCGATGGCGATGTCCACTCCGGCGAGCAGTTGGGTAAAGCGCTGGGTATCTCCCGCGCGGCCGTGTGGAAGCAATTGAAAAAATTAGAGGCGCTAGGCGTTGAGGTGGAGGCGGTCAAAGGCCGTGGTTACCGTCTAGCGCAGGGGTTAGAGCCGCTAGACGGTGCCAAGGTGGTAGCGCATCTTCCGGCAAGTGCCCGGCATCATCTCGCGCGATTGTTCGTCGAGGATCAGCTGCCCTCAAGCAATGCGTATCTGCGCGAGCGCTTTCAGCAAGGCGCCGGTCACGGTGAAGTGTGCTTGGTAGAACTGCAAACGGCAGGGCGCGGTCGTCGTGGACGAACCTGGACGACGCCCTGGGGGCAGAGCTTGATGCTTTCTGTCGGCTGGCGTTTTGAGAGCGGTGTGGTGGCGCTTGAAGGGTTAAGCCTTGCGGTCGGGGTGGTCGTGGCACAAGTGTTGGAACAGCGCGGCGCGGCGCCTCTGCTGAAATGGCCTAACGACGTTTTGCTTAAAAATCGCGACGGTGAGCTGGCGAAGTTGGCCGGTATTTTAGTGGAAGTCACCGGCGATGCGGCAGGCCCCTGTGAAGTGGTGATCGGTATCGGCATGAACCTTTGGCTGCCCGACGCATTACGCGAAGCGATTGATCAGCCGGTCGCCGCCCTAGCGGATGCCTGTCCGCAAATCTCGCGTAACCCGCTGGCGGCCGATATGGTGGCCGGGCTTTTGGACATGCTTGCGACCTTTGAGGCGCGCGGGTTTGGCGCCTGGCAAGCGCCATGGAATCAGCGTCATGCCTTTGCGGGTCAGCCGATCACTGTGCTTCAAGGCGAGAAAAAGTGCGACGCGACGGCAGGGGAGGTGGATGCGAGCGGCAATCTCTGGATAACGGAAGTGGCAGGGCAGTCTCGGCGTCTAGCCGGTGGTGAGATCAGCATACGCAGGCGCTTATGATTCTTGACCTGGATATTGGTAATACGCTGTCTAAATGGCGCCTCAAAGACACGCAAAGCAGTGAGATTCGCTCGCGCGGAGCGGTGTGGACGCGCGAAGAGTGGCGCCCGGGGGCGGATATTCCTGACTTAGATGTGGTGGAGTCAGTGCGTATCTCCAGTGTTGCGCGGGCAGCGGTGCTGGACGAAACGGTGAGTTTGTTACGTCACCGAGTGCCGCATGTTTACGTGGCGCGCTCAACGCGAGAAACGCTTGGTGTGGTTAACGGCTATGATGAGCCAGGGCGTTTGGGGGTTGATCGTTGGATGGGGGCGCTGGCGGGGTATCAATTAGCCGGTGGCTGCTGCGCGGTGGATTGCGGTAGTGCCATTACCGTGGATTTCGTGCTACCGGGCGGCAATCATTTGGGTGGCTATATCATTCCTGGTTTGCGTCTGATGAAAGAGAGCCTAAAACTGGGTACCCGTAATGTGGCGATTGACCCTGAAAGCGAGGCCGAAGCGCTTCTAGAGCCCGGGCGGCGTACCGTCGAAGCCGTCAATCACGGCATTTATATGGCTGCAGTCAGTGCAATCAACCGAATATATAGTGAAGTTTGCGACCAGCAAGCAGTGGCGCTGCCGATGTTGCTCACCGGCGGGGATGCGCGGGTGGTATCCCGTGGTGTGCACGTGCCCCACGCGGTATGGCCTGATATGGTGTACGGCGGATTGGAGGCGTGCTTTCCGTTAACGCTTGCCGAGCGTGCCGGAAAAATGTCGGGGGCGCCTCGTGTGCCTGAACCGGTATCGCTAGAAAAAATACGCGCAGGACTTGCATTCTCTATGCTGCTTTGACAGAATGCAGCGCGTTCCAAGGCGGAAAGGCGATTATGTCTTTCGTGCAAGTTGATGATTTATATTGCTTAGTGCAAAAAACATGGCTTGACACTGTTTTGGAGGGTGGCATAATGTGCCGCCACAGTTGGAGGGGTTCCCGAGTGGCCAAAGGGAGCAGACTGTAAATCTGCCGCGAAAGCTTCGAAGGTTCGAATCCTTCCCCCTCCACCAGATTTAATGATTGGCAGCCATAAGTTGCTGAGCGGGTAAGTAGTCTAGTTAAGCGGGCATAGTTCAATGGTAGAACCTCAGCCTTCCAAGCTGATGATGCGGGTTCGATCCCCGCTGCCCGCTCCAAACGCTACTACTTAGTGAAGTTGTATATTCCGCTGCGAAGTTGTGCTAATCATTGTTCGCGTAAACTTTTATTTATAGAGTTTTGCGGCAATATGCTCATGTAGCTCAGGGGTAGAGCACACCCTTGGTAAGGGTGAGGTCGACGGTTCAAATCCGTCCATGAGCTCCACATTGCGATAAAGGCGAGCATAGCTCGCTTTTTTTGTCTCTGCTTTTGGGTTGAGCGATTTAATGCCTGGAGGTGGGGAAAAGGGTTGTCAGTTAGAGGTGTATTCGCTATCATGGCGCCCGCTGTTGCGTAGAGCTAACCAGGTAAAGGCTGGAAGCAGCGCAAACACAATACAGGCCAGTAGCTCAATTGGCAGAGCAGCGGTCTCCAAAACCGCAGGTTGGGGGTTCGATTCCCTCCTGGCCTGCCAACCTTCCCCAGGTTGGTGTGCCCTCAAAGAATTCCTTTATCGTTCGCTGCACCCTGAGGAGTCTCGTTTTATGAAGCCTAGTCCTGTGAAGCATGGCGCTGAAGTGCAACAGTCGCGTCATGACGGGCTCAAGTGGGCAGCGGTCGTAGCGCTATTGGTTGTTGCGATTATTGGTAACACTTATTTTGCCGATGTGGCTCTTTTGTATCGCGTGTTAGGTGTGGTTGTGCTGTGTGTAATTGCCGGTGCAGTCGCGTTGACCACCACAAAAGGGCGCAACTTAGTTATTTTGGCGCAAGAGTCTAAAAAAGAGATTCAGCGCGTCGTCTGGCCAACGCGCCCCGAGACGGTGCAGACCACGGCGATCGTGCTGGCAGCTGTTTTTGTTGTTGGTTTGGCGTTGTGGTTGATTGACACGCTTCTCAGCTGGGCGATGTCCGGCGTCATTGGTTAGGAGTTTTCATGTCCAAGCGTTGGTACGTCGTACACGCCTACTCCGGTTTTGAAAAGCACGTCATGCGCTCGTTACTTGAGCGCGTGAAGCTTTATGGTAAAGAAGATCGCTTTGGCGAGATTCTTGTGCCAACTGAAGAAGTGGTTGAAATGCGTGACGGCAAGCGCCGTAAGAGTGAGCGCAAGTTCTATCCCGGCTACGTGCTAGTGGAGATGGAAATGGCCGACGATACATGGCACTTGGTCAATGAGACGCCGCGTGTCATGGGCTTTATTGGCGGCACTAAAGAGAAGCCCGCGCCGATCACGACCCGCGAAGCCGAAGCGATTCTGCATCGCGTGAAAGACGGAACTGATAAGCCTCGGCCCAAGACCGTTTTTGAGCCGGGTCAATCCGTGCGCGTGGTTGATGGGCCGTTTGCTGACTTTAACGGTGTCGTCGAAGAAGTTAATTATGAGAAAAGTCGTCTTCAGGTGAGTGTGCTGATTTTTGGTCGTGCGACACCTGTTGAGCTTGAGTTTGCTCAGGTTGAAAAAGAATAGTTATTTAAAGTTACTGTCATATCGTTATTAAGTGTATTTCGCGAGTCGGCCGAGCGCCGGCTGGTTGTCACCGGGGAGCCGCAAGGCGTTATGACCCAATAGGAGTAAGAAATGGCCAAGAAAGTACAGGCTTATATCAAACTGCAGGTTGCTGCAGGTAAAGCCAACCCAAGTCCCCCCGTGGGCCCGGCACTGGGTCAGCACGGCGTTAACATCATGGAGTTTTGTAAGGCGTTTAACGCTGAAACTCAAGATATTGAGGCTGGCTTGCCGACGCCGGTTGTGATCACCGTTTATTCGGATCGCAGCTTCACCTTTGTCACCAAGACGCCGCCTGCGGCTGTGCTGCTGAAAAAAGCAGCGGGCATCAAGTCCGGTTCTGGTGAGCCGAACAAAAAGAAGGTGGGCACGGTAACCCGTGAGCAGCTCGAAGAGATCGCCCAAACCAAAGAGCCGGATTTAACGGCTGCTGATCTTGATGCGGCTGTGCGTACCATTTCTGGTACCGCTCGTAGCATGGGCTTAAACGTGGAGGGTCTCTAATCATGGCTAAACTGTCTAAGCGCGCGCAGCAAATCCGCGCAAAAGTCGACCCGAACAAAGCCTACACGGTAGAAGATGCCGTGGCGCTGCTGTCCGAGCTGTCAACGGTTAAGTTTAAAGAATCTGTCGACGTGGCGATCAATCTTGGCGTTGATCCGCGTAAATCTGACCAAGTTGTACGCGGCGCTACCGTAATGCCGAACGGCACTGGTAAAGACGTCCGTGTGGCAGTATTTACCCAGGGCGCTAATGCCGATGCGGCGAAAGAAGCCGGTGCGGATATTGTCGGCATGGAAGATTTGGCTGAGCAGGTCAAAAAAGGCGTAATGGATTTTGACGTCGTGGTTGCATCGCCTGACGCCATGCGCGTCGTGGGTCAGCTGGGTCAGATTTTAGGTCCGCGTGGCCTGATGCCAAACCCGAAAGTGGGTACCGTCACGCCAGACGTCGCGACCGCGGTGAAAAACGCCAAAGCCGGTCAGGTGCGTTTCCGTACCGACAAAAACGGCATTATCCACACCACTGTGGGTAAGGTAGATTTTGATGCCGACGCGATTAGAGGTAACCTTGATGCGCTCGTGGCTGATCTAAAAAGGCTCAAGCCGAGCACCTCAAAGGGTATCTACTTTAAGAAAATGACACTGTCCACCACGATGGGGCCGGGTCTGACTGTCGATCATACGGCCTACATTTAAGGCGTGATCAAAAAAGGCGTATTCTCTTCGAGGATGCGCCTGTATAGGGCAAGAACTTTGCGGTCCCCGCACGGACGAAACATCAGAGCGGGGCGCCGTCAAAGACCGCAGGTGCCGAGCCAATAAGCCCGGCTTAATGCTTTATACGCCTGCGCAGATGGTGTCGCCGCCAGTTGGTTTATGCTTCTTAGCAAAACGGCTTTCTGGTGAGCACCATCCCTTAGGCTTCTTGGTAGCAGTAATCGGCCGAGAAGAGATGGTAACCACCGGGACCTGACTTAAGGTTTCGGCACGAAGGAGTGATCACTGTGCCACTAGCACTTGAAGGCAAGAAAGCGATTGTTGCCCAGGTCAGTGAAGCGGCTAAAGACGCTCTCTCCGTCGTAGTGGCCGATTCTCGCGGTGTAGCGGTCAGCAAAATGACCGATTTGCGCAAGCAAGCACGTGAGAACGGTGTAGAGTTGCGTGTTGTTCGTAACACGCTGGCTCGTCGCGCTTTGGAGGGCACTCAGTGGGAGTGTCTGACCGAAAGCTTTGTCGGTCCGACTTTGCTAGCTTTCTCTACGGATCATCCGGGCGCTGCCGCTCGTTTGTTCAAAGAGTTCGCCAAGCAAGATCAGAACTTCGAAGTGAAAGCGTTGGCCTACGAAGGTGAGCTGATTCCGGCTGCTGATATCGACCGTTTGGCAACGCTGCCGACTTACGACGAAGCAATTGCTAAGCTGATGTCGGTCATGAAAGAAGCCTCTGCTGGCAAGCTGGTTCGTACTCTGGCCGCCTTGCGCGACCAGAAGCAAGATGAGGCGGCATAAGCCCCCTTCCTTGCTGGCAGTGTGATGCTGCCGACTACGAGCAATGAATCCTGAGTCATCGGGTGACCGAGACTCCCGCAAAGTTAGGAATGAAACAATGGCACTGACCAAAGACGATATTATCAACGCCGTTTCCGACATGACCGTAATGGAAATTGTCGAGTTGATCGAAGCAATGGAAGAAAAATTCGGTGTTTCTGCCGCCGCAGCTGTTGTCGCTGGCCCGGGTGGTGGTGAAGCGGCTGTTGAAGAAGAGCAGACCGAATTTGACCTGGTGCTCACAGGTGCTGGTGACAAGAAAGTTAACGTCATCAAGGCCGTTCGTGAAATCACCGGCCTTGGCCTGAAGGAAGCTAAGGGTGCCGTTGACGGCGCTCCGGCGACCATCAAAGAAGCAATGTCCAAGGAAGATGCTGAAGCAGCGAAAACAAAGCTGGAAGAAGCAGGCGCAAGCGTCGAGCTCAAGTAATTATTGTGCCGGTTGCTTTACGCGCTGCGTAAGCTTCCACGGCTGGCGGCGGGGACTTCCTGCTGCCGGCCTTTTTCTGTTGAAACAGATCAAAGAATTTTGACGGCGAGCTGCCCATTCAGGAGCTTGCTGTCTGCGTCTGAAACGCCCGCGGGGAAGATGACCACGCATCGGTCACCCATGGTGAACAAGCTGGGGAAAACAGATGGCTTACTCATACACTGAGAAAAAACGCATCCGCAAGGATTTCGGCAAACTGCCCCAAGTAATGGATGTGCCCTACTTGCTGGCCATCCAGCTTGATTCCTACTATGACTTTCTCCAGCAAGACCGTTCGCCCGATGAGCGCCACGAAATTGGCCTGCACGCGGCGTTCAAGTCAGTGTTCCCGATCGAGAGCTTCTCCGGTAACGCGGCGCTGGAATATGTTAGTTATCGTTTTGGCACACCTGCGTTTGATGTGAAGGAGTGTCAGCTTCGCGGCGTGACTTACTCCGCACCGCTACGCGTCAAGGTGCGTTTGATTATTTATGATCGTGATTCATCGAACAAAGCGATCAAAGATATCAAAGAGCAAGAAGTCTACATGGGGGAGATTCCCCTGATGACAGAAAACGGTACCTTTGTGATTAACGGTACCGAGCGCGTTATCGTGTCTCAGTTGCACCGCTCGCCGGGGGTGTTCTTTGACCACGATAAGGGCAAGAGCCATTCGTCCGGTAAACTGCTTTATTCGGCGCGCGTGATTCCTTATCGTGGCTCCTGGCTCGACTTCGAGTTTGATCCCAAAGACAACGTCTTTGTGCGTATCGATCGCCGTCGTAAACTGCCAGCATCGGTATTGATGCGGGCTCTGGGCATGAGCACCGAAGAGATCCTCGACGAGTTCTTCGAAACGAGCGTGTTCCACATTGAGAAGTCTGGCTTCTCTGTGGAGCTCGTGCCCTCGCGTCTGCGCGGTGAGACCGCGACGTTCGATATCAAAGATGGCGACGGCAATGTCATTGCGGAAGAAGGTCGACGCATCACCCAGAAGCATATTCGCCAGCTAGAAAAAGTCGGCCTTGAGCGTCTGGACGTGCCAATGGAGTACCTGTTCGGCAAGACGTTAGCCAAAGATCAGGTGGACAGCAAAACCGGCGAGTTGATTGTCCCGTGTAACACGGAGATCACCCCGGAAGTGTTAGAGCACATCGCGCAGGGTGGCATCCAGCGTATTGAAACGCTCTACACGAACGACCTTGACTGCGGTTCGTTTATTTCCGACACCTTGAAGCTCGATACCACGGGCTCGCCGCTTGAGGCGCTGGTCGAGATTTACCGCATGATGCGCCCCGGTGAACCGCCGACCAAAGAAGCTGCCGAGACGCTTTTCCATAACCTGTTCTTCACCGAAGACCGCTACGACCTGTCCAACGTCGGCCGGATGAAATTCAACCGCCGCTTGCGCCACGAGACGGATACCGGCTCTAGTGTGTTGGATAAGAAAGACATCCTCGATGTACTGCGTGAGCTGATCAATATCCGTAATGGCTTCGGTGATGTCGACGATATCGACCACCTAGGTAACCGTCGTATCCGCTGTGTCGGTGAGATGGCGGAAAATCAGTTCCGCGTTGGTTTGGTGCGCGTTGAGCGTGCAGTGAAAGAGCGTCTTTCCATGGCGGAAAGCGAAGGCCTGATGCCGCAAGACCTGATCAATGCTAAGCCGGTAGCGGCAGCAGTGAAAGAGTTCTTCGGTTCTAGCCAGCTCTCTCAGTTTATGGACCAAAACAACCCGCTTTCTGAGGTTACCCACAAGCGTCGTGTGTCGGCACTCGGCCCAGGTGGTTTGACCCGTGAGCGTGCAGGCTTCGAAGTGCGTGACGTTCACGCCACGCACTACGGTCGCTTGTGCCCGATCGAGACGCCGGAAGGGCCCAACATCGGGCTGATCAACTCCTTAGCGACTTACAGCCACACTAACAGCTATGGCTTCCTGGAAACGCCTTATCGTAAGGTCAATGCCGGTCAGGTAACTGATGATATCGTTCACCTGTCAGCGATCGAAGAGGGCGACTTTGTTATCGCCCAGGCGTCTGCTGCCGTGGATGAGTCCAATAAGCTAAGCGATGACCTGGTTCAGGTGCGCCACCGTGGCGAAACCACCTTTATGCGTCCTGAGCAAGTGACGCTGATGGACGTGTCGCCACGCCAGGTAGTGTCAGTGGCTGCCGCGTTGATCCCGTTCTTGGAGCACGATGACGCTAACCGCGCCTTGATGGGGGCGAACATGCAGCGTCAGGCCGTTCCCACCCTGCGCGCGGACAAGCCGCTGGTGGGTACGGGGATGGAGCGCTTCGTGGCGCGTGACTCCGGTGTTTGTGCGGTAGCCAATCGCGGTGGCGTCATCGACTCGGTCGATGCGCGCCGTGTGGTGGTCCGGGTGCATGAAGATGAAATCATCGGCGGTGAGGCCGGGGTGGATATCTACAACCTGACCAAATACACCCGCTCGAATCAAAACACCTGTATGAATCAGCGTCCGATCGTACGGCCTGGCGATAACGTAGCGCGTGGCGATATTCTTGCCGACGGACCGTCGGTGGATATGGGCGATCTGGCCTTGGGTCAGAACATGCGCATCGCGTTTATGCCTTGGAACGGCTACAACTTCGAGGATTCGATTCTGCTCTCGGAGCGTGTCGCACAAGAAGACCGTTTCACCACGATCCATATCCAGGAACTGACCTGCGTGTCCCGCGACACGAAGCTTGGCTCCGAAGAGATTACCTCGGACATTCCCAACGTAGGTGAATCGGCCCTGGGTAAGCTAGACGAAGCAGGCGTGGTCTACATTGGTGCCGAAGTCGGCCCAGGCGATATTCTGGTGGGCAAGGTGACGCCGAAAGGTGAAACCCAGTTAACACCAGAAGAGAAGCTTTTGCGTGCCATTTTCGGTGAGAAAGCGTCAGACGTGAAAGATACCTCCTTACGTGCCCCGACCGGTATGAAAGGTACGGTTATTGACGTGCAAGTCTTTACTCGTGACGGTGTCGAGAAGGATTCGCGTGCGCTGGCTATCGAGCAAATGCAGCTTGATGAGGTGCGTAAAGACCTGCAGGAAACGTACCGTATCGCGGAAGATGCCACCTTTGAGCGCCTCAAGCGCACGCTGGATGGCCAGGTGGTCAACGGTGGTCCAAAACTCACTAAAGGTGACGTGCTGGATGAAGCGTACCTTGATGAGCTGCCGCGTCAGCAGTGGTTCAAGCTGCGTATGCAGGATGAGACCTACAATGAGCTACTGGCTCAGGCAGACGAGCAGCTGGAAAATCGTCGTAAAGAGATGGACGAACGCTTTGAAGATAAAAAGCGTAAGCTGACCCAAGGCGATGACCTTGCACCGGGCGTGCTCAAAATCGTCAAGATTTACATGGCGGTTAAGCGTCGTATCCAGCCGGGCGACAAGATGGCGGGTCGTCACGGTAACAAGGGTGTTATCTCGGCGATTATGCCGGTGGAAGATATGCCGTTCGACGAGCATGGCGAGTCGGTTGACGTTGTCCTCAACCCGCTGGGTGTCCCGTCACGTATGAACGTGGGGCAGGTATTGGAAACCCACTTGGGCATGGCGGCGCGCGGGTTAGGCTTTAAGATTAATGCCATGTTGCGCGACGCGCGCGAGCAGCAAGTGGCGGAAATCCGCGACTTCCTCGGCGAAATTTACAACACGCCGGGCACTCGCGTTGAGGATATTAGTACGCTAACGGATGACGAAGTGATCGCCTTGGCGAAAAACCTCAAAGGCGGTGTGCCGATGGCAACGCCCGTGTTTGACGGTGCTCAAGAGCACGAAATTAAGCACTTGTTGCGCCTGGCGGATATACCGGATTCCGGTCAAATGACGCTTTATGATGGTCGTAGCGGCGATGCCTTTGATCGCCCGGTCACCGTTGGTTATATGTACATGCTGAAGTTGAACCACTTGGTAGACGATAAGATGCACGCGCGTTCTACCGGCTCTTACTCGCTGGTGACCCAGCAGCCGCTGGGCGGTAAGGCGCAGTTCGGTGGTCAGCGTTTCGGTGAGATGGAAGTGTGGGCGCTAGAAGCCTATGGCGCCGCGTACACGTTGCAAGAGATGCTTACCGTCAAGTCGGACGACGTCGAAGGCCGTACCAAGATGTACAAAAACATCGTGGATGGCGACCACACCATGCAGGCAGGCATGCCGGAATCCTTTAACGTTCTCGTGAAGGAAATCCGCTCGCTGGGCATCGATATCGAGTTAGAGAGCTAGGAGCCGTCCAATGAAAGATTTGGTAAAAGTCCTCAAATCGCAGTCTCAAACCGAAGAGTTTGACGCGATTAAGATTACCCTGGCATCGCCGGACATGATTCGCTCCTGGTCTTTTGGCGAGGTGAAGAAGCCCGAGACCATCAACTACCGTACCTTTAAGCCGGAGCGGGACGGTCTGTTCTGCGCCAAAATTTTTGGCCCGGTGAAAGATTACGAGTGCTTGTGCGGCAAATATAAGCGTATGAAGCACCGCGGCATCATCTGCGAAAAGTGCGGCGTCGAAGTCACCAAGGCCGCCGTGCGCCGCGAGCGCATGGGCCACATCGAACTGGCGTCGCCGGTCGCGCACATTTGGTTTTTGAAGTCGTTACCGTCGCGTATCGGTATGTTCCTCGACATGACGCTGCGCGATATCGAGCGCGTGCTGTATTTTGAAAGCTTCGTCGTGATCGACCCTGGCATGACCACGCTGGAGCGTGGCCAGCTTCTCAACGACGAGCAGTATTTTGAAGCGCTAGAAGAGTTCGGTGACGACTTCGATGCCCGTATGGGTGCCGAAGCCGTTCAAGAATTGCTCAAAGATATTGACCTTGAAGAAGAGATTAACCATCTGCGCGAAGAGATTCCGCAGACTAACTCCGAAACCAAGATCAAAAAGCTTTCCAAGCGCCTAAAACTGTTGGAAGCGTTTTACCACTCCGGCAATGCGCCGGCGTGGATGGTCATGGAAGTGCTGCCCGTGCTGCCGCCGGATCTGCGTCCGCTGGTACCGCTGGACGGTGGCCGCTTTGCGACCTCGGATCTTAATGACCTTTACCGTCGTGTGATCAACCGCAACAACCGCCTGAAACGTCTGCTGGATCTCAACGCGCCGGATATCATCGTGCGCAACGAGAAGCGGATGCTGCAGGAAGCGGTCGATGCGCTGTTGGATAACGGCCGTCGTGGCCGTGCCATCACCGGCTCTAACAAGCGCCCGCTGAAATCGCTCGCCGACATGATCAAGGGTAAGCAGGGGCGTTTCCGTCAGAACTTGCTGGGTAAGCGTGTTGACTACTCAGGCCGTTCGGTAATTACCGTAGGTCCGACCCTGCGCCTTCACCAATGCGGTTTGCCTAAGAAAATGGCGCTGGAGCTGTTTAAGCCGTTCATCTACTCCAAGCTGCAGTCGCTGGGCTACGCCTCGACGATTAAAGCGGCGAAGAAGATGGTCGAGCGCGAACTGCCGGAAGTGTGGGACATTCTTGCCGACGTTATTCGCGAGCACCCGGTACTGCTCAACCGCGCGCCGACGCTGCACCGTCTGGGCATCCAGGCGTTTGAGCCGCTGCTCATCGAAGGCAAAGCGATTCAGCTGCACCCGCTGGTGTGTGCGGCCTATAACGCCGACTTTGACGGTGACCAGATGGCGGTCCACGTACCGTTGACGCTGGAAGCGCAGCTTGAAGCGCGCACCCTGATGATGGCAACCAATAACGTTTTGTCACCGGCGAACGGCGACCCGATTATTGTGCCGTCGCAAGACGTTGTTCTGGGTCTGTATTACATGACCCGGGAGAAAATCAACGCCAAAGGCGAAGGCATGGTTTTCTCTGGCCTTGACGAGGTTGAGCGCGCCTTCGGTAATCAGTCGGTGTCGCTACACGCCAAAGTGAAAGTGCGCCTTGACGAAGTGGATGTGGTGGAAGAAACCGGCGAGCGGTCTGCGCATCGTCGTCTTTACGACACAACGGTTGGTCGCGCGCTGCTGTTCCGCATTCTGCCGGAAGGCGTGCCGTTTGATTTGATTGATCAGCCGATGAAGAAAAAGGCGATATCTAACCTAATCAATGAGGTATATCGCCGCGCCGGGCTCAAGCCGACGGTGATTTTTGCCGACCAACTGATGTACGCCGGTTTCCGCTGGGCCACGTGGTCGGGCGCTTCGATCGGGGTGAATGACTTCGTCATTCCTGACTCGAAGACCGAGATCGTCGATGCGGCGGAAGCGGAAGTGAAAGAAATCGAAGATCAGTTCTCCTCGGGGCTTGTGACCGCGGGTGAGAAATACAACAAGGTCATCGATATCTGGTCCAAGGCCAACGATAAAGTGGCTAAGGCCATGATGGCCGGTATCTCAAAAGAGACCGTCATCGATCGTGATGGCAATGAAGTCGAGCAAGATTCGTTTAATAGCGTCTTTATCATGGCCGATTCCGGCGCGCGTGGCTCGGCAGCCCAGATTCGTCAGCTTGCCGGTATGCGGGGTTTGATGGCCAAGCCGGACGGCTCGATCATCGAAACGCCGATCGTCGCCAACTTCCGTGAAGGCTTGAACGTACTGCAGTACTTCATCTCGACTCACGGCGCGCGTAAAGGTCTCGCGGATACGGCGCTGAAAACCGCGAACTCGGGTTATTTGACGCGTCGTTTGGTCGACGTGGCGCAAGACTTGGTGATTACCGAGAGCGACTGCGGCACCGAAAACGGCTTGACGCTACACCCCATCATCGAAGGCGGCGATATTATCGTGCCGCTCTCCCAGCGCGTGCTAGGCCGTGTTGTCGCGCAGGATGTGGTGGACCCAGGTACCGACGAGGTGTTGATTGCTCGCGGAACGCTGTTGGATGAAAAGTGGTGCGCCGATCTGGATACCATGGGTGTCGATGAGATCATTGTGCGGTCGACTATTACTTGTGATACGCCTCACGGTGTGTGCTCGGCCTGCTACGGGCGTGATCTTGCGCGGGGCCACCAGGTCAATATCGGCGAGTCTGTCGGTGTTATTGCCGCGCAGTCGATCGGTGAGCCGGGCACGCAGCTGACCATGCGGACGTTCCACATCGGTGGGGCGGCATCGCGCTCTTCAGCGGTGGATAGCGTACAGGTGAAGCACGGCGGCAAGGTACGCCTGCACAACATCAAGCACGTAGAGCGCGGCGACGGCAAGTTGGTCGTTGTGTCGCGTTCAAGCGCGCTGGCAGTAGCCGATGACCATGGTCGTGAACGCGAGTACTATAAGCTGCCTTATGGGGCTGAGCTTGACGTACGCGATGGTGATGTAGTCGATGCCGGTGCGACGGTAGCGAAATGGGATCCGCATACGCACCCGATCGTCGCTGAAGTCGAAGGTCAGGCGCAGTTCATCGACCTTGATGAAGGTGTCACCATGCACCGCACGGTTGATGAAATGACCGGTCTCTCGTCTATCGAGGTCATTGAGTCAGCGGCGCGCCCAATGGCAGGTCGCGACAAACGTCCGATGATCATGCTGAAAGACGCCAGTGGCGAGTATGTCGCGGTGTCGGGCTCCAATACACCGGTACAGTACCTGTTGCCGGGTAAGTCGATCATCTCGGTAGATGATGGCGCGACCATTGGTGTGGGTGAAGTCGTCGCGCGTATTCCGGTAGAAGCCTCGGGCAACAAAGATATTACCGGTGGTCTACCGCGTGTCGCGGATCTGTTCGAAGCGCGTAAGCCGAAAGAGTCCTCGATTCTGGCGGAAATTAGCGGGGTGCTCAGCTTTGGTAAAGAGACTAAAGGCAAGCGTCGCTTGACGATCACGCCGGAAGAGGGTGATCCGTTTGAAATGCTTATTCCAAAGTGGCGTCAAATCGCTGTCTTTGAAGGTGAAAACGTCGAGAAGGGTGAGGTAATCTCCGATGGCCCAAGCAATCCGCACGATATTTTGCGTTTGTTAGGTGTTGCGGACTTAGCCAAATACATCACCGCTGAGGTTCAGGACGTTTACCGCCTGCAAGGTGTTGGCATCAACGATAAGCACATCGAAGTGATCGTGCGTCAGATGCTGCGCAAGGTCGAAATTACCGACTCGGGTGATTCTGATTTCATCACCGGCGATCAAGCAGAGCTTGTCCGCGTGCTGGAACAGAATGCACGCTTGGAAAAAGACGGTAAATTCCCTGCTAAGTACCAGCGTCAGCTACTGGGTATTACTAAGGCAAGCCTGGCAACCGAGTCGTTTATTTCTGCGGCCTCGTTCCAGGAGACGACACGAGTGCTGACCGAAGCGGCAGTGACAGGTAAGCGGGATTACCTCCGCGGCCTGAAAGAGAACGTGGTGGTGGGTCGATTGATTCCTGCGGGTACCGGTTTGACTCACCATGCCGAGCGTCGTCGTAAGCGCGATGACGTTGATCGACTGCTCAATCCATCGGCGATGGAAGTCGAGCAGGAGCTTGGGGCTCAGCTAACGGCGTTGGATTCCGACGACGATGAGCTCTAACCCTCGTTAGCTTCAGCGTAAGGTCATGGCGATAAAACCGTCGCCATGACTTGACGGTGACTGGGGCAAACTATTAGAATGCGCAGCCTTTAACAGTGGGGCGGGTGCGCCCGCATCCATTGAAAGGCCAGGCAACCATTGGAGTCAGCTACAGACTATGGCAACGATTAATCAGCTAGTGCGCAAGCCGCGCAAGCGCCCCGTCACGAAAAGTGACGTGCCAGCGCTGCAGGCCTGCCCGCAAAAGCGCGGCGTATGTACGCGCGTTTACACCACCACTCCGAAGAAGCCAAACTCGGCGTTGCGTAAGGTTTGCCGTGTGCGCCTGACCAACGGCTTTGAAGTGTCTTCTTATATCGGCGGTGAAGGCCACAATCTGCAAGAACACTCTGTCGTGTTGATCCGCGGCGGTCGTGTTAAAGATTTGCCAGGTGTGCGTTACCACACTGTGCGCGGTGCGCTGGATACCTCGGGTGTTCAGAACCGTAAGCAAGGTCGTTCTAAATACGGTACCAAGCGTCCGAAGTCTTAATTCGGTTGCGTTGGTTCGAGTGTGGCGGCTACGTAAAAGCTGCCAAGCGGTCAATACGAATATGTTGGTCTGATAAGAGTAAGGTCGAGCGGTGCTGTGGTATCACAGGGCGAGTCTTGGGTTTACCTGAAGGATCCTTAAATTGAGGGCTTATCATGCCTAGAAGAAGAGTTGTAGCGAAGCGCGAGATTCTGCCGGATCCGAAATTCGGAAGTGAGCGCCTAGCCAAGTTCATGAACCACCTGATGTTCAGCGGTAAAAAGTCCGTAGCTGAGCGCATTGTTTATGGTGCGCTGGACAAGGTTGCCGAGCGCAGTAAAGAAGAACCGCTGGAAATCTTCGATAAAGCGCTGGAAGCGATCCAGCCGATGGTCGAAGTAAAATCGCGCCGCGTCGGTGGTGCGACTTATCAGGTGCCAGTAGAAGTTCGTCCATCTCGCCGCCAAGCGCTAGCTATGCGCTGGTTGGTTGATGCGGCGCGTCGTCGCGGTGA
The DNA here is from genome assembly GCF_031451755.1 of Vreelandella vilamensis. Lineage (NCBI taxonomy): Bacteria > Pseudomonadati > Pseudomonadota > Gammaproteobacteria > Oceanospirillales > Halomonadaceae > Vreelandella > Vreelandella vilamensis. The sequence continues at coordinate 37,723 of NZ_JARWAN010000011.1, read as the reverse complement.
AAAAACGATGGTGCAGCGTCTGGCGGGTGAAATGCTGGACGCCGCAGAAGGTAAAGGCTCTGCGGTTAAGAAGCGCGAAGACGTACACCGTATGGCAGAAGCCAACAAGGCGTTTTCTCACTATCGTTTCTAAGCTCGAATGTGCTTAAGGTGTTGCTTGGATGTAGGGTGTTGGTTGCTTCACAATCAGTAAGCCTAAATTCAAGCTCACCTTGTTTTACATTTCGCGCATTGCCAACCAACGGGAGTTATCACCGTGGCACGCAAGACTCCATTAAATCGCTACCGTAATATCGGTATCGTCGCTCACGTTGACGCGGGTAAAACCACGACAACAGAGCGTGTATTGTTTTACACCGGCCTTTCACACAAGGTGGGTGAAGTTCATGATGGCGCCGCCACGATGGACTGGATGGAGCAGGAGCAAGAGCGTGGTATTACTATCACCTCTGCAGCGACCACCTGTTTCTGGCAGGGCATGAGCAAGCAGTTCCCTGAGCACCGCGTCAACATCATCGACACGCCCGGGCACGTCGATTTCACGATCGAAGTTGAGCGTTCTTTGCGCGTACTTGATGGTGCCGTTGTTGTGCTGTGTGGTTCCTCCGGCGTTCAGCCGCAGACGGAGACCGTATGGCGTCAGGCCAATAAGTACGAAGTGCCGCGCATGGTCTTTGTCAACAAAATGGACCGCACCGGTGCTGATTTCTTCATGGTGGTTGACCAGTTGAAAGAGCGCCTTGGTGCCAACGCTGTGCCTATTCAGATCAACTGGGGCACAGAAGAGAACTTTAAGGGCGTTATCGACCTGATTCAGATGAAAGGTATTCTTTGGGATGAAGAAAACCTGGGGATGAATTATGAATTGGTCGATATTCCCGAAGAGCTCCAAGAGACCGCTGAGAAATACCGCGAAGAAATGATTGAAGCGGCGGCCGAAGGCTCTGATGAGTTGATGGAAAAGTATCTCGAAGGTGGTGAGCTGACTACCGAAGAGATCAAGGCAGGTCTGCGCGCGCGCACCCTGGCCAACGAAATCGTCCTCATCACTTGCGGGTCTGCCTTCAAGAACAAGGGTGTTCAAGCGGTACTGGATTGCGTTATCGAATACATGCCTTCGCCGACAGAAGTTAAGGCGATTGAAGGTGAGTTGGACGATAAAGACGGTACCGTCGATACGCGTAAAGCGGATGACAGTGCGCCGTTTGCGGCGTTGGCGTTTAAAATCGCCACGGATCCGTTCGTGGGTACTTTGACCTTTATTCGCGTTTACTCGGGCGTTTTGAACTCCGGCGACGGTGTTTTTAACTCGGTTAAGAGTAAAAAAGAGCGTGTGGGGCGTATCGTTCAGATGCATTCCAACTCGCGTGAAGAGATCAAAGAAGTTCGCGCCGGTGATATTGCCGCTTGTATCGGTCTAAAAGATGTGACGACCGGCGATACGCTGTGTGACATCAATCACAAGATCGTTCTTGAGCGCATGGAATTCCCCGATCCGGTTATCTCGGTTGCGGTTGAGCCGAAATCCAAGGCGGATCAGGAAAAGATGGGTGTTGCGCTGGGTAAGCTTGCCCAAGAAGACCCTTCTTTCCAAGTTAAGACCGACGAAGAAACCGGTCAGACCATCATTTCCGGCATGGGTGAGCTACACCTGGATATCCTCGTTGACCGTATGCGTCGCGAGTTTAAGGTGGAAGCCAACATCGGCAAGCCGCAGGTGGCCTACCGTGAAACCATTCGCGGCAGTGTCGAACAGGAAGGTAAGTTTGTTCGTCAGTCCGGTGGTCGTGGTCAATACGGTCATGTTGTGATGCGCATCGAACCGCTGACTTATGAAGAAAAAGGTGAAGGAGATGACGAAATCTTCTTCAAGTTTATCTCTGAAATCGTGGGCGGCGTGGTTCCCAAGGAATACGTCCCGGCGGTAGAGAAAGGGGCTTACGAGCAGCTGCAAAACGGCGTCATCGCGGGTTACCCGATGATCGACGTTAAAGTCACGCTGTTTGATGGCTCCTACCATGACGTAGACTCTAACGAGACTGCGTTTAAGATTGCTTCTTCTATGGCAGTGAAAGAAGGTGCCAGGAAGGCCAAGGCCGTGCTGCTGGAACCGGTGATGAAGGTCGAGGTCGTGACCCCCGAAGAGTTTATGGGTGACGTCATGGGCGACCTAAACCGTCGTCGCGGTCTGGTGCAGGGCATGGATGATTCTTCCTCTGGTAAGATCATCCGCGCAACGGTGCCGCTGGGCGAGATGTTCGGTTACGCAACCGACCTTCGTTCTCAAACCCAGGGCCGTGCGAGCTACTCCATGGAGTTCGCGAAGTACGACGAGGCGCCCTCCAGCGTCGTAGAAGCCGTCATCAACCAAAACGGTTAACAGTTAGCTAACGTAAAGAGGTTATAGCAGTGGCTAAGGAAAAATTTGAACGCTCCAAACCGCATATCAACGTCGGTACCATCGGTCACGTTGACCACGGTAAAACGACCCTGACTGCGGCCCTAACTCGCGTTTCCGCTGAAGTATTCGGTGGTGACTGGAGCGAGTTTGACGCTATCGACAATGCTCCGGAAGAGCGTGAGCGCGGTATTACCATCGCCACCTCGCACGTTGAGTATCAGTCAGAGACGCGTCACTACGCTCACGTCGACTGCCCAGGGCACGCTGACTACGTCAAGAACATGATCACCGGTGCGGCGCAGATGGACGGCGCAATTCTGGTATGTTCTGCCGCCGATGGGCCGATGCCGCAAACTCGCGAGCACATCCTGCTGTCTCGCCAAGTTGGTGTTCCGTTCATCGTTGTGTTCCTGAATAAAGCGGACATGGTCGATGATGAAGAGCTGCTTGAGCTGGTAGAGATGGAAGTTCGCGAACTTCTGGATCAGTACGACTTCCCGGGTGACGACACGCCGATCATCACCGGTTCGGCGCTGATGGCGCTGGAAGGTAAGGACGACAACGGTATGGGTACTACCGCCGTTGCTAACCTGATCAAGGCGCTTGACGAGTACATTCCAGAGCCGGAGCGTGCTATCGATCAGCCGTTCCTGATGCCGATCGAAGACGTATTCTCTATCTCTGGTCGTGGTACTGTTGTGACCGGTCGTGTAGAGCGCGGCGTTGTGAAGGCGGGTGAAGAAGTGGAAATCGTGGGCATGCGCGATACCACCAAAACCGTCGTTACCGGTGTCGAAATGTTCCGCAAGCTGCTCGACGAAGGTCGTGCAGGTGAGAACGTTGGCGCGCTGCTTCGCGGTACCAAGCGTGACGACGTTGAGCGTGGTCAAGTATTGGCTAAGCCGGGCACCATCACGCCGCACACGGTTTTCGAAGCCGAAGTGTACGTGCTGTCCAAAGAAGAAGGCGGTCGTCATACCCCGTTCTTCAAAGGCTACCGTCCGCAGTTCTACTTCCGTACTACCGATGTTACCGGTACGTGTGAACTGCCGGAAGGCGTTGAGATGGTCATGCCGGGCGACAACGTGAAAATGGTTGTTACCCTGATCGCTCCGATCGCAATGGACGACGGTCTGCGCTTCGCAATCCGTGAAGGTGGACGTACTGTCGGTGCTGGCGTTGTCGCCAAAATCGTTAAGTAAGTCGATCCACTAGGATCAAAGGGGGCTCTTTAGAGCCCCCTTTTCTACGCATCAGCGAGACGTGTCGCTGAGAAACGTTTGACATGCCTCGCTGGCGTGCCTATAATGCGCATCCTTTGAATGCGTGGGTAGACGGCTCGCGCCGTCGACATCCATTGGAGTTTAGGGCAAATGCAGAACCAAAAGATTCGCATTCGGTTGAAAGCATTCGACCACCGCCTGATCGATCAGTCTGCAGCGGAGATTGTTGAAACCGCTAAACGTACTGGTGCTCAGGTCCGTGGGCCGATTCCGCTCCCGACCAATCGCGAGCGTTATACCATCCTGATTTCTCCGCACGTTAATAAAGACGCGCGAGATCAGTATGAGATTCGCACTCATAAGCGTGTGCTCGATATCGTTGAGCCCACTGAGAAAACAGTTGACGCGCTGATGAAGCTCGATCTCGCTGCTGGCGTAGACGTGCAAATCAAGCTCGACTAATTACACTAGACACTCGCGGCCCAGCGCTTTTCGGGTTATGACAGAGAAAGGCAGCAGCCGCCGCGCCGTGAGGCGCCACACAATGTGCTAGTGGAATGCTCTGGAAAGGGCAGCCATAGCGGGTGATAGCCCCGTACACTATAGGAGAACTGAGAATGACTATCGGTTTGGTCGGTAAGAAGGCCGGGATGACCCGTGTCTTTACCGAAGACGGTGCATCAGTGCCCGTAACCGTTATTGAAGTTGATCCTAACCGTGTTACACGCGTTAAGTCTGTCGAGTCTGACGGCTACGCGGCGGTTCAGGTAACAACTGGCTCTCGTAAAGCTAAGCACCTTACCAAAGCGCAAGCGGGACAGTTTGCCAAGGCAGGTGTTGAAGCTGGTCGTAAGCTGATGGAGTTTCGTCTGGAAGAAGGCGAGGAAGCTCCTGAAGTAGGCGGCGAACTCACCGTATCCCTCTTCGAAGCTGGTCAGATGATTGACGTGACCGGCACCTCTAAGGGTAAAGGTTTCCAAGGTGCTGTTAAGCGTTGGAACTTCCGTACCCAAGACATGACCCATGGTAACTCTTTGGCGCACCGCGCTCCGGGTTCTATCGGTATGTGTCAAACTCCGGGTCGCGTATTTAAAGGCAAGAAAATGGCCGGTCAAATGGGTAACGCCCGTTGCACCGTACAAAGCCTTGAAATCGTCCGTGTCGACGCCGAGCGCAATCTGCTGCTTATTAAAGGCGCCGTTCCGGGAGCAACCGGTAGCGACGTTGTCGTTCGCAGCGCCGTGAAAGCTGGCTGAAGGGGATATTACCAATGAATCTGAATCTTGCTGCAGGCGCGGGTACCGTTGAAGTAGCCGATGCCACTTTTGGCAAAGAATTCAATGAGGCGCTGGTTCATCAGGTTGTCACCGCTTATTTAGCCGGTGGTCGCCAGGGAACACGCGCACAGAAAAATCGTTCTGACGTTCGCGGTGGCGGTAAAAAACCGTGGCGCCAGAAAGGTACCGGTCGTGCACGCGCCGGCACCATCCGTTCTCCGCTGTGGCGCAGCGGCGGCGTTACCTTCGCGGCACGTCCGCAAGACTACACCCAGAAGGTAAACCGTAAAATGTACCGCGCGGCAATGCGCTCCATTCTGTCAGAGCTAGTGCGTCAAGAACGCTTAGTGGCAGTGGATGAGTTCGTTGTTGAAGCACCGAAGACCAAGCAGGTCGCCGCCAAGCTGAAAGAGCTGGATCTGGAGAAAGTACTAATCATCACGGAAGACCTTGATGAGAAGCTTTACTTGGCCGCGCGCAATCTTCCGCATGTTGATGTGGTGGATGTTGCAGCTGCTGATCCGGTGAGCCTGGTTGCCTTTGATAAGGTGTTGGTCACCGTCTCCGCCCTGCGTAAATTCGAGGAGAAGCTGGCATGAACCAAGAACGCGTATTCAAGGTTCTGCTTGGGCCACACGTGACCGAAAAGGCCGCGATGGCAGCAGAGCGCAATCAGTACGTTTTCAAAGTCGCGAGCGACGCTACTAAGCCCGAGATCAAAAAAGCTGTTGAAGCGCTTTTCGGCAAGAAAGTCGATCGCGTTCAAGCGCTAAACGTCAAAGGCAAGACCAAGCGTACCGCAAACGGTGTTGGCATGCGTAAAGGGTATCGCAAAGCGTATGTCACCCTCGCCGCAGGTGAAACGCTCGAAGACTTCTCTGGCGCCGAATAAGGGCAGGAGTACGGATAATGGCAATCGTCAAGACCAAACCCACATCCGCCGGTCGTCGCCACGTCGTTAAGATTGTTGGCGAAGCGCTTTACAAAGGCCGTGCTTATGCACCGCTTTTGGAAAAGCAGTCCAAGTCCGGTGGACGTAATAACTACGGTCGTATCACTACCCGTCACGTTGGTGGTGGTCACCGTCAGCACTACCGGTTGATCGACTTTAAACGCACCAAAGATGGCATTCCGGCCACCGTTGAGCGTTTGGAGCACGACCCCAACCGTAGCGCGCATATCGCGCTGTTAAAGTATGCCGATGGCGAGCGTCGTTACATCATTGCGCCGAGAGGCGTCAGCGCGGGTGACGTGCTGGAATCTGGTGTTAACGCGCCCATCAAAAAAGGCAATGCCTTGCCGCTGCGCAACATCCCGCTGGGTTCTACCGTTCACGGTATCGAACTGAAACCGGGTAAAGGCGCGCAGATTGCTCGCAGTGCCGGCACAAGCGCCCAGTTGGTCGCTCGTGAAGGTAACTACGCGACCCTGCGTCTTCGCTCTGGCGAGATGCGTAAAGTCCTGGCGGAATGTCGTGCGACCTTGGGTGAAGTGAGCAACTCCGAGCACAGCCTGCGTCAACTTGGCAAGGCCGGTGCGAAGCGCTGGAGAGGCGTGCGCCCAACCGTTCGCGGTGTCGCAATGAACCCGGTAGATCACCCACACGGTGGTGGTGAAGGTCGCTCTAGTGGCGGGCGTCACCCGGTTACACCTTGGGGTGTGCCGACTAAGGGTCATAAGACGCGTAAGAACAAGCGCACCGACAAGCTAATCGTCCGTCGCCGGAAGGCACGGTGATTAAAATCGCCAAGATATTAAGGGGTAACGGCTGTGCCACGTTCACTTAAGAAAGGTCCTTTCATTGACCTTCATCTTTTGAAGAAGGTCGAGGTAGCAGTGGAAAAGAACGACCGTAAACCGATCAAGACCTGGTCGCGTCGTTCGATGATTCTGCCGAATATGGTAGGTCTGACCATTGCAGTACATAACGGTCGCCAACATGTCCCGGTGCATGTCTCCGAGGAAATGGTTGGTCACAAGCTAGGCGAGTTCGCTGCCACCCGCACTTATCGCGGTCATGCGGCGGACAAGAAAGCCAAACGGTAAGCCAAAGAGGATTGAGAGATGGAAGTCACAGCTAAGCTGCGTGGCGCTCGTTTATCCGCCCAGAAGGCCCGTTTGGTGGCTGACCAGGTGCGCGGTAAACCTGTCGCCGAGGCACTTGACCTTCTGACCTTCTCACCGAAGAAGGCTGCTACATTGGTCAAAAAAGTGCTGCAGTCCGCCATTGCAAACGCGGAAGAAAACGAAGGCATGGATATCGACGAGCTGCGTGTCTCGACCATCTGCGTCGATGAGGGCATGACGCTCAAGCGTATCAAGCCGCGTGCCAAAGGGCGTGCGGACCGTATCTTGAAGCGCACCTGCCACATCACCGTTAAGGTAGCCGAGAAGTAGGAGTCGACCAGATGGGTCAGAAAGTCAATCCAACAGGCATTCGACTGGGCATCGTCAAAGACCATGCTTCTGTCTGGTATGCCGAGCGCGGCGCTTACGCCGATAAGCTCAATAATGATCTCGTGGTGCGTAGCTTCCTGGAAGAGCGTCTTAAAAACGCTTCCGTAAGCCGCATTAACATCGAGCGTCCAGCAAATAACGCCCGCATCACCATTCACACGGCCCGTCCGGGTATTGTGATTGGTAAGAAAGGGGAAGATGTCGACCGTTTGCGTCGTGATCTGACCGAGATGATGGGTGTCCCGGTGCATGTGAACATTGAAGAAGTTCGCAAGCCGGAGCTGGATGCCAAGCTGGTAGCTGCTAACGTTGCGGGTCAGCTAGAGCGTCGCGTTATGTTCCGTCGTGCAATGAAGCGCGCGGTACAAAACGCTATGCGTCTAGGTGCCGGCGGCATCAAGATTCAGCTGTCAGGTCGCTTGGGTGGTGCTGAAATCGCACGTACCGAATGGTATCGCGAAGGTCGCGTTCCGCTGCACACGTTGCGTGCGGATATCGACTACGCCACTTACGAAGCTCACACCACCTACGGCGTTATCGGCGTCAAAGTGTGGATCTTCAAGGGTGAAATCCTCGGCGGTATCGAGGAAGTTCGTGCCAAGGCGAAGCAGCCTACCGGCAACGCGCCCAAGAAGAAAGGTTCCAGGTAAGGGGAGAGCGAGTCGATGTTACAGCCCAAGCGTTTAAAATTCCGCAAGGTGCAAAAGGGTCGCAACCGTGGCCTAGCGCATCGCGGAAGCAAGATTAGCTTCGGGGAATATGGCCTCAAAGCGACTGGTCGCGGACGTATTACCGCGCGCCAGATCGAAGCTGGCCGTCGTGCGATCACACGTCACGTAAAACGTGGCGGTAAGATTTGGATCCGCGTATTCCCGGATAAGCCGATCTCGAAAAAGCCGCTCGAAGTTCGTATGGGTAAGGGTAAAGGCTCCGTCGAGTACTGGGTCGCTCAGATTCAGCCGGGTCGGGTCTTGTACGAGATTGAAGGTGTGTCAGAAGAGCTCGCGCGTGAAGCGTTTGAGTTGGCCGCCCAGAAAATGCCCATATCCACCACCTTTGCGAAACGGACGGTGATGTGATGAAAGCCCAGGAAATTCGTGAAAAGTCAGTCGGTGAGTTGCAAGAACAGCTCCTCGAACTCCTCCGCGAGCAGTTTAACCTGCGCATGCAGAAGGCCACCGGCCAACTGAGCCAGACTCATCTGCTCAAGCAGGTCCGTCGGGATATCGCCCGCGTGAAGACTGTGCTTAACGAGAAGGCAGGTGATTGAGATGGCCGAAGAAAAGAAAACTCGTACGCTCACCGGAAAAGTGGTGAGTGACAAGATGGATAAATCCATCGTCGTGATGATCGAGCGTCGTGAGCGTCACCCGATCTACGGTAAATACGTAAAGCGCTCCACTAAGCTGCACGCCCATGATGAGGCGAACCAAGCGAAGGCTGGCGATACGGTCTCTATTGAAGAGTGCCGTCCGTTGTCCAAGAAAAAAGCTTGGACGCTGATCGAGGTGGTCGAGCAGGCCAAAGGTTAACATCCTGCGTCTGTTCAACCAGTGCAGTCAGATTAGGTTTGGAGAAAACCGATGATTCAGACTCAGACAATGCTGGATGTCGCTGACAACAGCGGAGCGCGCCGGGTGCAATGCATCAAGGTGCTAGGCGGGTCACACCGTCGCTACGCTCGCGTTGGTGACATCATTAAAGTGTCAATAAAAGAAGCGATTCCGCGTGGCAAGGTCAAAAAAGGCCAAGTCATGAAAGCGGTAGTCGTTCGTACAAAGAGCGGCGTCCGTCGTCCTGACGGTTCGCTGATCCGTTTCGACGGAAATGCGGCGGTTCTGTTGAACAACACCAACGAACAGCCGGTCGGTACCCGTATTTTCGGGCCGGTCACTCGTGAACTGCGTAATGAAAAGTTCATGAAGATCATTTCCTTGGCGCCTGAAGTGCTGTAAGGAGCGAGGCGGATATGCAAAAGATCAAACGTGACGATGAAGTCATCGTCATCGCCGGGAAGGATAAGGGCAAGCGCGGTACGGTTAAGCGTGTGTTAGAGAATCGCTTTGTCGTATCCGGTGTGAATATGATTAAACGTCACACCAAGCCAAATCCCATGGCGGGAAATCAGGGCGGTATCGTGGAGCGTGAGGCTCCGATTCACGCGTCCAACGTAGCCATCTTCAATTCGGAGACCGGTAAGGCGGATCGCGTCGGCTTCCAAGTGAGCGAAGACGGTACCAAGGTACGTATCTACAAGTCGACGCAAACGCAGATCGACGCCTAACGTGAGTCGGGTAGCAAAATGGCGAACTTGAAAGAACGTTATCAAAACGAGGTGGCAGCTCAACTCAAAGAAGAGTTTAGCTACGCCAACGTAATGCAGGTGCCGCGGATCACAAAAGTGACTCTGAACATGGGCATCGGCGATGCGGTCAGCGATAAAAAGCTGATCGACAATGCCATCGGTGACTTAGAGAAACTCTCGGGTCAAAAGCCGTTGGTGACCAAGGCACGTAAGTCCATCGCGGGCTTCAAGGTTCGCGAAGGCTGGCCGATCGGTATCAAGGTGACCCTGCGCGGTGAGCGCATGTGGGACTTCCTGGACCGCTTGGTCAACATCGCGATTCCTCGCGTGCGTGACTTCCGTGGTCTCAACCCGAAGTCTTTTGACGGTCGCGGCAATTATTCTATGGGTGTACGTGAACAGATCATCTTCCCGGAGATCGAGTATGATAAGATCGATCGCATTCGGGGGCTTGATGTCACCATCACCACTACCGCCAACACCGACGAGGAAGGCCGTGCGCTGCTGCGCGCGTTGAGCTTCCCGTTCAAAAAATAGGGCTGGGATCATGGCAAAGAAAAGCATGGTAGAGCGTGAGCTCAAGCGCACTAAGTTGGTCGAGAAGTACGCGGCCAAGCGAACTGAACTCAAAGCGATCATTCAAAACGTGAACGCTTCCGACGAAGAGCGCTTCGAGGCGCAGCTTAAGCTGCAGCAACTGCCGCGCGACTCAAGTCCGGTACGTCAGCGTAACCGCTGCCGCATTACCGGCCGTCCGCACGGTTTCTACAACAAGTTCGGCCTCGGCCGTAATAAGCTGCGTGAAGCCGCCATGCGTGGCGACGTCCCTGGGCTGAAAAAGTCCAGCTGGTAAGTGCCACGTAGTATCATCAGGAGCGCACATTAAATGAGCATGCAAGACACTCTGGCGGATATGTTTACTCGTATCCGCAATGCGCAGATGGCCACCAAAGAGACGGTTACCATGCCGTCCTCCAAGCTGAAAGTGGAAGTGGCCCGCGTGTTGAAAGAAGAGGGTTACATCACCGATTTCACGGTGGCTGAAAGCACCAAGCCCGAGCTGACCGTGACTCTCAAGTACTTTGAGGGTAAGCCGGTTATCGATCACATTCAGCGGGTTTCCAAGCCGTCTTTGCGCCAGTACAAGGGCAAAGACAATTTGCCCAAGGTCGCCGATGGTCTGGGTATCGCGATTGTCACTACTTCCAATGGAGTAATGACCGATCGTGCCGCGCGCCAGGCGGGTGTCGGTGGCGAAGTCATCTGCACCGTATTCTAGGAGGCTGGAATGTCCCGCATAGCGAAATATCCGGTTAAAGTGCCTGCCGGCGTTGACATCAAAATTGATGCTGATCAGCTGACCGTAAAAGGCAGCCAAGGCACGCTGTCTATGCCGATCCACGCAGATGTCGTGGTGGGTCAGGAAGACGGCCAGCTAACCTTTGCCCCGAGTGAGTCGGCGAAGAGCTGGGCGATGGCCGGCACTACCCGTGCGTTGGTTCAAAATCTGGTCACGGGCGTATCCGAGGGCTTTACCAAATCCCTCGAAATTGTTGGCGTTGGTTATCGTGCTCAAGCGAAGGGCCAGACGCTCAATCTTTCACTGGGCTTCTCGCACCCGGTCGACTACGAACTGCCTGACGGTGTCTCAGCGGAAACGCCAAAGAACACTGTTATCGTGCTGAAAAGCGCGGACAAGCAGAAGCTCGGCCAGTGCGCCGCGGAAATCCGCGCCTTCCGTCCGCCAGAGCCATATAAAGGCAAAGGTGTCCGGTACGCCGACGAGCAGGTGCGTCGCAAAGAAGCCAAGAAGAAGTAAGGCAGGGTTATGAACGCGAAGAAAGAATCTCGTCTCCGTCGTGCCCGCCGTGCTCGCGCCAAAATTCGCGAGCTAGGCGCGTTCCGCCTGTGCGTCAACCGTACCCCACGTCACATCTACGCGCAGATTATCTCGCCGGATGGTGGCAAAGTGCTCGCCAGTGCTTCTACGCTGGACAAGGCACTTCGCGAGGGTGCAACCGGTAACACAGAGGCAGCCACAAAAGTGGGTGCCCTGATTGCCGAACGCGCAAAAGAAGCAGGCATCACCCAGGTGGCCTTTGACCGTGCTGGTTTTAAGTATCACGGTCGCGTCAAGGCTTTAGCCGACGCCGCTCGTGAAGGCGGCCTGGAATTCTAAAGGGTTTTTACGATGGCGAAGAACGAACAGCAAAACGGTGACCTGCAAGAGAAGTTAGTACAGGTCAACCGTGTCGCCAAGGTGGTCAAAGGGGGTCGTATTTTCGGCTTTACCGCCCTGACCGTCGTTGGTGATGGTAAAGGTCGTGTCGGCTTTGGTCGTGGTAAGGCGCGTGAAGTGCCAATTGCCATTCAAAAGGCGATGGATCAAGCGCGTCGCAACATGGTCAAGGTTAATCTCTCAGGCCACACGCTGCAGTATCCGGTGAAAGCCCGTCACGGCGCTTCTAAGGTCTACATGCAGCCGGCTTCTGAAGGTACCGGTATCATCGCCGGTGGTGCTATGCGCTCTGTACTAGAGCTTGCTGGCGTCCACGATGTATTGGCCAAGTGCTACGGTTCCACCAACCCGGTCAATGTTGTACGCGCTACCGTAAACGGTCTCGCGTCCATGCAAGCACCGGAAGACGTGGCCGCTAAGCGCGGTCTGTCTGTCGAAGCGATCACGGGGTGAGCACCATGGCAGCAACGATCAAGGTTACCCAGATCCGCAGCACCATCGGCGTTCTGCCCAAGCACAAGGCTAATATCCAAGGCTTGGGCTTACGTCGCATCGGTCATACGGTTGAGCTGGAAGACACCCCCGCCGTACGCGGCATGATTCACAAGGTGAACTACCTTGTGCGCGTTGAGGGAGAGTAATCCATGAAACTCAATACCTTAAGCCCAGCACCGGGCTCCAAACAGGCTGAAAAGCGTGTTGGTCGTGGTATCGGTTCCGGTCTAGGCAAGACCGGTGGCCGTGGCCACAAAGGCCAGAAGTCACGCAGTGGTGGTAGCGTTAAGCCAGGTTTCGAAGGCGGTCAAATGCCGTTGCAGCGTCGTCTGCCGAAGTTTGGTTTTACCTCTGCTAAATCACTGGTGTCTGAAGAAGTGCGTCTGGCGGAACTGGCGAAAGTGGCCGGTGACGAAGTGACAATGCAGACGCTGAAAGATGCCAACGTGCTGAAGGATGCGACGCGTCATGCGAAGATCATCCTTTCTGGCGAATTGAATAAGGCAGTTACTGTTCGTGGTATTAAGGTCACCAAAGGTGCCCGTGCTGCGATTGAAGCTGCCGGCGGCAAGGTAGAGGACTAAATGGCCAAGTCAGGAAATATGCCGGCGACGGGCAGCGGTTTGGGTGAACTCTGGGCGCGTCTGCGCTTTGTACTCATCGCCATTGTGGTGTACCGCATCGGTGCCCACATCCCCGTGCCTGGTATCAATCCTGACCAGCTTGCTGCCTTGTTTAGGGAGCAGCAGGGTACCATTCTGGGCATGTTTAACATGTTTTCAGGCGGTGCCCTGGAGCGCATGAGTGTCCTCGCCCTGGGTATTATGCCCTATATATCGGCGTCGATTATCATGCAGCTGATGACTGCGGTCTCGCCCCATCTTGAACAGCTCAAGAAGGAAGGCGAGTCCGGCCGCCGCAAGATTAGCCAGTACACTCGCTACGGCACGGTGCTACTGGCGCTTGTTCAGGCCATCGGTATGTCCGTGGGCCTGGCTAGCCAAGGCATCGCTTACAGCGCTGACTTTAGCTTCTTTTTCACTGCCGTGGTGACGTTTGTCGCCGGTGCAGTGTTTATGATGTGGCTAGGTGAGCAGATCACCGAAAAGGGAATTGGCAACGGCATTTCGCTGCTAATCTTCTCGGGGATCGTCGCTGGGCTACCCAGCGCCGTGGGGCAAGCCTTTGAGCTTGCCCGCAATGAAGGGGCCTGGAATGTTCTGCCGCTGTTAGCGTTGACCGTGCTGGGTGTTGCGACGGTGGCGTTTGTGGTCTTCATTGAGCGCGGTCAACGCCGGCTCAAAGTCAACTACCCACGTCGCCAAGTTGGCAACAAGATGTACGCTGGGCAGAGCAGTTATCTGCCGCTGAAGGTAAATATGGCAGGTGTAATCCCCGCCATTTTTGCTTCCAGCATTCTGCTCTTCCCCGCCTCCATCGGCCAATGGGTCGGTGCAGGGGATGGCATGGAGTGGCTCCAGCGCGCCTCACAGGCGTTAGGGCCAGGTCAGCCGCTTTACATCTTGCTTTTCGGCGCGGCGGTGGTATTCTTCTGCTTCTTTTACACAGCGCTGGTCTTCAATCCCAAGGATGTAGCTGACAATCTGAAAAAGTCAGGTGCTTTCTTGCCGGGTATTCGCCCTGGTGAGCAGACCGCTCGCTACATCGACAAAGTCATGACGCGTTTGACGTTGTTCGGTGCACTGTACATTACTGCCGTCTCTTTGATGCCTCAATTCCTGATTGTAGCGTGGAACGTACCGTTCTTCTTTGGCGGAACATCGCTACTGATTGTGGTGGTGGTGATCATGGATTTCATGGCGCAGGTGCAGTCGCATCTCATGTCGCACCAGTATGACTCGGTAATGAAGAAGTCCAACCTGAAAGGCTACGGTAGCGGCGGCATCATGCGCTGAGGCGCCGCCTTATCTTGTTAATATAGTGCTGGGGCGCGCCGCGAGCCGTTTTTGGAGAAAGAACGATGAAAGTTCGAGCTTCCGTAAAGAAGATGTGCCGTAACTGTAAGATTATTCGTCGCAATGGTGCTGTCCGCGTCATTTGCATCGAACCGCGGCACAAGCAGCGCCAGGGTTAATCTCTGGGCTGATGATTAAGCCGGTGCTGGCATATCCCTAGCACAGAGTGTAAATCCGTTCTGATGCACACGTGTTATCAACACGGCATTAGGAACATAGAGATTTGCATCTGTGCGCTTAAAGGGATATGCTATTGCGCCTTTTGTAGATGAACACACGAGCAAGCCGCTCAAACTTCGGAGTAAGCTGATGGCCCGTATTGCAGGCGTCAATATCCCGGATAACAAGCATGCGGCGATCTCGCTGACCTATATCTTCGGAATCGGTCGTACCCGCGCTGAGCACATCTGTGCTGCTGCTGGTATCGCGCCGACTGCCAAGGTTCAGGACCTGTCTTCTGAAGAAGTTGACACACTACGTTCTGAAGTTGGTAAGTACACCGTAGAAGGTGACCTTCGTCGTGATGTCACGCTTAACATTAAGCGTCTCATGGACTTAGGTTGCTATCGTGGTCTGCGTCATCGCCGTAGTCTTCCGCTGCGTGGTCAGCGGACTAAGACTAACGCGCGTACCCGTAAGGGCCCGCGTAAGCCGATCCGCAAATAACACGCACGTTCGGACGTAAAGTCTGACGTAAAGACAGGAATAGACATCAACATGGCTAACCCGCGCAGTAACCGTAAAAAGGTTAAAAAGCAGGTAGTGGATGCCGTTGCGCATATCCATGCCTCTTTTAACAACACGATCGTGACGATCACAGACCGCCAGGGCAATGCTCTTTCTTGGGCAACTGCCGGTGGTTCGGGTTTTCGTGGTTCTCGTAAGAGCACCCCGTTCGCTGCTCAAGTGGCA
Organism: Vreelandella vilamensis; assembly: GCF_031451755.1. NCBI lineage: Bacteria > Pseudomonadati > Pseudomonadota > Gammaproteobacteria > Oceanospirillales > Halomonadaceae > Vreelandella > Vreelandella vilamensis. The sequence goes on along the minus strand of NZ_JARWAN010000011.1, from coordinate 22,438 downwards.
AGTGAACGTGCAGCGACTGCTGCAGCCGAGTATGGTGTGAAAAACGTCGACGTGCTGGTCAAAGGCCCCGGTCCTGGCCGTGAATCCGCCGTGCGCGCACTGAATGCCGCCGGCTTCCGCGTGCAAAGCATCACCGACGCGACGCCCATTCCCCATAATGGTTGCCGTCCGCCGAAGAAACGCCGCGTTTAAGGAGACAGATTCATGGCCCGTTATATTGGACCGAAGTGCAAATTGTCTCGTCGTGAAGGCACCGACCTCTTTTTAAAGAGTGGTGTGACTCCCTTCGAGAAAAAGTGTAAATCCGAGCAAATCCCGGGTGTACACGGCCAGCGTCGTCAGCGTCTTTCCGACTACGGCTTGCAGCTTCGTGAGAAGCAGAAAGTACGCCGTATGTATGGCGTACTCGAAAAGCAATTCCGCAACTACTACAAAGCCGCTGCTCGCCTGAAAGGCGCCACCGGTGAAGTGTTGTTGCAGTTGCTTGAATCCCGACTGGACAACGTCGTCTACCGGATGGGCTTCGGCTCGACACGCTCTGAAGCGCGTCAGCTGGTCAGCCACAAGGCGATTGTCGTGAACGGAAAAACCGTTAACGTGGCTTCTTATCAAGTGAAGCCGGGTGACGTCGTTTCAGTTCGCGAAAAGGCGAAGAACCAAGCTCGCATCCAAAACGCTCTGGCACTTGCTGCTAATCGTGGCGATGTAGTGTGGATCGAAACCGACGCCAAGAAGATGGAAGGCACTTTCAAGGCTCTGCCTGAACGCGGTGACCTGTCTGCCGACATCAACGAAAACCTGATCGTCGAGCTGTACTCGAAGTAAGCCATTAATTGCTTCTTCAAGCCCGGGCGGAGTAGCGCTGCTTCCCGCCCGGATACTCTTGAGTTGAATGCTCTTGAGTACTCAGTATCCGTTTGGCAGCCTGAAAGGTGTTCTTATGCAGCGTTCAGTGACCGAGTTTCTCCGTCCTCGCGACATCAAGGTCGAAGAAATCAGCGCACATCATGCCAAAATCGTTCTCGAACCGTTCGAGCGCGGCTTTGGTCACACCCTGGGGAATGCACTGCGTCGCATTCTGCTTTCATCCATGCCCGGCGCCGCTGTGGTAGAGGCTGAAATTGCTGGTGTCGAGCACGAATATAGTGCGCTCGAAGGGGTGCAGGAAGATGTCATTGAAATCCTCCTGAATTTGAAAGATGTTGCGATCAAGATGCACAGCCGCGATGAGGCGGTGCTCTCGCTGAACAAGCAGGGCCCAGCCGTCGTCACCGCTGGCGACATTGCGCTTGATCATAGCGTCGAAATCGTTAATCCGGACCACGTGATTGCCCACGTCAATGAAGGTGCCGAGCTGAAAATTCAGCTAAAGGTAGCGATGGGTCGTGGTTACGAGCCGGCAGACGTTCGTGGCTCTGATGAAGAGTCTCGCACGATTGGTCGCCTGCAGCTGGATGCCACCTTCAGCCCTGTGCGTCGTGTTTCCTACGCCGTTGAAGCCGCTCGTGTCGAGCAGCGTACCGACCTCGATAAGCTGATTATCGATTTGGAAACTGACGGTACTTTGGATCCGGAAGAGGCTATCCGCCGCAGCGCGACCATTCTGCAAGAGCAGCTGGCCGCCTTCGTCGACCTGGAAGCTGATAAAGAACAGGAAGTCGAAGAGGAAGAAGATCACGTTGATCCGATTCTACTGCGCCCCGTAGACGATCTTGAGTTGACCGTTCGTAGCGCTAACTGCCTGAAAGCCGAGAATATTTATTACATTGGTGACCTGATTCAGCGTACAGAAGTTGAGCTGCTGAAGACGCCCAATCTCGGTAAAAAATCTTTGAACGAAATCAAAGACGTTTTGGCAGCACGCGGCTTGTCCCTCGGCATGCGGCTAGAAAATTGGCCGCCCGCTAGCCTGAAGGATGACAAGGCCTCTGCGTGAGCGTCGACTTGAGTCCCAGTTTGGTAAGGAATCACAACCATGCGTCATCGTAAGAGTGGTCGTCAATTAAATCGTAACAGCTCGCATCGTCAGGCTATGTTTAAAAACATGTCTGTGTCGCTAGTTGAGCACGAAGTGATTAAGACAACCCTACCCAAAGCCAAAGAGCTGCGTCGTGTTATCGAGCCGCTGATCACGTTGGCTAAGCAAGACAGCGTTGCCAACCGTCGTTTGGCATTTGCCCGCACGCGCTCTAAAGAAGCCGTCGGCAAACTGTTCAACGAACTAGGTCCGCGTTACGTCGAGCGTCCGGGCGGTTACGTCCGTATTCTCAAGTGCGGTTTCCGCACGGGTGACAACGCGCCAATGGCATACGTTGAGCTTGTCGACCGCCCGGTAATGGAAGAAGCTGTTGCCGAAGAGTAAGTCTTAGTCGACACTTTTTCACTGCTGGTAAAACCGGCCTTATCTAAACGCTGTTAGCGTTAAAGGATAAGGCCGGTTTTTTTTGCTTTATTGATTAGCCGTAGCTTATTTAAAGCTTTGTTTCGTGCTAAATCATATTCCACGTATTTACGCTTGCTTTGTTATGGCATTTAAGGCGAAGCTGACCATAATAAAAAAATTGAGCCGTTAAATTGGCATCGTCACGGGGGCATCACATGCAAGGGGCATCGGCATACGCATTCCAGTTGCGCGTTCATTCACGTAGCTTGTGTTGGGTCTGGTTAGTTTTATTTGTTTCATGCTTGGCACTTCTTGTGTCCTCCAGCGTCCACGCGAACCCGCGTTATGCGGGCATCGTAGTCGATTTGGACAATGGCGAGGTCCTCTACGCTGAAAATGCCGATGCGCGGCGTTATCCTGCCTCGTTAACCAAAATGATGACGCTCTACTTGGCGTTTGAAGCATTGGAAGAGGGTACCCTGCGTTTAGATCAAGCGCTGCCCGTGTCGCGTTATGCCGCCGCTAAACCTGCGGTAAAACTATGGCTTGCCGCGGGTAGCTCGATTCCGGTCGACACGGCTATTCGGGCACTGGCGGTACGCTCGGCGAATGACGTCGCTGCGGTGGTAGCCGAAGCGTTAGGCGGCACGGAACCGCGTTTTGCGCAAATGATGACCGCCAAAGCACGCGAGATGGGGATGCACGCCACTACCTTTCGCAATGCCTCAGGCTTACCAGATGACGCTCAGGTTACGACGGCGCGGGATATGCTGACGCTCTCAGTACGCGTCATGCAGGACTTTCCCCAGTATTATCACTACTTTGGCCTGCAAGAATTCGTTTATCGCGGGACCAAACACAAAAGTCATAATCGCTTGGTCAAAAACTATCCAGGTGCCGATGGGTTGAAGACCGGCTTTATTCGCGCCTCGGGTTTTAATGTTGCGACCACGGCCACGCGCGGTGAACGTCGGTTGGTTGGCGTGGTGATGGGCGGATTTAGCTCCCAATCCCGCGATACCCACATGGCGGACTTGCTCAATCGCAGCTTTATGCGCGCCGGTTTGCGTGACCACCACACATGGTTAGCCGATGCCAGCTTCTCGCGTGATTTTATGCGCTTTGGTCAGCCCCGGGTGGTTGAGCCTGTAGAGCCCGCGCCTGCCGCGCGCTCGCTTGAGCTGTTAGCGTCGCTGGAAACGTCGGTTAATACGGTTCAAGATAGTCGCGCGGAGATAAACGCGTTTGAGTCCCCGATCACTGAGCGAAATGACCCGTTGCGTGCCTTGATTGAGCGCGAGTCGACACTGCTTGGCTCGCGAGCAACGCAGGCGTGGGGCATACAGGTAGGTGCCTTTAGTCATGCTGATCAAGCGCAGCAGTTTGCACGACTTGCCGCTGAGCGTTTACCGCATGCAATGAATGGCCGGATTGCGGTCGATGCACTGGATAACTCGGTGTTTCGCGCTCGACTGATGGCGTTACAGGAAGGGCAAGCGCGCCAAGCTTGCCAACAGCTTAAGGCCCAAGGAATGGATTGCATGGTGGTTAACGCCAGCCTTTAAAAGTCGCATTGCCACAGCGCACCCCGTCAGGACAGCTTGGCGGGGTGTTTTTTGTTGAATTAATGGGGGAGAGGATGAGTTCATCGTTAAAAGGGATCGGTTGTATGTGTCTCGGTGTGCTATTTCTTGCGTTAGGGGATGCGGTTTCTAAATGGTTGGGCGAGGTGCATTCGCCACTGCAAATCATTTTTTTTCGCACCCTGGTGTCGCTCCCATTAATCGCGCTATTGGCTTACTTCGCAGGGGGAATGCGTAAACTACGTACCAAACGGCCTAAAATTCATTTGCTGCGTGGGTTAATTTATACCGGCACGATGGGGTTTTTTGTGTTGGGGCTGACGCTTCTGCCGTTGGCGGAAGCCACGGCGATTGCGTTTGTCGCACCGCTTTTTGTCACGCTGCTGTCGGTGCCACTGTTGGGTGAGCGTATCGAGCGGCCCGTTCTGGTGGCGTCGTTGGTTGGCTTTCTTGGGGTGATAATCGTGGTGCGACCCGGCGGCGATGCCTTTGGTGTGGGCGCTTTGGTATTGATAGCCGCTGCCCTGTGTTATGCCTTGATGATGATTACGGCCAGGCGCTACGGCGGTCGCGAGCATCTTTGGGCGATGGTGTTTTACATGACTGTGGTGCCGCTTGTATTAACCACTGCCGCTTTGCCGTGGGTGTGGCAAGCGCCGCAGCCGTGGCACTGGTTAGGGTTTCTGGGCTCGGGCATATTTGGCGTCGGTGCGACGGCGTTTATTACCTTAGCGTTTCGCTTTGCGCCGGCGGCTATCGCTGCTCCGTTTGACTACAGCGCGATGCTTTGGGCCGTGCTCTTAGGCTGGTGGTTCTGGGGCGAGCTGCCCGACGTTTGGGTATGGGTGGGGAGTGTGCTGATTATCGGCAGCGGCTTGGCAATCGCCTATATTGAACGCCGCACCAGCCTCAAGCGCCGCCCGAGTGCATAGCCTCGCGTTGGCGCCAGCGCGTTGTCAGTTCCCGTGCGGCACTTTGTGGTGAGGGGTGGCCGCAAATGGCTGAAATGACGGCCATGCCGTGTGCACCACTGCGTTGCACCGCGTCAATGTGCTGTGCTTTCAATCCGCCAATCGCCACGCTCGGAACGGCGCTTGCCTCTACCAAGGCGGCCAAGCCATCAAACCCCAAAGGAGCCGCGTGATCCTGCTTACTTGCGGTGGCAAACACAGGCCCCAGGCCAACGTAATCCAGTGCTTCGCTGGGAGCGGCGTGGAGCTGCTCAAGGGTATTGACCGACAAGCCGATAATGGCATCCGGCCCAAGCGCGTCACGCGCCTCGCGCACGGTGGTGTCGCTCTGGCCGACGTGTAACCCTTCGGCGCCGCTGGCGAGGGCGACATTTAAGCGGTCGTTGATAATTAAAGGAACACCTTTTGGTTTGAGTATCGCGCTAAGCCGTTTGGCCTGCTCAACCATGGTTTTTTCGCTGGCGTACTTGTCACGCAGCTGCACCATTGTCACCCCGCCGGCGACCGCCTCTTCCACGGTGCGCTCAAGGCCATAGGATTGGCACAATACAGCGTCTGTGACGAGATAAACCGAAAGGTCAAAGCGCATCGATAAACTCCAGCGGGGAAGGTTGGGCAAAATCTTGCCAGCAGAAGATATCGTAGCGAATCGATTAGCGAAAGGCGATACGTGTGCCGTAAGCGAGCATTTCGTCAGGCGTTAAAGCGTGCCCTGGGACGCCGATCATTTCATCCCCGCATTGATCGCTAAAGGTTAAGATACCGTGCTTCAGACCTAATTGACCAAGCTTATCGCGAATTTCGCCGGTGCCAAGAAACGTGCAGGTTTTGCCCTGCTCATTGCTCAGTTCGGAAACCCCTTGGGGATGGTGGAAGCGAACCGTGTAAATGCCATCCATCGACTCCACCTCCACGATAGGCGAAAACCCATTGTGAATTGCATGGGCCAGTTCTTTATAGGTAATACGCTCACTCAGGGCATAATCGCTGGTTGGCATGACAATTTCCTCGTTAGGTTAAGTTGTATAGACTGTACTTTTTAACTGTAGAGGTTTTGTGTCATTTTTCCAGCCCGGAATGCATGAAAGCGATATTTGTGCTCATGGCGCAGGCTGATAAAGTCATTTCTTTCGACACATCACAAAAGGAGGGACGCGATGTCTTTTCAAGGGGAGCAGCATCCTGGTGTAAAAACCGTACCCGCTGAGACACAAGGGTTTCGTCTTAACCACACGATGCTGCGGATCAAAGATCCCGAACGTTCGTTAGCGTTTTATTCGCAAGTATTTGGTATGCAGGTCATGCGGCGGCTAGATTTTGAAGAGATGAATTTCTCGCTTTATTTTCTCGCCAAGTTAGAAGAAAACGACAAAGTGCCAGAGGAGACAGAGGCGCGCACCGTTTGGACGTTCAGCCAAAAAGGGCTATTAGAGCTCACGCATAACTGGGGCACGGAGAATCAGGACGGTTTTGCCTACCATGACGGCAACGCTGAACCGCAGGGTTTTGGTCATATCTGTTTTTGCGTGCCTAATTTAGAGGCCGCACAAGCGTGGCTTGACGAGCACGATGTCACCTTCGTCAAACGCGCCGATCAAGGCAAGATGAAAGACGTCATTTTTGTGAAGGACCCTGACGGCTATTGGATCGAAGTAATCCAAGCCGACCGCATGGCGACTAAGGGCGATTAACGATGGCCCATTTGCTGTTTCGCCTACGCCACGTCACCGAAGAAGAGGCTATGGAGGTTCGCCAACTGCTAGAGGCCCATGGCATGGAAACTTACGAGACGCAGGCGGGATTTTTTCGACTGGGCGTGGATGCTATTTGGTTGCGCGATGCTTCCCAGCTAGATGAGGCGAAGGCACTACTTGCTGATTACCAAGCACAGCGCCTGGCGCAGGCGAGACGGGAGCATCATGACGCCCTCGCGCGTGGTGAAGCCCCGACTCTATGGAAACGCTTCACCGCCCACCCGTTGCAAGTTCTCTTGGTGTTCGTGGCGGTGGTCATCATTGCGCTCCTTACGTTGCTGCCGTTCATGGGTCTCGCTCGCTAGGTGGCGGGCAAATGCCCGCGCTTTAGATAGAACATGGCGCCCTCTTTGCCGGTACGAAGTTGCGGTGATTCACCCACGGGATAACGGCACCAGGTGCCCACCGGGTACTCGGTGTTGCTGCCCCAAAGCGTTCCTTCTAGAACGAAAAGTTCTAATCCGCCGCTAAGTGGCGGGTATTCCACCAACACATCCTCTTCCCAGCGCTCAAGGCTCACGCGCTCCTGACCAAAGGTGTGCAGCATTTTGTAGGTGATGCCGTGGCGTCGGTCGGGCTGCCAGGGCAGTTGGTGCGCGGGGATGGCGAGTTGCAGCGTGTCGTCGGGGTCAAACTGGTGTAGCTTGACGAAAATCAGTGCGCCCTCTTCGCCTATGTGCGGAGCATGGCCTGTTCCGATGGGGTTGCGAAGGTAGCTTCCGGCGGGGTAGGCGCCGTGTTCATCGGCGAAAACGCCCTCTAAGACCAAAATTTCCTCGCCACCCTCGTGGGTGTGGCGGTCAAACTGACTATGCGGTGCATAGCGCACGAGACTCGTCGCACGCGCCACCTCATCGCCAATACGGTCTAACATCATGCGTTCAACGCCAGGGCTAGGGGAGTCCACCCAACGGTATTCGTCGGGCGTGATGACGGCAAACTGAGAAAAATCCGCGTTTAAACGCATAAGGGCGGCTCTTGCTAGGAAAATGGAGGCCCTTAGTTTCCCTGATCGGCGGTTCAAAATGCAATCCGCGTTCTTCCTCCTTTTGCTAGGTTTATCCCGCGACAGGCTCAGAATATACGCCGTGAGACCCGTTCACTCTGTTCCTATAAAAGAGTGAACAGGTCTTGCGTATTGTGAATGAGCTCCCGCACTATCCAGCGTGAGATGAGCTACTTAATGGGTATGATCGTCGTGGTCTTGACCATGATCATCATGCCCAGCCTGTGCCAATGCATCATTCAGCACGTGCGCATTGTGGCGCATCATGCCTAAATACGTGCTGGCCTCGCCGCTGCTTGTTAGCGCGTCTGCATACAGCGTACCGGCAATAGAGATGCCGGTTTCTTCGGCTAACTGCGTGATTATTGATTGGTTGGTCATGTTTTCATGAAACAGGGCTTTGACGTTTTCTTCGGCGATCACATCCACCAGGCTGGCCATATTGGCAGCGCTGGGTTCGGTTTCAGTGGATAAGCCAGTGGGCGACAGAAAACGCACGCCGTATGCCGCAGAGAAGTAGCCAAACGAATCGTGACCGGTAATGACGCTGGTGGACGCTGGGATTTCAGCGATCAGCGCGCGGATCTCAGCATCCACAGCAGCCATTTCTTGCAAGTACTGCTCGGCATTGGCGCGGTAGGCATCGGCATTGTCAGCATCGGCGGCAATTAGCCCATCACGGATATTGGCCACATACACCTTGGCCTGCTGCATGTCCTGCCAAGCGTGGGGATCCTCATCGCCATGAGCGTGATCGTCATGATCTTGATCGTCGTGCCCGTGGCCATCGTGCCCGTGATCGTCATGATCTTGATCGTCGTGCCCGTGATCGTCATGATCGTTGTGACCTGCGAATGAGAGCGGCTGGATGCCATCGGTGGCAATGACCAGTGGGCCTGCATAGTCGCTGGCGTCGATTAAGCGCTCCATCCAGCCCTCAAACCGCAGGCCGTTAAACACCACTAAATCAGCGTCTGCCAAGGCACGGGCATCGCCAGGTCTAGGCGAGTACACGTGCGCGTCGCCATCGGCACCCACCAGGGAAGACACCTCAACATGCTCGCCCCCCACGTTTTCTACCATATCGGCGAGAATCGAAAAGCTGGTGACGACCTGAACGCGCTCATTAGCGATGGCGGCTGGTAGCGCCAACATAGTGGAAACACCCACTAACCAGCGCGATGAGGAGGCAAGAGTCATATGACCCTCCTTATTGGTTACGCATAAAAAAGAGTTACGCAGGAACAAGACAAATCAATACCCTTGCTCTACGGCTAAGGGCGTTGTTTTACGTCGTAGCTTGGCTGCCAGGCTGTGGTAACGGCCAAACAGCGCTGAAAAAAAGTAACCTGCGCCCGCGAGTAAAATAATGCTTGGCCCGGAAGGAATATCGAGGTGAAACGAGAGCAACAGCCCGCCAGTGCTGGCGATCATAGCCAACACCACCGCAATGCCAATCAAGCCTTCCAGCCGTTTGCTCCAAAAACGTGCCGAGGTCGCGGGTAACATCATGAGCCCCACCGCCATCAAGGTACCGAGCGTTTGAAACCCGGCGGTCAGGTTGAGGACCAAAAGCCCTAAAAAAACGCTATGCACCCAACCGCTGTGACGGCTTTGGCCGCGTAAAAAAAGCGGGTCTAAACACTCCACCACCAGCGCGCGGAAAATCACCGCCAGGGTGATCACAATCAGCGTGCTGATGCCGGTAATTAACAGCAGCGCGGTGGAGTTGATGGCCAATACCGAGCCAAACAGCACATGAGTGAGATCAACGCTGCTGCCGCCGAGCGAGATCAACATAACGCCCGCCGCCAGAGAAATAATGAAAAAACTCGCCATGGCCGCGTCTTCGCGCTGGCCGCCCATTTTCGACACCGCTCCCGCCAGCAGCGCGACCATCAACCCAAATAGCACTCCGCCAACGCTCATCACTGGCAACGAAAATCCCGCCAGCAAAAAACCTAATGCCACGCCGGGCAAAATCGCGTGGGCCATGGCATCACCAATCAGGCTCATGCCGCGCAGGACCAAAAACACCCCAAGCGGCGGCGCGGCAAGTGACAGCGCCAAGCCTCCCACCACCGCCCGGCGCATAAAACCGTAGTCAAACGGTGCAATCAACCAGGCATTAAACAGATCCCACATGGTGCTCTCCTAATGTAAATGGCACCACTTGAGCCGTCGCCGGCGAGTGGGTTAGGGCGCTCGGCGCCATCCACCGGCCGTGACCCCCACTGAGCATGAGCACGTCATCGGCCAAGCGCTGCAGGTGATCCATATCGTGTAGCACCACAATAATGGTCACGCCGTCATCCGCCATTTGACGCAGAATGCGAATCAAAATATCCACCGTCTCGCTATCCACGTTGGCAAACGGCTCGTCGAGCAATAACAGCTCGGCTTCTTGCATTAGCGTACGACCAATCAGTGCGCGCTGCCGCTGGCCGCCGGAAAGTTCCCCGAGCGGGCGGTGGGCTAAGTTCGAAATCCCCAGCCGCGCCATAATTTCGCGGCCCTTGCGGTAATGCGCCGCACAATAGCCTTTCATCGCTCCGTGGCTTGGCCAGCTGCCGGTCATCACCAGCTCTTCCACACTCATCGGGAAGGTCAAATCCAGCGCTAGCTGCTGCGGTAGCCACGCCCGGCGTTTTTTGGGAACGGTACACACCACTTCTCCGTTGATCGGGCGAAGCTCACCCATCAAGGCTTGAATTAGGGTGCTTTTCCCGGCGCCGTTCGCGCCAATCAGGGCTGTAATCGCGCCGGGTTGAAAGCTGCCGTCCACATGTTCAAGCACTGAGCGCTGACCTTGGGCCAGGTGTAAGTCATGAAGCTGTAAGCGTGCCGGTGGTGTTGCTTTCATAACGCCCACCCACCGGCCCACGCCACTAACAGCCAGAGCCCCACCAGCGGTAGCATCACGAGCCACAGCCGTTTTATCGCCGACAGCGACATTAACGAAAAATGGCAAGGCCCTTCTTTATTGTGGCGGTGCGTTCGCTCGCTCATGATGACTCCGTTATGGCTTAATAAGTTATAACATAACATTTTAGATGCAGGAACAGTGGATCATTTGATTGGTCGCGAATTGTACCCGTTGTGGGCGCGCAAACAATGTGTATAGGCCATCAGCATGCGGATATTAGCGCAAGCAGCCAGGTGTGAGAAAAGCTGATGAGTGTCAATGGTTATTATGAATGAAGAATGATTAGATGGTGAAAGCCTTAAGGATTAGGAACTGAGCATGGATGACTTTTCACCTTCGGATCTCAAGACGATCCTTCACTCAAAACGCGCCAATCTTTATTACTTGCAGCATTGCCGGGTGCTGGTGAATGGTGGCCGGGTAGAGTACGTCACCGATGAGGGCAGCAAGTCGCGTTATTGGAATATTCCCATTGCCAATACCACCTCGATTCTGCTCGGCACCGGCACCTCGATTACTCAAGCGGCGATGCGCGAGCTTGCCAAGGCCGGTGTATTAGTCGGGTTTTGCGGCGGCGGTGGCACGCCGCTGTTTGCTGCCAATGAAGTCGATGTAGACGTTGCCTGGCTGACCCCGCAAAGCGAGTACCGACCCACGGAGTACCTGCAATACTGGGTGCGCTTCTGGTTTGACGATGCAAAACGTCTGAATGCCGCCCGCGCCTTTCAGCAAGCCCGCCTTGCCCGCATCGAAGCCCTGTGGACAAGCCGCGTGATGAAAGACGCAGGCTTTAGTATTTCCACCGATCACCTGCATAGCGCACTCAACCACCATCGCGAAGCGATCAAAAAAGCCTTCAGCACCGTTGATTTACTTACCTTAGAAGCACGGTTAACCAAAACGCTGTTCAAGCTGGCGGTGAACGCGGTTGACTACGGCGACTTCACCCGTGCTAAACGCGGTGCGGGGGTTGATCCCGCCAACCGCTTTCTCGATCACGGCAACTATTTAGCCTACGGCCTGGCGGCGACTGCCACCTGGGTGCTGGGTATTCCCCACGGGCTTGCGGTACTCCACGGTAAAACCCGCCGGGGTGGGCTGGTTTTTGATGTGGCGGATTTAGTCAAAGACGCAGTGATTCTGCCCCAGGCGTTTATTTCCGCCATGCGCGGCGATGAAGAGCAGGAGTTTCGCCAAGCCTGCATCGAGCGCTTAACCCGCACCGAATCCCTCGACTTTATGATCGATACGCTCAAGGAAGTTGCCCAGGAATTGGGGCAAGAACAGGGGAGCGGCGAATCATGAACGTGCTGCTGATCTCTCAGTGCAACAAGAACGCCCTTAAACAGACCCGGCGCGTACTAGATCAGTTTGCCGAACGCCGCGGCGACCGCACCTGGCAAACGCCGATTACCCAAGCCGGGCTTGATACCTTGCGCAAACTACTACGCAAAACTGCCCGCAAGAATACCGCCGTCGCCTGCCACTGGATTCGAGGCCACGATCACAGTGAACTGATGTGGGTGGTGGGTGATGCCGCCCAGTTCAATCTCAATGGCGCGGTGCCGACCAATACCACTACCCGCGATATTCTGCGCCGCCAGGATGAAAACGATTGGCACAACGGCGAAGATATTCTTCTGCTCACCGCTATGGCCGCGTTACTGCACGACCTGGGCAAAGCCTGCGACGCCTTTCAGCAGCGGCTCACAGGCAAGCTGGAAGGGCGCAACTTATATCGCCATGAGTGGGTATCGTTACGGCTGTTCCAAGCCTTTGTAGGCAGTGACGACGACGCCACCTGGCTGGCGCGCTTGGCCGAAGGCGACTATCAAGAACAGGACTGGCTGGAAGGCGTTGAGCGTGACGGATTGGATAACCCCACGTCGGCGGTGTTTAGTCGTCTCCCTCCGCTGGCGGCCGCAGTGGGTTGGCTGGTGCTTAGCCACCATCGCCTGCCGTTAAAACCGCCGGACAAAGAGGATGACGCCCCAAGGCGCTGGGGACGAGGGAGCACTAGCCTGCAAGCAGAGCAGCTTCCCCAGTTATTCGCCGCCATCAACGCTGAATGGAATGAGATTCCCGAGATCCAAGACCCTAAGCGAATTTGGCCCTACTGGCAGTTCAAGGGCGGATTGCCCGTTAGTACGCCCCGCTGGCGCGAGCGCGCCACCAAACTGGCAAGGCGGTTGCAGGCACGGCTGGAAACGAATCGCCACTGGTTGGAAAGTCACTACGTCATGCACTTGGCGCGGCTAAGCTTAATGCTCGCCGACCATTACTACTCAAGCCTGGAAGACCCCCAGCATCGCGTGCGCGGCGAACCCAACTATCCGCTAATAGCCAACACCGTGCGCAAAACCGGCAAGCCCAATCAGCCGCTTGATGAGCATATCCTGGGCGTGGAAAAACACGCCGCTACGATTGCGCGCGCACTGCCTAGCGTCGACAGCCACCTGCCGCGTTTAGCGCGCCATAAAGGCTTTCGTAAACGCAGCAGTCACCCGCGCTTTCGCTGGCAGGATAAAGCGTTTGACCTGGCCCAATCGCTGAGAGAACGCAGCCAACGACAAGGCTTTTTTGGCATCAATATGGCCTCCACCGGCTGCGGTAAAACCCTGGCGAATGGGCGCATTATGTATGCGCTGGCCGACCCTCAGCAGGGGGCGCGCTTTAGCATTGCGTTGGGGCTACGCACGTTAACGCTGCAAACCGGCCAAGCACTTCGCGAGCGCTTGCATCTTGGGGAAGATGAACTCGCCGTGCGCGTGGGTGGCAGTGCCAATAAAACGCTGTTTGAGCACTACGAGCAAGAAGCCGAAGCCAGCGGCTCGGCGTCTCAACAGGCGCTGATCGAAGAAGACGCCCACGTGGTGTTTGATGGTAACTTTGATAACCACCCGGTGCTGCGCCGCCTGAATAATGAGCCGGGCACCCGCGCGCTGATCGCTGCACCCATTTTGGTGTGTACCGTTGACCACTTGGTGCCTGCCACAGAAAGCACCCGTGGCGGGCGGCAGATCGTACCCATGCTGCGGCTAATGAGCAGTGATTTAGTGCTCGATGAAATCGACGATTTCGATATCAACGACCTGCCCGCGCTGACTCGATTAGTGAATTGGGCGGGGCTGTTGGGCTCGCGGGTGCTGCTGTCATCCGCCACCTTGCCGCCCGCCTTGGTGGAAGGGCTGTATGAAGCCTACCGCAGCGGTCGCGAAGCCTTTCAACGCCACCGAGGCGAGCCGGGCTTAGCGGTGGATATCTGCTGCGCCTGGTTCGACGAGCACGATCGTCAGCATGACAACTGCCCCAGTAGCGAGACCTTTAAGGCTGCGCATCACGCCTTTGCCAAGCGGCGGTTAGAACGCTTAGCCACCAGCCCGGTGCGCCGCCGCGGCGATATTTTAGCGTTGCCAGCGTTAGGCAAACGCCCGGAAGAGATCAGGCCCGCCGTTGCTGCGCTGTTGCGCGAGCATGCGTTAGTGCTACACCACCAGCACCACTCTGTTGACCCGCACACCCGCAAGCGCGTCAGCTTTGGCCTTGTGCGTATGGCCAATATCGACCCCTTGGTGGATGTGGCCAGGGCTCTGTTTCAGGAGGGCGCGCCGGAAGGGGCACGCATTCACCTCTGCGTTTACCACTCCCGCCACCCTTTGGTGATGCGCTCGGAGATTGAGCGCCGGTTAGATACAACGCTGCAACGCGCCGAGCCAGAGCGCGTGTTTCAGCAGCCGGATATCCGCCGTTTACTGGATGGCAGCGAAGAAAATGACCACTTGTTTATTGTGCTGGGCTCGCCGGTCACTGAAGTTGGCCGCGACCACGATTATGACTGGGCGATCGTAGAGCCTTCTTCCATGCGCTCGATTATTCAGCTAGCGGGCCGGGTACGCCGCCACCGTGAGCAGGCCTGCGAAGTGCCCAATATTTTACTGCTCGATACCAACCTCAAACATTGGGAGCAATCTGGAAAGCCCGCGTTTCATAAGCCTGGCTTTGAAACAGACGGTGATTGGCGGCTAAGCAGTCACTCTCTGAGTGAGTTGTTAACTAAAGATGAATACCAGGTGATTGACGCGCGCCCCCGCGTACTGTCGCGGGAAACGCTGCATGCCAAGGAAAGCCTCGTCGATCTGGAGCATGAGCGGCTGCATCAACTGATGATCGAACAGCCCGCTGAACCGTTAACTAAAAAAGAGATCAGGCTTGGCAAGCAGCCCAAGCCGCCACCGCTGGGGGCCTATAGTTGGTACGCCGTACCACAGGTGCACTTAACCGGTGTATTGATTCAGCGTGACCCATTTCGCAAGCAACTCGAACCCGAAATAACCCTAGCACTGCTGCCCGATGAGGGCGGTGAAAGCTGGACGCTACACCGAGTAGACGATGGCGCAAGGCGGGGTGAAAAGCTCTATGTGCCGGTAGAAGAGAGCCTGCTGGTACGGGTAGACCTAGCAAAAGAGCAGGGCGAGCGGATTCAACCCTGGGGCGCCAGCGACTACTTAACGGCACTGGCCGATTTGGCGGAAGACCTGGACATCTCCCTTGATCGCGCCGCCCGAACCTTCGGCACGGTCACGGCCTCGGCTAGAAATCAGCGGTGGGGGTATCACCCAGTGTTGGGATTTTGGCGGAGTAAATAAAATTTAGCATGCTCCGTAATTTCTACGAGGTTCACGTACAAGCACTTGTATGCCAGCAGGTTTCGATAATCAAAAGGAAAACGTATGGCAGATAATAGTAGAGCAGCAGAAATTCGCTCTGGGATCGAAGCTTTCTTAAAAGAGCGCTTCGATACCAAAGCGGAAAAGCTAGCTCCCGATGACCCGAAATACCAAGCACTGGTTGAGCAGTTCCAGTTCGATACCTGGATAAACGATGCGGCAAAGCGAGTCGGTCAGTTGCAGGTCGTTACCCACTCACTAAAACCTATCCACCCCGATGCCAAAGGCTCCAACCTTTACGCTCCACCCGAGTCGCTACATACCCACAACCTAGTGGGTAGTCATTTGTTACCTGCCGATTTTGCAGGCGATGTCGTGGGGAACGCCGCAGCCTTGGATGTTTATAAGTTCTTGAAGCTGCAATTCGAGGGAAAATCGCTGCTTGAGCGTGCCCTGGAAAATGACACTGAACTGGCAAAAGCGTTAAGCGATAACCCCGAGCAAGCTCAGGCGTGGATCAGTGCCTTTGCGGCGATTACCGAACCGCGCGGCGAACACGCCTCACATACCCGAGGCAAACAGCTTTATTGGTTAGTGGGTGATGATGCAGCAGACTCAGAGAATGAAGCCGAGAACTTTCATCTCTTAGCCCCGCTGTATGCCACCTCGCTGGCGCACCGCTTATTTCAAACCATTAACCATGACCGCTTTAGTGAAGAAGCCAAAGAGGCACGTAAAGCTAAGCGGGAAGGCAAATATGCCGAGCAATCGGTGCACAGCTACCCCAACCTAGCCGTACAAAAAATGGGCGGCACAAAGCCACAAAACATCTCGCAACTAAATAGCGAGCGGGGAGGGAATAATTACCTATTGGCATCGCTTCCGCCCAGTTGGAATGTCCGTGATATTCGCCCACCACTGAAAGTCGCATCGGTTTTCTCCCACCCAGGAGTATTTGGCAGCCGTTCAGAAGTGCGCTCCCTTGTTACAGACCTCAAGCGCTTTCTGGAGGCCAACACTTCCACCAATATGCACACCCGCGACCTGCGCGATGACTACACCGCTATGTTGATGGATGAGCTGGCGCTATTTGCGATGCAAATGCATAGCCTGCCTGCCGGTTGGAGCGACGATGAAAAATGCGAATTGGTCGCTGAAGAAGCCTTCTGGCTAGACCCTGGTCGTGCCGAAGAAGATGCCGCTTTTCGTGAAGCGCGAAACAGCGTGGAGTGGGCCGATGACATTCGCCACCGCTTTGCTAACTGGCTCAATGCGGCGCTGGGTGAAAAGCTCCCGTTAGGTGATGTGGAATTTCGCCACTGGCAGAAAACGCTGGCAAAAGATGCGACTCATCAAGGTCGTGACCGCCGCTGGATGGAAAGCCTAATGGAAGACTTAACCAACCTGCCAGGAGGTGATGACGATGAGTAAAGTGAAAAACCTCCTGGTCTTGCCGCGCCTGCGGGTACAAAACGCCAACGCGATTTCCAGCCCGATGACCTGGGGCTTCCCTTCCATGAGTGCGTTTGTGGGTTTGATGCACGCCCTGGAGCGCAAGCTTTTGGTGGCAGGTATCAACGTTGCGCTGGAAAAAGTCGGCGTTATTTGCCACGACTTTGAAGCCCAAGCCACTGAAGGCGGCTACATCCGTGGCTTTCACCTTACCCGTAACCCGGTAGATAAAACGGGAGGCACGGCAGCCATTGTGGAAGAAGGGCGTATCCATCTGGATATCACGCTGATCTTCACCATTGATACGGCCGCTGAAGAAAGTGAACTTATTGCTGAACAAATCGGTGAAATCGTCGCGGGTATGCGTATCGCCGGGGGCAGCGTGGTGCCTAACCACAGCGTTCCAAATCACAAACAGCGCCCGCAATGGGTCACGCTTGATGACGATGAAGAGCGGCGTCAAAAGCAGTTCGCGCGCCTGAAGCGTCGCTGGTTGCCAGGCTTTGCGCTCACCCTGCGCGATGACTACCTCACCGAACACCACCAGACGCTGCAACAGCAAAACCCGGAAGCCAGTTTGCTGGATGCGTGGTTGGATCTTTCACGGCTCAATCACCACTGTGCTCTGGAAAATGAAGGCCAACCCAACGAGAAACCCGTTTGGCAGGTGCAGCGCCCCTATCGCGGCTGGCTGGTGCCTATCCCCGTGGGTTACGGCGCAATCTCTGATCTTTTCCAGCCAGGAGAAGTAACCAATGCCCGCGATGCCAAGACCCATTTTCGCTTTGTTGAAAGCCTTTACTCCATGGGCGAATGGGTCAGCCCGCACCGCATGAAGCAACCTGAAGACCTGCTTTGGTACGTTGATAACGACGAAGAAGCGGGACTCTACCGACTCAACAACGATTACCACCTTCGCGCCTCAGCACAGTAAAAAAGGAGCTTTATCATGGCTAAAAACGACACCCTTAAAACCGCTTCCGTCCTCGCCTTTGAGCGCAAGCTTGACCCCTCTGATGCCCTGCTTTACGCCAGCAGCTGGGAAAAGCGCCAAGATAATCAGCAGTGGCAGCCGGTAGAAGTGCGTGAAAAATCGGTGCGCGGCACCATCTCCAACCGCCTGAAAGCCAAAGACCAAGACCCCGCTAAGCTAGACGCGGCGATTGAAAATCCCAACCTGCAAACCGTCGATGTCGCCACGCTGCCTCACGATGCAGACACCTTAGTTGCGCGTTTTACGCTGCGCGTATTGGCCGGTGCTGGAACGCCCTCTGCCTGTAATAACGCTGAGTACCAAGCCAAGCTGGAGCAGGCAGTCGCCGAATATAAACAGGCGCAAGGCTTCGGCGAGCTGGCGCATCGCTATGCCAATAATCTGGCGAACGGTCGCTTTCTGTGGCGCAACCGCATGGGCGCCGAGCAAGTCGAGGTTAGTGTTCGTCAATTGGCCCAGGGAAAAACCACCAAAGAGTGGACGTTTGATGCACTGTCGCTCTCGTTGCGGTCTTTCGAGGACACCGCCGAGCTTAAAGAACTCGCCAGTGTTATCGCCTCCGCGTTGGCGGGTGAGCAGCACTTGCTGCTAGAGGTAGTGGCCTATGTGCACGTAGGCAGTGGCCAAGAAGTGTTCCCGTCCCAAGAGTTGATTCTTGATCGGGGCCGGGGCGATAAGAGCAAAACGCTTTATCACGTCAGCAAGATTGCCGGTATTCACTCGCAGAAACTGGGTAACGCCATTCGTACCATTGATACCTGGTACCCCAACGAGAACGATGAAGACCTTGGGCCTATTGCCGTTGAACCCTATGGCTCCGTGACTACCCAGGGCAAAGCGTACCGCCAGCCCAAGCAGAAGGCCGATTTCTACTCACTGCTGGATAACTGGATGATCAAGGATTCAGTGCCGTCCACTGAGCAGCAACACTTTGTCATGGCGACCTTGATTCGCGGCGGTGTGTTCGGCGAAGCGGGGTAAACCATGGATCACTATATCGATATCCGCCTGAGGCCCGACCCTGACTTTGCCCCGGCAATTTTAATGGGCGCGCTTTATAACAAGCTTCACCGGGCACTGTTTGATTTACAGGCTGCGGACGTAGGCGTCAGTTTCCCTGACCATAAGCACGGTTTACGCGCGCGCACGCTGGGTGATCATCTTCGCCTACACGGCACACAAGCGCGTTTGCAGCAGCTAATGAATGCAGTCTGGCTAACCGGTATGCGCGATCACGCCCAGGTGAGCGAGGTGCTTGCAGTGCCTGCGGGTGCTCAGCATATCAACGCGGCGCGTAAGCAGTTCAATACGGGCAGTCCAAGTCGTGCCAAGCGCTATGCCAAACGGCATGACATTTCAGAAGAAGAGGCGCAGCAGATTTACGCCAAGTTGGCCGAACGGCGCATTGAGCTCCCTTTTGTGCAGATCAATAGCCGCTCCACCCAGCAGCGTTTTAGCCTGTTTATTGAACACTGCAAGCCGCAGGAAAAGCCAGTGGCGGGCACGTTCAGCCATTACGGCCTAAGCCCCAACGCCACGGTGCCCTGGTTTTGACCCTTTTTTCTAGTATCAAAATAGGCCGCCAATAATCAATCACTTAGCGGTGTTACTCAAAAAAGGGTGATACCGCTTTTTTCGGTTAAAGCTCTTTAACAATCAGCACATTAATTTTGATATGCTCTTGTTCGCTGCCGCCCAGGCAGCTCAGAAAAAGTCATGCAGGTATGCTCAGCCTCAATAACAGTTCGCTGCCGCCCAGGCAGCTCAGAAAAAACCAAGCCCATATAATCTAAGCAGTGCTTAGTTCGCTGCCGCCCAGGCAGCTCAGAAAGTTATTAAACAACACCAAGCCCGCCATGTTGTGTTCGCTGCCGCCCAGGCAGCTCAGAAAGTATTCAGCAGCTAGCTAAGCAGGGCATTATCGTTCGCTGCCGCCCAGGCAGCTCAGAAAAGGGCGCTTCCCTTCCGCGCCGGTCGCAAATCGTTCGCTGCCGCCCAGGCAGCTCAGAAAAAAGAGTTGATCTACAACCGGCTCAAGCTGCAGTTCGCTGCCGCCCAGGCAGCTCAGAAACCAGGTCATGCCCCCATGTTTTTGTAGATTGAGTTCGCTGCCGCCCAGGCAGCTCAGAAAATATCGAGCAAGCCTTTTTTATGCGCCTCCTTGTTCGCTGCCGCCCAGGCAGCTCAGAAAATGTTGTTATAACCGGCGGCGAGCCTTGCCTTGTTCGCTGCCGCCCAGGCAGCTCAGAAACATGCTTTGCTTGCTGTTGATAGCGCGATACCGTTCGCTGCCGCCCAGGCAGCTCAGAAAACATTAAAAAGAGTGTCTTTGTTTGTTGATGAGTTCGCTGCCGCCCAGGCAGCTCAGAAATCGCCGCCCGCCGTTGCGCTCGTTGCTGTAATGTTCGCTGCCGCCCAGGCAGCTCAGAAAGAGTGGCTTCGTTTATAGAATATCCTGACAAAGTTCGCTGCCGCCCAGGCAGCTCAGAAATTCCATGATTGCCGTTGCCGCTTTAAGCATAGGTTCGCTGCCGCCCAGGCAGCTCAGAAATGATCCTCGCCACAGCCCTGATGTGTGGGACGGTTCGCTGCCGCCCAGGCAGCTCAGAAAATTATGCCCCCTTAGTAACTAGCGCTAAAAACGTTCGCTGCCGCCCAGGCAGCTCAGAAAAATCGGCCATTTAATTTCGTTAGCCCGGTTAAGTTCGCTGCCGCCCAGGCAGCTCAGAAACCACCAATCGCTGCACCCAGCGGGCCACCTAGGTTCGCTGCCGCCCAGGCAGCTCAGAAAGTGACGATATGCTGCGGGAATATGCGTCAAACGTTCGCTGCCGCCCAGGCAGCTCAGAAATGAGTATGCCATGTCTGATCCTCGCCACAGCCGTTCGCTGCCGCCCAGGCAGCTCAGAAAAAAATCGCTTGTCATTGTGTCTATAACGGCAGGTTCGCTGCCGCCCAGGCAGCTCAGAAACGCCGAAAAAGTTTGGCATGATTGCAGGAGCTGTTCGCTGCCGCCCAGGCAGCTCAGAAAAATCCCACGCCACCATTTCTTGGCGGGGGCACGTTCGCTGCCGCCCAGGCAGCTCAGAAAATGAAAGCGCAATTTGTTTCTAAAGATCAAAAGTTCGCTGCCGCCCAGGCAGCTCAGAAATGGCCCCGTTTAGTGTGGGCAATCAATTCTTTGTTCGCTGCCGCCCAGGCAGCTCAGAAACAGGGCAAAGGCCAACACATCACCATCGAACAGTTCGCTGCCGCCCAGGCAGCTCAGAAATTTAGCGAGTCTCACCAGTGAGACATTTGGCCGTTCGCTGCCGCCCAGGCAGCTCAGAAAAAGATAGCGTCGATCACATTAGCGTGGAAGCTGTTCGCTGCCGCCCAGGCAGCTCAGAAAAAAACCGCAGTAACATCACGGCGGTAACGGTAGTTCGCTGCCGCCCAGGCAGCTCAGAAAAATTTTCAAATGTCGGGCTATGGCGTTGACGTGTTCGCTGCCGCCCAGGCAGCTCAGAAAATACGGGTCACGATATTATCGTGATAACGCAGGTTCGCTGCCGCCCAGGCAGCTCAGAAAAAGCGCATAGGGGAACCATATTCCAGCCGAAAGTTCGCTGCCGCCCAGGCAGCTCAGAAACTCGGCCGTGATGCGCTGCGGGATTTGGGATTGTTCGCTGCCGCCCAGGCAGCTCAGAAAAGGCTGGTCAGCGCTCCGCGAGCTGGGTGCAGGTTCGCTGCCGCCCAGGCAGCTCAGAAAACCGTCATACAGCCGCCCACAGCGGATAGGAGGTTCGCTGCCGCCCAGGCAGCTCAGAAAGTACATTTGCGTGACACTTAGTGCGGTTTCGAGTTCGCTGCCGCCCAGGCAGCTTAGAAATTGGCGGGAGCGCACTAGCTTTAACAGCAGCAGTTCGCTGCCGCCCAGGCAGCTCAGAAAATGCCCGCGCTGCTTGGCTCTTCTTCCACTGGGTTCGCTGCCGCCCAGGCAGCTCAGAAAGAAGCGCCCACAACCGCAGCAAGCGCGCATCTGTTCGCTGCCGCCCAGGTAGCTCAGAAATAAATTCCCTTTTGCTCAGCTTCGCAGCGAATGTGCGCTGCCGCCCAGGCAGCTCAGAAAATGTGCTATCTCCTTGCACAGATTGCCCCACGGTTTGCTGCCGCTCAGGCAGCCTAGAGACAAATAAGCTCTTCATGACACGTTAATTCAATATAATAATTGATGTGCGTAACGTTGCGCGATACATTTTGCTGGCGTTTTGCAGTAAGGGAGAAAAGCAATGCGATGATAAAAAAATCAAACACAAAGGGCTTAAACGACTCTATGAGAAGGGGCAACCTCAAGGAGTACAACCGAATCATGTCGACGATCTAAAAGACATACTTGCGGCACTGGACGCAGCCACCAAACCAAATGATATGGATTTTCCAGGCTTTGATTTCCACAGTTTGAAAGGTGATAGAAAAGGTTTCTTTTCGGTGCATGTAAACGGCAATTGGGTAGTGATATTTACGTTTGATGGGGAAGATGCACACCTTATTGACTATTTAGATTATCACTAACTGTCGGGTCCCGTGTGATTAACCACCTTCTTGGTAAATAACTCAGGACGCTTGGTTTGCCATTCCTTCATTATCGCAATCGGTGATTGATGGTGCAGCGCCTTTTGCGGAATGTGGTGATTATACAGCCAATTGTAGCGTTTGAGCG